>JAKSBJ010000271.1 GCA_022361195.1 Flavobacteriales bacterium
AGATTCCAACGGCAACATTATTGGCTGAACCATGATCAACCAAAATTCCGTTCAAAGCCATCAATCCTAAAGGCGTTCCTGTTCCGTTGGCATTTGTTCCAATATAATTATTGGCAATTTCAACCCCGTTGAACCAACCAACTCGAACTTGATTTGACAAATTTCCACTAATCACGTTTCTTCCTAATTCGCCAGGTTTTCCAATCTTTAAATCACTTCCGCCACCCGTTGATGCAGCAAAAACTCCGGTTGAATTAGGGATAGTGGATAATCCATTATAGGTGAGTCCAATATAATTGTTGTAAATTCTTGTATTCGTTGCATTTGAAACCTCGATCCCAATTTGACTTCCTCCAATGAGATTTCGACACCCTTGAATAGCTTCTCCAATTAACGTCCCTGATCCATAAATCTCGACGTTAACCAAGGCGTTATCTCCTGTAATAGCTGAAGTGCCATTGGGCGCCACTCCGATAAAATTACCACATAACATAACCCCTGTAGCAGCAGCATCAATCTCTATATTGCTATTTAGGTCGATAGCTCCGTTTCCAGAAATGATATTCCGTTCCCAATGAAATCTTCCTCCAATTTTAGCGGCATCAGCATCAATTGAAATTCCGGAATTATCATTAGGTGATGATACAGCTGTAGTTGTTATACCCAATTCACATCCAAAAACCCTTACATCATCAGCTTTGATGAGAATTCCGTTTTCATCACTACCTGTGATTCTAAGCCCAGTTACGAATGAACCATTTGCCGTTCCCCCAGGAAGATTTACACCGTTTGTAAGTCCACTGGCATTTATATACACTAAATTCTCCGCTGGAGTAACTCCCGAACTACCTAAGGTTCCAGGACCTGGGACAGCGCTGTTGTGTTGACTAAAACCATCGATGTACAATTTGTTGTTTACAATCAAATTGTTGTCTGGAGCAATGATTTCATCCGTTGGGAAATCAAATTCAACATATTCAAAAGAATCTACAGCTAATAAGCCTAATGCCCATTCTAATGTACCAGGAGATATACCTCCTGCTGAGGAATTGACATACCTTCTACTTCTCTCACAAGCTCCCGCATCAGGAAGAGTTATGCCAAAAGTAGCTACACGAGGTGATCGTCGGCAATCAAATTCATCCAATGATACATCTTCACCCGCATCGATAAAACTACTTGACGTAATTGCAATTGTATAATATTTAAGTCCATAGCCATCTTCCAATAATGTATCTCTTAAGCCAGGAAATATTGATGAACCATCAATGTCACTTGGAAGTAAAACAAATGGGACACTCCCAGTACCAATGGATAAAAAGCGATTTCCACCTCCCGATCCCCAATTAACTGTACCGGTAAACTGTGGATCTGGAAAACCATTTCCCGCTCCTGCATTATTGGTAAATGAAATGTTTGGATTACCATCACCATGAACTACATTTCCACTTCCTCCAGCGACATTATCCTTAAATGTATTGTGTCTAAAGTTGACATTTGCCAGTCCAGTAGCGGTACTTTCAACATAGACAGCACCCCCATTTCCTGATGCCAAAGGTGCTTGGTTTAAATAAAAAGTACAATTACTTACGGTTAAATTACCATCAGCAACGAATAATGCTCCTCCTTGAGCTGCCATATTATCAATAAATGAACAAGCATTAATTTCAACCGTTCCTGAAGTTCCAGTGTAAGGATTCCCTATATACATCGCCCCTCCTCCTATTGCAGTAAGTTCATTTCCCTCAAAAACACAAGAGTTAAATCGAATGTTCCCTGAATATTCATCGATTTCTACAAAGCGTCTTGGAACATCCCCCTCCTCAAAACGAATGAATTGGATCGTGACATCTTTGGCGTTATTAATGTCTATCAGTGGACCGGCATCTGAAAAAGAAGAGCCGCTTCTTATCGTTAAATGCTTTGCATGTGGACCAATTACCGTTAAAGCTCCGCCGTCATCAATGTCAATTGGACTTTCTAAAGCAATAATACCTCTTACATCAATAATCACGGTATCCGAACCAACATTACTAATGGCATTTTCAATTTCCGCTCTTAACGAGCCCGGTCCAGAATCGGCATTTGTAGTTACAAAATACTCATCTGCGAGGGCAAAGTAAGGCAAAGAGAATAAAAGTATGAATAGATATCTAGTCAAGTTTTTTTTCATGGACAATACAAGGGTTCATATTCATTGACGTAAACACAAATCCAAGCGTTGGATAAGCCTGATCAATAAATACTTAACTACACTAATTTAAAAAAATTGACGAGCTGTCAGTAGATTTTCTTGAAAAATCAACGGATATCGAATAAACAGTTATAGACCTGTTGAATAACTGCAGACATCCGTTTAATGTCTAAAGTCTCTAATTTGTCCGATTTTTCGTGGTAGTTTTTGTTGCGGTAAAAGGCCGTATTATTGACCATGAGAGCATCATAGCCAAAGTGCCAGTAATTGCGATGATCCGACAAATCAACTCCTCCCATTTTTTTAGGAGCTTTAAAACTTTTGGTTTTTACCAATTTTTGCTTCTTCATGCTTTTTTTAGCATCCTTAACAAATCGACCACTCCCGGTTTTCTGAACCACTGTAATATAATCTCCTCGACTTCCATAAAACAGTTTTAAAAGACCTATCGGGTAATCTTGTGTTTTCTTCTCATCTTTGAAATAGCCAATCATTTCCAAACAAATCATGCCCTTAACTGGAATATTGTTTGAGTTCAAATATTCGGCATGGACATAACTTCCCATTAGCTTTGATCGAAAAAATGGAGGTTCTTCAAGCGTATAAGCGACCAAATCAATTCGGTATTTGAGTAAAGTAGAATCTGTTTCCCCAAGTAAGCGAGCTAACTCCAATAAACCAACCACACCACTCGCATTGTCATCAGCCCCATCTTGATAACCACATACATCGTAATGCGCTCCGATGATAATTCGTTCCTTATTTTGGCGACCGAAAGAGGCAATCACATTTTTATATTCGGTTGAATCATATTCAAACCCTTGAAACCAAACTGAATCCGAATACTTGCTAAAAGTCAGGTTAATATAATTAGCCACTTCATTTAAAACTTCAATATTTCTAAAGTTCCTTGGCTTTTTGGTTAGAACGATTTTTTCAAGATGTTCCTTTACCATATTAGTATCTACCTCCTGAGCAAAAACCGCAGAAAAGGTGATTAAACCTATACACAAAACAACTAATCTTTTCATCTTTAATAAATGATCACCTCTGTTGCCCCTCCCATACCAAATTCGTTGTAAGGAGCATCATGAAATTCCAAATTAATATCGTGTTCAATTCTAAGTTTATGAAGAAAATGAAGCACTTCTGATTTTAAGACACCTTCTCCCTTTCCGTGAATGATGTAAATTTTCTTATCTCCTCTATTCAAACATCGACGAATAAAGGTTTTACACGCTTCCATTTGTACTTGAACAATTTCGAAATTGGTCATATTTTCAAAATTGTCGCGAAGCTGCTCAATGTGCAGATCAATGTACCTTTTATGTGGTAATCGAGCATTTTTTGCTTCAAACTTAGATTGCTGTACTTTTCTCAACTTGGCATCAATTCGCTTTTCCTGCAATTCATCTCCCAAATTGTACTCAGCTTCATCTGCATGCATCGTTAAAAGCTCAGAAGGGTACTCTCTTTTAAAGCCATCATCATCTAAAATCAACACCCGATTGCCTTGCACAGTAAGTACAACACCACGAGTGGTTTCGTTAAGAACCGCTATTTTGTCTCCTTCCTTGAAGTCTAACACAACATCCATTTAAATTGAAACTTTAAGCTTTTTTGATAAATCAGCTCGCCAAAACTACTTATTTTTAGGCACAATGTTAGAGGCAAAAGGAATATATAAGAGCTTTGGTGATCTTCAAATATTAAAAGGAATTGATATTCGGGTCGAGCGCCAACAAGTAGTTTGTATTGTTGGTTCGTCAGGAGCTGGTAAAACAACTTTATTGCAAATAATGGGGACATTAGACAAGCCAGACCAAGGATCGGGAAGTCTTTACATTAATGATACAGACGTTTTATCCTTGAGCAGTAACAAACTTGCCCAGTTCCGAAATGAGAATTTAGGTTTCATTTTTCAGTTCCATCAGTTACTCCCTGAGTTTACGGCTGTTGAGAATGTGATTATCCCTGCCATTTTGGGAAACAGAAACAAATCTGAGGCCACTAAAAAGGCTCAAGAACTACTCGATTTTTTAGGGTTAAAAGATCGATTTGAGCACAAGCCTTCTCAACTGTCAGGAGGTGAACAGCAGCGAGTTGCAGTTGCAAGAGCCCTAATCAATGATCCGGATGTTATTTTTGCGGATGAGCCATCTGGTAATCTGGATTCTACCAATTCGCAAGAGCTTCACAACCTCTTTTTTAGGTTGAGAGAAGAAATGAATCAAACTTTCGTTATTGTCACACATAATAACCAGTTGGCGGATATGGCCGATGTTAAGCTGGTTATGAAAGATGGACTGATTGTTTGATGAATACTGAATTAAAAGACTTTTTGGATGTCAAGGTTGAGGAATACAACCAACATTCGTTCATTGAAGACGATCCTATTTCCATCCCACACCTACTCGACCAAAAAGAAGACATAGAAATCATTTCTTTTATCGTAGCCACCATTGCCTGGGGTAAACGCGAAAGCATTATTAAAAATGGTAAAAAACTATTGGATATAATGGGACATGAGCCCTATCGATTTACCATGGAAGCTTCAGAGAAAGAAAAGAAAGGACTGGATTTTGTTCACAGAACCTTTAATGCGCGTGATCTTCATTTCTTTTTAAATGCACTTAAGTCCATTTATCAGAATCATGGAGGATTGGAAAATACCTTTTCGCAAGGAGAAGATATTAAGCAAAAGATCGTTCATTTTAGAGACACTTTTTTACTGACTCCACACGAGCAAAGAAGTGAAAAGCACATCTCGAATCCTCTACGGAATTCGGCATGCAAGCGAATTAACATGTTTTTACGTTGGATGGTACGAAAAGACAAAAAGAGGGTCGATTTTGGAATTTGGAATGAGATTTCTACGGCTGAACTCTATGTACCTCTGGATGTTCATGTGGGGAATGTCGCTCGAGAAATAGGCCTTTTAAAGCGAAAAGCGAATGATTGGAAGGCTTTGGAAGAGCTCATGAACGTTTTACAGGCATTGGATCCAGTTGATCCCTGTAAGTACGATTTTGCTTTATTTGGAATTGGCATAAATAATGATCTGAATTTGAAATAAGAATTTGACTGCGAATTAGCATATTTGTAATATGAACTTGATTTTCGTTTATCCGAATTTTCTATGGGCTTTGACACTACTGTCAATTCCTATCATAGTTCATTTATTCAATTTTAGACGTTACAAAACAGTTTACTTCTCCCGAGTTAAGTTTTTAAAAGAGGTAACAGAGGATTCTAAATCAGGAAGTCGTTTAAAGCATTTATTGGTTCTGCTCAGTCGATTATTAGCAATGGCATCTATCATTTTCGCTTTTGCTCAGCCATTTATTCCAGCAGCCGAAGGAACTGCAACAGAAAACATTACCTCTATTTATCTAGATAATTCTTACAGCATGCAGGCTGAAGGACAAGATGGTAATTTACTCAACGAGGCAAAAAATAAGGCGATTGAGCTGGTTAAATCACTCGATAATAACGAAAAAGTAAATCTGTTAACAGGTGACTTACTATCTACTCATCAGCGATTTTACTCAAAAGACGAAGTGATTTCAATGATAAAGGAAATAGATTTCTCTGCAAAATCGACTCCTCTAAAGCAAATTATTGGTTTGCAGATTGATCTCTTGAGCGCCAATGCTGAACAAGGAAATAAGCGTATCTTTTTGTTTAGTGATTTTCAACAAAGCACTTCCAGTTTTGAAGAATTACCATCCGAAGAAGTATCAACTTTCTTTTACCAAACAAATGCCCAGCAAAAAGGCAACATTTTCATTGATTCTGTTTGGTTTGAAACTCCTGTTCATCGGGCCAACACACCAGTGGACGTTTATTTTAGAGTACAAAATTCTCCTGATCAGCTTGTAAACGATTTAAGTGTTGGATTACGCATTAATGACACGGACCCTGCACCGAAACGAATCAGTATTCCTGCCAATTCTTACACCGAGGATAAAATCAGCTTTACCGATCGAACCGCAGGAACGAAAAGAGGCGAAATTAGTGTTACTACGAGTCAGTTATTTTTTGATGATGTCTTTTACTTCACTTATGACATCAAAGAATTTGTTGAAATTTTAATTGTCAAATCTCCTGAAGATAAGAATCGCAATTTGGAACAACTTTATGTGCTAGATGATTATTACAAAGCATCATCCGTTACAGTAGATCAGTTAACGCAGGAGGATATGAAAGACAAGGAGTTGATTATTTTCCAGAATATTAACCGAATTCCAGATGGTATCATGGATTTGTGTGATGAAGCCTTAAAAGGAGGTGCCTCTGTCGTTTTAATTCCTGGTAAAGATTTGGATTTTGCCAATTGGAATTCCTATCTCAGCAAACGAAACCTCCCTTCCTTCTCTCATTTGGATTCAGTGAACATTAGTCTAAACTATTTTAATTCAGAAGATCCTTTGTACACGGGTGTTTTTGAAAGTACTCCGAAGAACTATCAGGCTCCGATGGTTTTTAATCGTTATTTCTATCAGCTCACTTCCAGCCAAAACTTTATGACATTGTTTGGAGCAAATCAGAATGATCCATTTATGGTTTATTCAAAAGCTTTTAATGGACGTATCATTCTATTGGGAAGCAGTATGGATCCTTCATACACAAACTTTCAAAATCACGCTTTATTCGCTGCCACCTTTTTGCGTTTTGCAGAAACTTCATCTTTTCAAAAACCACTTTACATGACCATTGGTGAAGAAGATAACTATCCGTTAAACCAAAAAGTATCAGAGAAAAATCCAATTCATATTGTTAATGAGGAATTCGGAACTGACGCTATTCCTCAAATCATCAATACTAACTCGGCTCGTTTTATTTCTTTTAGTCATTTAGAAAACACCATCAAGCTGGCCGGATTTTATGAGTTAACAGACAACACATCTGAATCAAATTCAGAAATTCAAGGTTTTAACTCGACCATTGCACTCAATTATAACCGGGCTGAATCATGGATTAATATCTTTGATGAAACAAGCTTAATTGGTCAATTTGAAAAGGCTGGTTGGACTAAGATTGAGAAGTTAAACACATCCGACGGAGGACAGATTGAAATTAATCAATTGAAGGCTTCAGAATACTGGAGAATTCTGCTTATTTTAGCGCTGATTTTTATAGCGATTGAAATTCTTCTTCTCAAGTTGTGGAGAACCTAAATCGGTCAAAGCCAATATGAAAATACTTCTTAAGTCCTGTAAGCTAATTGCCAGTGGCAGCAGTCACAACGGGAAAGTAGTCGATTTACTAATTTCAGACGGAACGATTCAAAAAATTGCAGATCAGATTGCTGATAGCGCTGATCAGACAATTGAAATTCCTAACCTTCATGTTTCTTGTGGATGGTTTGATGCAAAGGTTCATTTTTGCGATCCTGGAGATGAAGTAATGGAAGATATTGAATCTGGAAAAAAAGCAGCTGCAGCAGGAGGTTTTACCGCTGTAGGACTCAATCCAGCTACTCAACCACCACTGTCTAATAAATCGCAAATTGAATATGTAAAGGGGAACTCTCAAAATGAAATGGTTGAGATTCACCCTTATGGAACGATAACGGATCAGTTGAAGGGGAAAAACCTATCTGAGATGTATGAAATGCAGCAATCAGGAGCAATTGGTTTTACCGATGATCATAAACACATTGCGGCAGGAATTATGTACCGTGCCCTACTCTATTCTAAGAACTTTGACGGAAGGGTTATTTCTTTTCCTTGGGATAAGAGCATTTTTGGTAAAGGATATGTGCATGAAGGTAAAGCCAGTGTTTTAACAGGTTTAAAGTCAATTCCTGCTATTGCCGAATATTTAATGGTTCAACAAAACCTTTCATTGCTAGAATATACTGACTCCTCTATCCACTTTAGTGGTATTTCAACAGCAAAGAGTGTTGACTTGATTCGAGAAGCTCGTAAAACTGGATTAAAGGTTAGAGCCGATTGCTACGTTCAAAACGTGGTTTTTAATGAGGATGAAGTACTTGGATTTGATTCCAGCTATAAAGTTCTTCCTCCGCTGCGTTCAGAAGAAGATCGTAAAGCCTTAATAGCCGGTTTAAAAGACGGTACCATAGATGCTGTTTGTTCAGATCATCGACCACAGGATGTTGAACACAAAGACGTAGAGTTTGATCACGCTTCTTTTGGAATGATTGGTGTACAGACGCTATTTCCTGCTTTGAACGGTATTGAAGAATTAAGTTTAGAAGAGAAAATCAACTTAATTTCTACCAAATCAAGAAATTTATTTGGTTTGGACAGAAAATTAGAAGAAGGAGAAAAGGCAGAATTGACATTGTTCGACCCAGAGACAGTTTGGACAGTTGAAAAAGCTGATCTAAATTCAAAATCTAAGAATACGCCTTTGATTGGGAAAGAACTCAAAGGAAAAGTATTAGGAACAATTAATAACGGACATTTAAATCTACTATAGTCAGTGACCACTAAGGATAAAGCACACGGAAGACGATTTTTAAAAACTTATTTCAAAGAGAAAAAACAAGTTGGCGCAATTGCTCCAAGCTCTCGTTTTTTAGTAAAGAAGATGTGTGACCGCATTGACTTTGAAAATGCCTCTGTTATTCTAGAATTAGGACCTGGCACAGGTGTTTTTACTTCAGAATTACTGCGTAGAGCTAAGAAGGATACTAAAATCATTTTGTTTGAGCTCAATGACACTTTTTATGAGATGTTAAAGGAGAAATTTGATGATTCCCGTTTGATTATCCTTCATAAATCGGCTGATGAGATTGACGAGGTGATGAAAGAACACGGTATTGAAGAGGTAGATGCAGTATTGTCTTCTTTGCCATTAGCAGTTATTCCCGATGCTATCCGTAAAAAGATCATTATTAAGTCCTATGAAGCTTTGAAGGACGGAGGAGTTTACGTTCAGTACCAATATTCCTTAAACGCTAAGAAGTTGATTAAAAAGAAATTTCCAAATCTTAAAATGGGATTCGCTACGATCAACATTCCACCGGCATTTATTTATTGTGGAACTAAGTAATTAGTTTAAGGAAAGGGCTTTATAAGTAACTGATTTTAAAAAAACAAAAAAGTCTTACTTGACAACTCAGTTCCACCCCATTCGATATAAACTAACCCACTTCTATCAACTGCTTTGATATGATAATTGGAAGGTGCGATTTTGTTTTGATGCAGGTATTTAGCATCAGCAAATAAGACATAAACTCTTCTTTTTTGATCCACTTCCGGAACCGTTTTTACCGCTCCAATAAGTTCATCATATTCTTCATCTATCAAAAATTGAACGAATAATTGCTCATACTTAAGCATCCTTGGTGCCCAATAAGTAATAAAATTAGCTTTTTCAGTTGCGTTAAAACCAAAGTTCTCCAGATTGGTCTCCAAATAATTCTGAACCTCTTCTGCCTTTAACAACTCTCCAGGAATTTTCCCCTCCTCGTTCAACGCAAAGCGCATATTCTGCTGTTCTCCTTCCCAAAACAAGTATGGATAACTTTGCCCACCTACTTCAAGCTTATCGCCTTCTACCACTACACTCCAGGAATTGTTATACTTTGGGTAAGCGTAGGTCATTTCTCCTTTTAAATCCAAACTAATCTCAACCGCTTGTTCTTTCTCTGAATAAAGATAAATTACAGGCTTTTCCTCAACATCCATAATGAAATTTGGAGCAGTGTAAAAGTTAATCTCAACCAAATGCTGACTTTTAAAATCGTAATTCCAAACGACCACTTCATCATATCCATCTGCAAAAAAATAGATGGCAGTATCACTAGAATTAAGCATCAGTACATATTCTCCATCTTTATTTGTATTACTTGAATGTGTGCCTGCCAAATTTGAGATTCGACCATTAGATACTCCATCTTCACCAGAAAACACTTTCCCCTTAACAATACATTTTCCTTCCTCAATATTTGAAACCAAAGAATCCGAAATAACATTATAATGTGGAGGAAGTCCTGCTTCAATTCCTTCAGAATAAGCAGTGAAAAAAGAAAATATAGTCAGTACTAAAACTAGAATCCGAGACATCATATCGCTTTATACAATGATGATTTTGGCAACTTACTTCCACCCCACTCTAATACAACAAAACCATTTCTTTCAAAGGATTTAAGACTTTGTTCTATGAAATCAAAGTCTATTTCATCTTCTGATTCAAGTGGTGTAAATACCATGTAAATCCTTTTCATGTGATCAGGCTCAGGACTAATATTAATCTCTGCAATTTTTTGAGCGTACTCCAAATCAACTTTAAACTGAATAAAGGCATGTTTTTCTTCAATTAATCTCGGCCCCCAAAAAGTAATGAAATCAGCAGCTTCGGTACTATTTAGTCCCATTTGCTCCAGTACATTTTCCAAAAAGGCTACTGTGGTATCTGTATGTATCAAAAAACCTTCTATTGCTCCATTTGGATCGTCTCCAAAGTCAAATGCTTCCATTTCTGCTTCCCAAAACAAATATGGTACCTCTGTTCCTGAAATTAAATCGGTCAAATTTCCATCTTCATTTACCTGAACCTCCCAACCTTCATTGTATTCAGGATAAGTGAAGGTCATATCTCCTTTAGACTCTAAATTAACTGTAGCTGTTAGCGGTTCATCAGAATAGAGATAAATAACGGGCTTCTCCACTTCTATAACATCTGGGTGTATCTGCGGATAAAAATCAATTATAACCTCATGTCCTTCCTTAAAATCGTAGTCAGAAACAACGATTTCTTCCAAACCTGCTTTAAAGAAATATACCAATGTATCCGATGGAGAAAGATACATTTCATAAGTACCACTTCCATTTACTTCCGCAAAATTCTGAGCATTAGGAGTACTTACTCTGGCTCCCAAAAAATACTCTCCACTTACATGTATTGTACCCTTTAAGCGTACAGTTCCGTCCGGAACATTTTCCTTCTTCTTATCAGACACCACGACGTATTTAGAAGCTATCCTTTCGGGTAGCTTTTCAGCGAATGCCAAAGTAGAAATAAGGAAAGAAACTAAAAACAAACTTTTCATAGTTAGGGTTTTAGATCTGTTAAGTCAATTTTACCACCTCCCCATTCCAAAACGAAAAAACCTTCCCGATCAATTCCTACCAAGTTCTGAGAAATAATTGTCATTTCAAAATTTGAATCCACCAAAGGTGAATAAATCATATAAACGCGTCGAAGGTTATCAGGCTGAGGCTGAATATTTAAGGATGCGATCCTTTTTTCATAATCATCATCAATTACAAATTGTATAAGCGCATAGGGATCTCTTTCGAGAATTGGTGCCCAAAATGTCAAAAAATCAGTCTTTTCTCTAGCATTAAATCCTAGCTGATCTAAAGATCTGCTTAAAAAGCTTAAAGTCGTATCTGTTTTTATCAAAAAACCTTCAATCTCCATTCCATTAGTTTGATACATAACATCTTGTGACTCTGCTTCCCAGAAGAGGTAAGGATACTCCTTATCATTTGATTTATCAATCAGCTGTCCATCCACAGAGACTTCTACATCCCAACCATCATTATATTTGGGATAGGTAAATGTAAATTCACCATGCGGATCAAGCTGAACATTAGCACTTAAGGGCTCCTCAGAGTACAAATAGATCACTGGTTTTCTTTTAACATGCGGTCTTCCTTTATGTAAGTAAATGTCAATTTGTATTCTATGCTTACTTTTAAAGTTATAGTCAGCTATGCAACTTTCTTCAAATCCAAGACGGTAAGCACAAAATCTTTTTAAACCAACAGGTAATTTGATTGAAA
>JAKSBJ010000233.1 GCA_022361195.1 Flavobacteriales bacterium
TCCCCGGCCAGCACCTGATGCACACCATGACCCAGTTCATGGGCCAGGGTCATGACATCACGGACCCGGCCCTGAAAATTCAGCAGCAGATACGGATGGGCACTCGGCACGGTCGGATGGGCAAATGCACCCGGTGATTTCCCGGCACGGGGACCGGCATCAATCCAGGCGTTCTGGAAAAACTGACGCCCGATATCCGCCAGTCGGGGCGAAAAGCGCTGATAGGCATCCAGCACCATGGTTTCCGCATCCGACCAGGAATAGCGGCGCCCGCCCGTATCCGGCAACGGCGCATTGCGGTCCCAGTGTTCCAACACGTCCATGCCCATCCAGCGGGCTTTCAGCGCGTAGTAGCGATGGGACAATTGCGCGTAATTGCCGACGACCGCATCTTTCAGCGCGCCAACGACTTCCGGTTCCACCTGGTTCAGGATGTGCCGGGACTGTTCCGGTGTTTCCAGCTTGCGCCAGGAATTCTCGATGTCCCGGTCCTTGGCCAGCGTATTGGTGATCAGTGCGAATGTATGAATGTTCGTCGATAGTGTTTCATTGATCGCATCTGCCGCCTTTTTCCGCACCGTTTCATCGGCGCTGGTCAAACGGTCGAAGGCCACCTGGCTCGGCAATTGTTCGCCATCCAGATCGAATGTCAGCCGCGCCATCGTATCGGCGAACAGGCGGATCCAGGCGGCCGCGCCGGTTACCGACTTGTCGTGCAGCAATTGCTCGGCATCATCGGACAGCATGTAGGGCCGCATGGCACGAATATCGTCCAGCCATGGCCGGTAACGGCGAAGGTCTGCAGAGCCTTCGTATTTCGTCGCCATCGCTGCTTCGTCCAGGCGATTGATTTCAATGGAGAAAAACAGGCTTTTACCGGTGATCCCGTTCACCCGTTCCTGCATCACCTGCATGAACCGTCCCCGTTCCGGATCGGCCATGTCACCGGCATAGTGCAGAAAGGCAAAGGCCATCAGCCGCCCCAGCCGATCCTGTGCCGCCTCGTAATCCTGCAATGCACCATGCAGATCGTCACCGGACAGGCCAGCCACCTGCCCCTGATATTTATTCTGAAACGCATCCGCGGATTTCTCCAGCACCTGCAA
>JAKSBJ010000212.1 GCA_022361195.1 Flavobacteriales bacterium
CATTCATCTTCATCTTCAAGCCTTCTACGGCCACTTACCTCCACCTCAGGCATTAGATGAAGAATGGAATGACGATGATTTCTAATCAATCCCTCTATTTGGGATCGAAGGCCTGCCGGTATTGCCGTGCAGCCATGCCATAACGTGCATGAAAAGCCCGTGAAAAATGGCTGACGCTTCGGAAGCCGGCCATGGTTGCGATCTCTGAAATCGAGTGTTCGGAGTTTCTGACAAGCTGCTCCGCCATGACCAGTCGCTCAGACAGCAGATACTGGCCGAATGATTGATCCGAGCGGGCAAACAGTTTGTGAAGGTGCCGGACCGATATCCGGAAGTGATCCGCCACACCCTTGGGCGACAGGCCGGGGTCAGCGGCATTGCGATCCACAAATTGCCGGATGAGAGCCAGATGCTGATCCGCCAGCCGCAAATCCCCGGTATCCGCAATTCCGGCCAGTAACAGACTGACCATGCTGCCGATTGTATCGGGCGTTGCCCGCCCGGTCAGCATGACCTGCAATTCCTGACGCAGTGCGGGTTCCAGCGAAAGGGCACGCCCAAGCACCTCGCCGCAGCGCACGCCATGATCGGTGATTTCCTCCACCGGCAAATGCAGACACGCCTGCTGAAACCCCTGATCAAACCGCATGGCGAAGGCACGACGCGCATCCAGCAGCACGACGGAACCCGCCGGAACTTTTGTCTCAATACCCCGCTGGGAAATCCGGCTGCTGCCAGCCAGCTGGAAATTCACGAAAACCGTATCGCTGGGGCTGTGGCTGATATCCTGCGGCGTGCGTCGCACGATCTGGGCGCCAGAGCGAATGGTGGACATGCTGCAGGCACCCAGCATTTGCGTCATGGCGATGGTGCCGTGGAAGTCTTCGCCGTCCCCCTGCTGTTCCGGGGAAAGGGAGGTGAAATTGCTGCAGATCGTGTCATGCCAGTAGCCGAAGGGATCTGATTGCCCGACCGTATCAAATACCGGCAATTCCCCGCCCTGTGGCACCGGATGCAACATCACTCACCTTCATGATTTCCAGCCCGGCCGGGTTCAGAGTGCACTCTCAGTCAAGTGGTGACCTTGTTCGATCCCGGCCGATGAATTTTCATTCAAAGGGCAATAGCGGGGGAAAACAAGATGATTTCGACACGATTTACCGAGAAGTACGGGCTTGCCGTGCCACTGACACAGGCCGGAATGGCATTTGCGGGCATGACGCCACCACTCGGCATTGCGGTTTCAGAAGCAGGCGCCATGGGCTCCATCGCCGGGGTCGGCATCATCCCGCCGGAAGGCGTGCAGATGCTCGTCGCGGGCGTACAGGCGGGCACCAAAAAGCCGTTCCACGTCAACTTCATCAGCATCTACACCACCCAGGAACATATCGACCTGATGTGCGAAATGCGGCCAGCCGCCGTATCATTCCACTGGGGCCACCCGGACAGAGGCTGGATTGATCAGCTGCATGCAGCGGGTGTTGACGTCTGGGAACAGGTGGGCTCGGTCGAAGCGGCGGAACAGGCCGTCGGCGACGGTATCGACC
>JAKSBJ010000127.1 GCA_022361195.1 Flavobacteriales bacterium
ATCAGCAATATCGTTTTTGAGTTGAGATATTTGAATATCTAAATTGTCCAATAGGTTTTTTCGATACTCAATTTTACGATCAATGAGTCCAATGTTATCCGCTAAATTCTCGCGACTTGAGGCCGTGTTTTTGAGGAGTGTTTCGGTATAGTTAATCTTGTTTTGAAGTTCCTTTTGTTGCTTCTTCAAACGATCACTTTCCTTTTCCTGACTCAGACCAGAAAAACTAATTAATAGTAAAAAGAATGATATGTATTTAAGGGCATTCATTGTAGGAATCAGGAATATTGATCATGACTCTTTTTCGTTGATTGATTTTGACAGTACCGTAATTCAATTCAATTTGAATGGAGTCTCTTGGGTGGATAATCGAAATGGTGGTTAATTCCGGAACGATAAATCCGTCTACTTCCTTTTTTTCTTTGTAGTTGATGATGATTTCAGTGGTATCAGTCGGAACCTGAATGCGGATTTTTTCGAGATCGAGCGTTTGACAGTCCATATGGTATTGAATAAAAATACCCTCATCCTTTGCTTTGATTTTATCTTTTTCTAACTTTTTAAACTTCCCCTTTTTGTGTGAAGAAAGGATGTAATTTTCTTTAGAGTTAATTTGTTTGTATTGTACATCCGGATCCAAACCTAAAGGAAGTCCTAGAATCAAATCCTGAAAAAAGTCAAATTCAACCTCTGTTCCAAAGAGGGATGAAACATAGTCAAGGTGTTCTTTGAAATAGCATTTTTCTAGCTTATTCACAAAAATCATAGAATCAACCGTAATGAGATAAGTAGCACCAATTACCCCAAGTTGTTTAATGGTTCCGGAAAAGGCCGAATCGGTTCTTAATTTAACGGATGAGGTAAATGAACGATCCTCTTTGGACGTTTTAAAGTCAACGCCTATTTTGGTGTAAAAATGATCAGGTTTAATTGTATCCTTCGCAAAAAGGTGTGTTCCTAGATCCTTATCATTAATCTTTTTACACTTTTCAGTTTTATCTTTCGCCGCGTCTTTTCCATTTCCGCAAGAAACCAGGTAGCAACTGCTCAGCAGAACGAGGAAAAATGTATATATAGCGGTTTTTCTACTTTTCATAATATGTTTGGTCAGCAATTTTCCGTTGAATTAGTTCGGAATTAGCACCGTGAAAAACGGCATCTTTCCATAAACCAACGGCTTTTTCTTCTTCTCCTGTGAGGAACATAGCATCGCCGTAATGTTCCATAATATCAGGATTAGAAAGGTCATTTTTCAGGGCGTTTTCGTATAGCTTTAGAGCTGCAGAATAATCTTTCCGGGACATTAAAAGATTTCCTTTTGCATCTAAAATCAACGCATTTTGTGGGTATTTACTTAAGCCTTCATTAATCACCTCTTCGGCTTGATTTTCATTACCAGATGCGATTAAGAAATGACTCATTTCATTATAGACTTTTCCATTTTCAGGGAACTCATCCAAAGCTGCCTGGAAGTAAGAAATACCATCATCATACTTTTTTTGGAGGCATTTCATTTTCCCTAAATGATACAGGAATTCTGAACTTAATTCAGGATCAGAAACGACTAAATCTTTCCCCAAATAAAGCCATTCTTCAGCTTTTTGATAATGCTGCTGGTGATAAGAGCCTATGCCACTTAAAAGGTAAAATAGAGGTTGAGCCGGAAAAAGTTCGATGGCCTTTTCGGTGTGCGTTTCTAAAGCTTCAAAATCATTTAAACGGTAATCCAAATTCATTAACTCTCTCCATGAAAAGAATGAATCGGGTTTTAGTTGTGTGCTCAGTTCAAATTGATGACGAGCTTCTTTGAGCTTTCTTTGCCGTTGCAAATACATTCCGTATAGCTTATGCAACTGATCATTTTTAGCATCTTCATCATAAATTTGATCGTACAATTTTCCAATTCCTTCAATCAAAACCTTACCATCTGGATTGGTAGGGTCAAAAGCAAAACGAGAAAGCCCCTCAACCAAATCTAATTTTCGATCCAATAAAATATCCTGATCATCAAAGGCAATAGATAGTTCGTCCAAGGCTTGTTTTACCTTTCCTGATCTTAAACTTAAATCGGCCTTTAAAACATGCACATCACCCGATTTGGGGTTAATGGTCAAAGCTTTTTCTAAAATACTCTCAGCTCTGGAGGCATAATTGGTATTAATAAAATATTCTGCAATGATGAGGTAGTTTTCAATTTCAGACGGATTATCTTCAATTAAGGTCGTGAGTTCATTTTCGGCTTTATCCATATCACCTAGTTCAAGATAAAGGTCGTGTTTGGTTAAGCTGATTTCGGGAACTTTTCCCATTTCTACTTCAATCTCATTCAAAATATCAATGGCTTGCTGATGACGAGCTGCGTAAATCAATACCTCGGAGTAACGCTTTTTAACGTCAATGTTTTTTTCATCTTCAATGCTCAAGGCATAAAGATCAGCACAACGACTAAAGTTGCCAATTTCATAGTGTAAATCGGCCAAATGCATGCTGTACCATTTATTACTTTTATCCAACTTAAAGGCCTCCTCAGCGTGATGCATGGCCTTGTTGAAGTTTTGTTGTCTTTGGTAAAGGTCAGACAAAGCAAAATGTGCGGCCGAACTAGTTGGGTCCAGGTTCAGGCATTGTTCAAACATTGGAATTGCTTTATCGTAATGTCCAATTGTCTTTTCGAGCAAAGCCTCGTGAAAAATTTCCTTGAATTTATTCTCTACAGCAGCTTCATTTTTTGCCTGATGTTCTTTTTCTGCGGCTTTTTTACTATTACCACAGGAAACAACAAATGAACCTATTGCCATGAAAAGCAATAAGTTCATTAGTACGTTATTTTTTATTCCTCGAATCACTGATCAATCTCACAATAATCTCCAATGCTCACATCCAATGCATCCAAATCAAATTTTACATGATTTCCAATCATTGAATCTTCTAATACGGCATTTTCGATTTCACTGTTTTTTTGAATAATTGTATTGACGATAACGCAGTTAGATACTTTCGTTTCGGCGCCAATTGAAACGTGAGGTCCAATTACTGAGTTTTCAATTTCAACTCCAGCTCCTATATAGCATGGAGGAATGATAACTGAGTTGGTCAGTTTTGCTTTAGGGCTTACGAGTTCTTTATCCTTGTCAAATTCAAGAACTCTTTGGTTAGTGTGCACGGTAACCTTCTTATTTCCACAATCAAGCCATTCGTTAACCTGTCCGGTTTTGAATTTAACCCCTTGATTGGTTAAGTTCCTCAAAGCATCTGGTAATTGATATTCTCCTCCTTTGATGATATTGTTGTCAATGAGGTATTGTAGTTCCCCTTTTAATCGAGCTCCATCTTTGAAGTAATAGATTCCGATCATCGCCAAATCTGAAACAAACTCTTTTGGTTTTTCAACAAAGTCAGTAATGTTACCTTCATCGTCTAATTTCACTACTCCAAAAGCCGATGGATCGTCGATTTGTTTTACCCACAAAACACCTTCTACTTCTGGATCAATTGTAAAATCAGCTCTAAATAAAGTATCTGCAAAAGCGACTACAA
>JAKSBJ010000330.1 GCA_022361195.1 Flavobacteriales bacterium
AGTTGGAGGAAACAAGTTTTTAGTTTATCAATCATTCGACAAATCTAAAACCATGATTAGCTACCGTTGTACTCCTGTTAACAAAGATGCTAATGTAAACCATGATATCATTGGATTTTATGTGTTTGATGAAGACATGAACAAAATTTGGGGAGACGAGGTAGAAATGCCTTATACCGAAAAAGAAATGAACAACATAGCTTACACCGTTGGTAGTAATGGAGATGCAAAAATGCTTATTACTAACAGAGTAACTTCCGAATATGAATTAATAACTGTTTCAGGTGGAAAGTTGAGTACTTCCAACCTTAACTTATCAGCAGAGCAATTGGTCCGTAACATGAAATTCGCCGAAGATGACAAAGGAAATTTTGTTTGTGGCGGTTTTTACGCTAATGGATACGAATTCAAAATGACTTTTGGTGGTGCTGCAATGACCTTTAACGCTAATGGGATTTTATATTTTGAGATTAATAGTGAAGGAAAAGTGACAAAGCAAAAGAACTTCGATTTTGAAGAAGACTTCATCAAACAAAACCTTAATGACCGTCAAAAAAAGGCAGTTGAAGAAAGAGAAGCAAAAGGAAAAGCTGGAATCTTAGACTTGTTCCTAACTCACTTCATGGTAAAAGAAGATGGAAGTATTTACATTGTTGGTGAGCGTCAATACGCGAGAAATGAATTTTACGGTCCTCAACAAAAAATGGTGTATCACTTCTCTAATGTAATTGCTGCTAAACTAAATCCTGAAGGGGAATTGGAGTGGATGAAAAAACTTCCTAAAAACCAGGCTGGTTTACAAGGTGGGGGACAAATGAGTATTGCTTATTTGGACGGAAAGGCAGCAGACTATGTAGCTTTTGTTGACAATCCAAAAAATATCAACTTAAGTGCTGAAGATGGAATTCCTGCAGCTCATAAAGATGGTCTCGGAGGATTTTTAACGACCTACAAAATTGATCATGAAGATGGAGAGCTTGAAAAACACACTATCCTCGATCTTGAAAAAGTTGGTGAATATAAAGCCGATCAA
>JAKSBJ010000316.1 GCA_022361195.1 Flavobacteriales bacterium
AGGGCATCATGACCAATTGCACGTTGGTGGGGACTTTCCTGCCAAAGCGTGCCGTGACGACCACGGCGTCACCACGCTCCAATTCGAGATGGCCGGGTTCCACCGCGAGTTCGCCCTTGAAGGTGCTGCCAGTGGCGGAGCTGCGGGGAGCCTTGCCGGGCTGAGTCATCCAATAGGCCGCCAGCGCGACGATGATGAGGCTGGCGAATCGGAGGACGCCGCTCATGAACAATTGGATGTGAAAAGGTTGTTCCCAGGGTTCCTTGAGGTTGTTTTCCAGGGCTTCGCGGATGACGCGGGTCTGAAGGATATGGTATTCGCCTGATTGAGAATCGGGTTCCTGATCCAGCGCGGTCAGGAGCGCGGCTTCCAGTTTGGGGTGATCCTCTTCGATTTTTCGCGCAATGCTGCGCATGGAAGGTTGATTGCGTCGATGCCCGATCCATACCACAAGGGTGGCGACCAACCATGTGCCAAGAAACACCGGCACGGCGCTGCCGTGATCCCAACCCCATTGGTATTTCGCCCAGCCATAACTCAGGCCCAGCGCTCCGAGCACCGTCCACAGCAAGGTGAGTTTTTTGCGCAATCGTTGCTGGCGATGGCACTTGACGATGGGTTCCAAGGCCGATGTGATGATATTGTTTGGCATAGGTTTCTCTCTTTGCTGCCGCGGGATCTTGCCCGTTGCATCGATTTCCGCATCGAATCCATCCATGTGGCCGTCCGATTCGGCCGCCCCGGGCCGTGTGGACGTTTGCGAAACAGGCGGATGCAAACGCCATACTGCCTGAAGGATCCTCTAGTTCTTTTACATGGGTTTACAGAAAAAGCAAACGTGGATTCCGGGGTGGTTTTGCAGATCGGTTTGTGGATCAGCGCTCCTGCCAGGGCATTTGGTGGGCTTCCCCCACGGCTTTGCAGGTGATTTCGCCTTCCTGGACATTGATTCCCGAGAGGAGATCCGGGTTTTGGCGGCAGGCTTCCTGGAGTCCCAGGTCCGCAATCAGCTGGATATAGGACAGGGTGATGCTGCTCAGTGCCTGAGATGCCGTGCGGGCATAGGCCCCTGGCATGTTGGCCACGCAGTAATGTACCACACCTTCCTGGGTGTAGACCGGATCTTGATGCGTGGTGGGGCGCGATGTCTCCGCGCAGCCTCCCTGGTCGATGGCGATGTCCACGAGGACACTGCCGGGCCGCATGCGTTGGAGCATGGACCGTCGGATCAGTTTGGGGGCTTTGGCCCCGGGAACCAGCACTGCGCCCACGAGCACATCCACTCTGGGGAGGCGTTCCATCAGGTGATCTTCGGTGGAATAGAGTGTGTGAGCGCTGTTCAGAGTGACGTCCAGAAAGCGCATCCGATCCCGATCGACCTCCAGCACGGTTACATCCGCGCCCAGGCCGGTTGCCATCCGTGCGGCGTTCATTCCCGCCGTGCCGCCGCCGAG
>JAKSBJ010000223.1 GCA_022361195.1 Flavobacteriales bacterium
ACGATCTCCCGTTCCGGTATCACCCCATACGTCGCTCAAGATCTCTTCTCTTCTAAAAACCTTTTCAGGAATGCTCATTAAGAGTGCCAATAACTCAAATTCTTTTTTGGGTATAATGGTCTCTTTACCTTCTTGAAAAACTGAAAAACGCTCGGGATTAATACTAAGCCCAACCTCCGAGGTAGGTTCTTCATATTTGGAAATTCGCTCCAACAGAACCTTTACTTTGTGCATCAGAATTTTGATTTTAACTGGCTTCACAACATAGTCGTCAGCCCCAGCTCGATACCCGGCAACTTGTGAGTAATCTTCACCCCTGGCCGATAGAAAAATAATGAGGGTGTTTCGTAAAATAGCCTTCTTTCTCAACTGCTCACACACCTCAATCCCATCAATGTCTGGCAACATCACATCCAATAAGATAATATGGGGACGTTTATTAATGGCTTGTTCAATCGCTGACTCCCCGTCATAAGCCTTTGAAACGCGCATTCCGGTCTTTTCAAAATTGTACGCCAACATGTCCACGATGTCCTTTTCATCATCGACAATCAATATCTTTTTTCCCTCCATTTATCTTTAATTCTAATCAGTTGAGTTGCCAAAATTATGGAGGATACTTTCATTAGACATTAAGGCTTTATTAATGCATAGTTAAGTTTTAAATTTTCCAATGTTAATTTAATATTAAGTCATCTTAACATTTTGATAATCCTCTATTGCTTAATTGAAGAAAATCACTGACCTACCTTTGCCAAAAAATTGGTAGATATGAAATCGATTGTTTTGTCAATGTTAATTTTTTGCTGTTCTGCAATGGTGCATGCAAACTCATTGATGGATGGTGCCGGAGACGGAACCGTTGAAGGAAAAGTCTTCAAATTGGAAAATGAACAACAACAACCATTGGGGTTTGTTTCTGTTTATGCCATTGAAGCGCAAGTTGGTACTAAAACAGATTTTGATGGTAATTACCGTCTATCTCTTCCGGCAGGAGACCACCATATTATCTTTAGATCGGTAGGTTTGGTTGCTGACACCGTTTTGGTTCATATTACTTCTCAGGAAGTATTTAGTCAAAATATCGAGTTGAGAGATAATAAGACCTTAAAGAAAGTTGAAGTCTTTAAGAAAAAAGACGTTGATGATCCAGGAGATGTTACTACCGCAAAAGAAACTCGTGAAGACGATAAGGTAACTACTAAAAAAACTAAAAAACAAATTGAAGCAACTGGTTCAAGTGATTTGAGCGAAGCTGCTACTAAAATGACAGGACTTTCTACAGTTGGTTCTGTATTATATGTAAGAGGATTGGGGGACCGTTATAATACGGCTTACTTAAATGGACTTCCTGTTCCTTCACCAAACCCTGATTTTAGAGTTATTCCTTTAAGTACATTCCCAACTGACATTATTCGATCAGTTTCTGTATCTAAAGTAATGTCGGCTGAATTGTACGGAGATTTCTCAGGTGGTGCTTTCGATATCACAACTCGAAGCTATTATGAAAAACCAACTTTAAAAGTTTCACTTTCTACTGGAGTTAATACACAAACTACTTTCAAAAACTTTAAAACGTACAACGGAGGTAAATTTGATTACTTTGGAATGGATGATGGAACGCGTTCTATCCCATCAGAAGTAATTGCGAATTCAAAACCTGGAGCCTATCCTGGAATTAATACTATCTTCCCAAATAGCTTATATGAATCTGTTGAAGGACAAACTACTCGTTTTAATGATAACTACAACTTCAACATTTTAAATAAAACAGCTCTTCCTAATTCAGGATTCTCAATTACAGGTGGAAACTTCTTTCCTACTACTAAAGCAAAAGATAAATCGTCAGGAGTTGGATTCATCGCATTGTTAAATCACGATTATTCATCACGTTACTCTAACGGATCAATCAAAAACATCAATGCTCAAAGTGAAGAAAGATTAAACTACGATTTTGAAAAGTGGAATGTGAGTACTTCTACAACAGGTTTATTAAGTCTTTATTTCAGAATTAATCCTGAGCACAACATCACCGTTAATTCATTGTATGTAAATACATCAAATGATGAAACTCGTGAAACCTGGGGATCACATTTTGATTATGTAGATAAAATTTACTCACGAAGATTAACTTATGTACAAAGCTTCCTAAACTCAAATCAAATTATTGGAACGCATAAGTTCTTAAACCATAAAGATGATAAGAACTTTAGCCGTTTAATTGTTGATTGGAGAGGATCATACAGTTTAACTGGAAGCCAGGAGCCTGACAGAAGACAATTTGTTGCTTTTTACAGCGAAGGTGAAGAAAATGATACTGAGCATTATACGCTTAACTTCATTGACAGAAATGAAAACCACCGTTTCTTTAGTCAATTAAAAGAAACTGAAATTGCTGCTAAAGGAAATATCAAATTTGTTTTGAAATACAATGAGGAGAAAAACAAATATGGTTCGGTAAAAGCAGAAGAGATCATTAGTATGAATGTTGGAGTTGATTACAAGAACAAAGTAAGAGATTTTGACTACAAACAATTTAACTATGTAGTGAACCAGGTAGCACAAGACAATGTAGATAACATTAATATTTATGACATTGATGCTTACTTAAACTCGGAGGTTCATGATGAAGGTGGTTTCTACATTCAGGAAGTAGCTAACTTTGGTTCTTCTTATCGTGCAGACTTGTTGGTGAGTAGCTTCTATGGTAACTTAAAAATGAAATTTGGGAAATTGGAAATTATTCCTGGAGTTCGTTACGAAAGCGCTTATCAGTCGGTAACTAACCGTAACCAACAATCGCCAAGTGATATTGACCGTACTGTAGTAGAACAAGGAAGTTTATTACCAAGCTTCATCTCTAAATTACAAATGGGAGAAAAGAACTTAATGCGTTTTGTATTTAGTAAAACGCTAACTCGTCCTAAATTCAACGAATTGGCTCCATTCCAGTACACTTTATATTTCGCTGGTGCTAAAGCTCAAGGAAATCCTGAATTACAAAACGGATCTAACTACAACTTTGATGTACGTTACGAGCGTTATCCTAAACCAGGAGAGATGATCACTGTTGGAGCATTCTATAAATATTTAGATTCTCCTATCGAGCAAACACAATTAGCAACTGCCAGTGGACAGTTAATGAGTTTTGCTAATGCAGATGTTGCTCATGCTGCTGGAATTGAGTTTGAATATGTACGTAGCTTATCATTCTTGGTAAGTAAGGCAAAAAGAGATAGCTCTGCTTTAAAATACTTCGGATTAGGTTTCAATGCAGCTTATATGTTTACACAAGTTAGAATTGATACTACACAAGGTGGAACAATCAACACGAATAACATTCGTCCACTAGAAGGAGCATCACCTTACTTAATCAACTTTGATATTCGTTACGAAAGAGATTTTAAAGAAGCAAAGAAAAAATACTTAGTAGCTCTTGCTTATAATGTATTTGGTCCAAGACTTTTCTCAGTGGGTAGTAACGGAATTGGAGATCAATATGCTCTTCCAGTAAACACTTTAAACTTTATTGCCAAAGTTGAGTTCAATAAAAAACTAAGCATTGGTTTAAAAGCTAAGAACTTGCTTAACCCAAATATCAAAATTGTACAAGAAGATCGTGTAAATGACGGTTACCTCAACGTAAGCGAATTCCGAAGAGGTATTGATTTAAGCTTCTCGGTTGGGTACAGCTTCTAAAACAGACAATACATACACATTATATATAAGGGCCTTCGGGCCCTTTTTTCATTTATGAACTCAATGTTAAGTTGAGTTTTAAATTTTTTAATGTACTTCTAACAAACATATAACCCCAGCGTAATTGTCCCTTAATCCCTCCGCTAGATATTTGTACCAACAAAAATTAATTCTAAATAATTAAACGAAACAAAAAAAATGAAAACTTCAATATTTTCAATAATGCTGTTGGCTGGAGGTTTGGCATTTGTCAATACTTCATGTAAAAAAGGTTGTACTGATCCTGATGCATTAAACTACGATGCTGATGCAAAGAAGGACGATGAGTCATGCGTTTTCCCACCGGTTGACACAACTGATGAGAATATCGTTAATGTTACTTCTAACATTACTTCTAACACAACTTGGGAAACTGGTAAGTGTTATGTATTAACTACTCGTATTGCTGTTACTTCTGGAGCTACTTTAACTATTGAGCCAGGTGTAATCGTAAAAGGTGAAGCTGGTTCAGGAGCTAACGCTACTGCTTTAATCATCGCTCAAGGAGCTAAGATCATGGCTGAAGGAACTGCTACTCAACCTATCATCTTCACTTCTGTTGCTGATAAAATTCAACCAGGACAAATTGCTTCACCAAACTTATCTACTGACTTAGATGGTCTTTGGGGAGGTCTTATCATCTTAGGAAAAGCTCCTATCTCTGCTGATGCTGCTTCAGTTCAGATCGAAGGTATTCCACCATCAGATGCTAACGGACTTTACGGAGGATCAGAAGCTGCTGATAACTCAGGTGTTCTTAAATATGTATCTATCCGTCACGGTGGAGCTAACATCGGAGAAGGAAACGAAATCAACGGTCTTACTTTAGGAGGTGTTGGTTCTGGAACTACTATCTCTTACGTAGAGGTTATCGCTAACCAAGATGATGGAATCGAGTTCTTCGGTGGAACTGTTGACGTATCTAACGCAGTTGTTTGGAACGCTGGTGACGATGCTTTAGACACTGACCAATCATGGGCTGGTACTTGTTCAAACTTCATCGTTATCAACCCAGGTGACGAATGTATGGAGTTAGATGGTGCTGAAGGTGCAATGGAAGCTACTCACACTTTCGTAAACGGATCAATGTCTGCTGATAAAGGTGATGGATTGGTTGATTTGGATGATAACACTATCTGTGATCTTTCAAACATCTACTTCTTCAACTTATCTGCTGGACAAGATTTCGATCTTAACCCTGCTGGATTGTCTTTAGCTACTTGTCAAGCTACAATCCCTGACGGAGAAGCTGTAACTGATTACTTCACTGACGGAACTGATGCTGCTGTTACTACTGTAGCTGCTGGAGCCAACACTGTAGGTGTAGATGTATCTGCATTCAACACTTGGTCTTGGGCTGCTATCGACGGAGCTTTATCAGACTTCTAAGAAGAGACAAAATATTAAATGAACGAGGAAACTCGCAGGTTGACAAATTGGATTCCTGCGAGTTTTTCAGCTAATAAAAGCTACTTAATAGTAATAAAACGATGAATATGAAGTCTATACTAAATCTATGCATGAAGCTCTTTTTTGTGCTTCTAAGTTGTTCTTCAACCTTCGCTCAAGACCAGGATGGATATATTCGAGGAACTGTTTTTGACGGAACTTCGGGAGAGACAATCCCAATGGCGAAAGTTTATGTAAGCGGAACTCAATACAGAGCTAAAACGGATCTGGATGGAAAAATGAACATCAAAATTCCGGCCGGTACTTACGAACTTAAGATTGCCGCTTTGTTGAAAGACACAATGACCATTACAGGGGTTGAAGTAAAGGCAGGAGAAGCAACTGTGCTAGATGATATCGTTATGACCGATAGTAGCAACACCTTTGACGTCGTTATTGTCGACGCAGAACGCATCACCAACACAGAAAATGCAATGCTAAACATCCGTAGGATGTCTTCTCATCCTATTGATGCAATTACATCGGAGCAATTTAGAAAAACTGGTGACCCAACAGCTGCAGGAGCCCTTAAAAGAGTTCCGGGAGTTTCCCTTGCAGGTGGAAAATACATCTATGTAAGAGGATTGGGTGACCGCTATAACAAAACCACTTTAAACGGAACGGATATTCCAGGTTTGGATCCGGACAGAAACTCCATTCAAATGGACATCTTCCCTACTTCTGTTTTAGGAAATATTGTGGTTCATAAATCCTTTGTAGCCGAACTTCCTGCCGATTTCACGGGAGGAGTGGTTGACATAGGTTTAAAAAGTTTCCCAGATAAAAGAAACAGAGGAATTTCAGTTGGATTGGGATACAATCCTTCTTTCCACTTTCAAAGTGATTATTTAACTTATGATGGTGGTAAACTGGATTTTTTAGGTTTTGACGACGGAACACGTAAAATTCCAGTTGAAACTTATATTCCTTTCTTCTCTGAAGCTGTAAGTGATCCTAACGGACAAGACGGACAGCGTTACAAACAAATCCTCGAAAGCTTTAATCCTACTTTGGCTGCCTACGAAACACGCAGTTTAATGGACTTTAGTATAGGAGGTTCTTTTGGGAATCAAATCAAGAAAAAGAAAGTTACTCTCGGTTACAATACCGTAATTTCATATAAAAACAGTACTGACTTTTACCGTGAAGCTCAATTCAGCCGATATGGTTTATCGGGTGATGCCAGCGAAACAGAAATGCAGGAACGTGAATTGCAAGTTGGTAAATATGGTGCCAACAATGTTTTATTAAGTGGTTTGGTTGGTTTTGCCATCAAAACACAAAAAACAAAAATGTCATTAAACGTTCTTCATTTACAAAATGGTGAATCAAAAGCCGGTATTTTCGATTATTCAAATGCTGATCAGGGAGCTATTTTTTACGGATTCCAACACAACCTGGAGTACAGCCAACGATCGTTGACAAATGTTATGCTTAATGCTAAACATCGTTTTGCTGAAACAGGATGGGAATTTGAATGGAAAGTTTCTCCTACACTCTCTCTAATCACTGACCCGGATATCCGATTTACTCGTTACGAAAATCGTGATGGAGATTTCTGGATTTCGACAGAAACAGGATTCCCTGAGCGAATTTGGCGTGAATTACAAGAACAAAGCATTAACGGTGTTGCACATGCTACCAAAGAATTTAAATTCGCTAAACGTAAAGCGAAATTCAAATTTGGTGGAGGTCATACTTATAAGCAAAGAGATTTTGTTGTTCGAAACTTTGCTTTAAACATCAGAAACGTTCCTTTAACTGGAGATCCTAATGAATTGTTTTTACCAGAAAATATTTGGCCATTACATGGAGATCCAACTTCGGGAACAACGTACGAAGCTTCGTTCCTACCATCTAACCCTAATCAATTTAGCGCTAACATTCAAAACACAGCAGCTTATGTTGCTACTGAAATTAGCCCACTTAAAAAAGTAAGAGCGATTATTGGGGTGAGAGTTGAAAACTATGTTCAACGTTACACTGGTCAGGATCAATTAGGTGTAAATGTTTTGGATAATGACAAAGTATTAAATGATTTGGGGATTTTCCCATCAGCTAACTTTGTTTATACTATTAGTGATATTCAAAACTTACGCTTTTCTTACGGAAAAACAGTTGCTCGACCTTCGTTCAAAGAGCTATCGTATGCTGAGATTTACGATCCAATTACCGGACGTATCTTCGTTGGTGGTTTATTCCGTGATGCCAATGACCTGGCAGGAGTTGAATACTGGGATGGAAACTTGACCAAAACCGATATTCATAACTTTGATGTGCGTTGGGAAATATTCCCATCAAGAGGACAAACAATCTCTTTTAGTGCATTCTATAAAAAGTTCTTTAACCCAATTGAAATTGTTCAATTTGCTACCCAAGCTGGTTCTTACCAACCAAGAAACGTAGGAGATGGACAAGTAATTGGAGGAGAAATTGAGATTCGCCAAAGTCTTAAAGTCTTAGCAAAATCATTAGAGGACTTTACCTTTAACTTGAATGTGACTTTAACTGAATCAAGAATTGAGTTTAGCCAAACAGAATACGATAGCCGTGTTGAGAATGCCAGGGAAGGACAAACAATTGGTCAGTACAGAGACATGGCCGGTCAGGCTCCTTATGTCATCAACAGTGGATTGTCATACAACGGTGGTGAAAAAGGATTCTGGCAGGGATTAGAAGCGGGTATCTTCTATAACGTTCAAGGACCAACTTTACAATTTGTAGGTATCGTTGACCGACCTGATATTTACTCGGTACCTTTCCATAGTTTGAACTTCAATGCGAACAAAACTTTTGGAAAAGACGGTAAGTTCAGACTTGGATTTAAAGTATCCAATATCTTAAACGATGATAAAGAAGCCGTATTTAAATCATTCCAGGCTTCTGATCAATACTTCTCAAGATTATCTCCTGGAACTTCAATGAGCTTAAAGTTCAGCATGAATTTCTAAGATAACTATCTGATAAGATAGTTAAAACTCATGGGTATTACCCATGAGTTTTTTTGTGCCATAAATCAGCTTTTTTTACCCCCGATTAATATTAAGTTTTTGTTAAGCTCGATTCTACAACTGTAAATCAGTAGTTTACGATTCAAGATTAATAAACAATAAATGTTGCAATAACTTTTGCTTAACATAGAGAGCGGATATTTGCAACGAGTAAATAAAAAATTAATCTTTCTAAGAAAATGAAATCAATAAAGAAAACGTTGCCGCTTTTATTAATAGCTGTGGGTGTAGGTTTTACTTTTACTGCTTGTAAGAAAAAAGGATGTACTGATCCTAACGCAACAAACTTTGATCCTGATGCGAAAAAAGATGATGGAACATGTATGGTTCCTACTGCAACTTGGTATGAAGATGTTACATACAACGGAGAAGCTTATCGTCAGGTAACAGGAACAATTACCGAAGACCAAACAATGGATGCTTCACACAACTGGTTATTATCAGGAGGAGTTTTTGTTGGTAACGGAGCTATTTTAACAATTGAAGCTGGAACTAACGTTTATGCTGCGGATGATGGAACAACTGCTTTTCTTTCAGTTCTTCAGGGAGGAAAAATCGAAGCTTGTGGTACTGCTACTGAGCCTATCGTATTTACTCCAGTAAAAGATAATCCAGCTCCTGGTGACTGGGGAGGAATTATCATTAACGGATATGCTCCTATTAACACGGGGACAACTGCTGAAGGAGAAGGTGGAACTGGAACTTACGGAGGAACTGATGCTGCTGATAATTCAGGGTCACTTTGTTACGTAAGAGTTGAGTACGCTGGTAAAATTTTAGGAACGGACAATGAGTTGAATGGATTCTCATTTAACGGAGTTGGTTCTGGAACTACCCTTCACCACTTACAAGCTCACTTAGGATCGGATGACGGTTTTGAGTTCTTTGGTGGAACAGCTTCTTTAAGATATGCTGTATCAACAGGAAACCAGGATGATTCTTTTGACTGGACTCACGGTTGGACTGGAAACGGACAGTTCTGGGTAGTTCAACAATCTACCGGAGGTGGAGACAGAGGAATTGAAGGTGATAACAACGGAGATAACAATGCTGCTACTCCAATGACAAACCCTACACTTTCTAATCTTACACTTATTGGTGCTGATGATGGAGATGCATCTAATCAAGGAATGAAATTAAGAGAAGGAATGATGGCTAACATCTACAACGCTGTTGTAACTGGATTCCCTAAAAGAGGAGTACAAGTTGAGCATGATGTTACAATCACTAATCTTGAGAATGATGACTTAACAGTAAACAACTCAATCGTTGATAATGTTGATTCATTTGTTTACACAACATCTGCAGGAGCTGATGCAATGCCTACTAATACTTTTGATTTAGCCGCTTATAACAACCAAATTGCTACAGATGGTTCATTGGTAGGATTCTTAAGTGGATTTACTGGTGTTAGCACAACTGGAGCATTTGATCCTACAACTTTAGGTTCGTGGTTTGAAGCTGCAACTTACATTGGTGCAGTTGACGGTTCAAACAACTGGACAACTGGATGGACAGTTGGATTGTAAGAAACAATTTTTTAGACAATAAGATAGAGAGGTCCCTCTGCTTCGGCAGGGGGATTTTTTTATGCCTTCTTAGCTCTAAAACTATAAATAGAAATAAGAACAGCGCTCAATAACACAACTGCCCCTAGTTGGTGAACAACTCCCAGGAATATCGGTGTCAAATTAACAATGGTCAATACCCCTAAGGTAAACTGAATAATGAGGGCAATGAACAAAAACAAAAGACCTTTTCGTTGAAGAGAGGTCAAAGACATCTTAAGTCCTTTTAAGAAAAGAAAGATAACCATTACAGCCACTATAACTGCAATCCAACGGTGCATAAACTGAACCACAAAAGGTGATTCTAAAAAGCTAATAAATCCGCTTTTACCAATAGCCTCTTCTATGGCATATGGTACCCAATCATCCCCCATTTTAGGGAAAGTAGGATAAAACTTCCCGGCTTTTAATCCAGCCACAAAGGCTCCATAGATAATTTGTAAACTCACCACTCCAAACAAAGTATAGAGTAATTTTCTCACCAAACTATCTCCTTCTGTCTTCTCCGCCCGCTCGGGATACAACAAGCCCATAGCAGTCCATAACAAATAACCAAATAATAAAAGTGCTGTACTCAAATGAAGGGCCAATCGATAATGACTCACATCTGGCCTATCAACCAAACCACTCTTCACCATATACCAACCAATAAAGCCTTGCAGACCTCCTAAAAAGAAAATGATAATGAGCCTTAATCGTAACTTTTTATCCTTTAGTTTACCCCGAATTAAGAAAAAAAGGAAAGGAACTAAAAACACAACTCCTATTACCCTACCAAGCAAACGGTGATAAAATTCAGGCCAATAAATTTGCTTAAACTCTTCAAGATTAAAATCGTAATTCCGTTTAATATACTCGGGAGAGGTTTTATACTGTTCAAATTCTTGAATCCATTGTTGGTCTGACATAGGAGGAAGCCAACCTGTAACGGGTTTCCAACTGACCATGGATAAACCAGAATGAGACAAACGAGTATAACCACCTAAAATGACCATACTTACTACCAAAAAGGCACCTATAAGTAACCAATAAGCAACGGATTTTGAGACCTTATCATTCATAAGAAGCACAAATTTAGCCATTATTCTGGCACGACTAAATCACTTCTTAAACCAATTGATTGAGGAAAATGTTTGGTTGGTTGATAAATTACTCCTCGAATTTATACCCAACTCCTTTTACCGTTTTAATGAATCGTTCACCAATTTTCTCCCGCAACTTACGGATATGAACATCAATGGTACGATCACCTACAATAACCTCAACACCCCATACGCGACTCATAATTTCATCACGGTGAAACACTTTGCCAGGTTTAGACATGAGTAGGGACAACAATTCAAACTCTTTTCGTGGAAGGTAAACTTCTTTACCTCTCAGGTAAACCAAATACCGTTCTTGATCTATTTCGAGTTCTTTTTCAACAGCCTTTTCTCCTTGTTCAGAAGCAGCTTTACCACCTCCACTTTCCTGTCTTCTCAATATTGCAGAAATACGGCTAATCAACAATTTTGGTTTAACCGGCTTGGTGATGTAATCATCGGCTCCAGCTTCAAAACCGGCAATTTGTGAATAATCCTCCCCACGAGCGGTAAGGAAACAAATCATGGTGCCTTTAAGCTCCGGAATATTCTTGAGCATTTCACACGTCTCAATTCCATCCATTTCTGGCATCATCACATCTAACAAAATGAGGTCGGGATTGCTTTCGGCTGCGATTTCAACACCGCGTTTTCCATTCTCGGCTTCTAATACAATGTAGCCTTCTTTCTCCAAATTATATTTAACGAGAAGCCGAATGTCCGGTTCGTCGTCAATGATCAAAATTGTCTTCTTCATCTAGAGATAAAAATAAGGAAAAGATTGCTCTTTACGATTAAGAAAACCGAAAAATTCTGGAACAGATTGCAGCAAGTACCGCTCCTAAAAATGGTGCTGCCACATAAACGGTTAACCATCCGTATTGAGGAAGGTCAAATGCCGTTCCTTGCCATCCACTCAAAAATGAAAATAAACGAGGAGCAAAATCACGCGCAGGATTAATACCACATTGAGTATATGGAGCAATGAGAATTATTAAAATTCCCACCAACACACCAATTAAAATCGGATGAAGTCTCTCCGATCCCAGCTTAACTTTGTCCAACGAAAAAATGAATAAAATCAAAACAAACGTTCCTCCTCCTTCCAATAAAAAAGCTCCAAAAGTTGAAAAACCAAATAAAGCTTTATTAGCAGGATTGGGATAAAATTCCCCAAAAATCATGGCTGTTTGTTCGGTCAAATTATTTCCCTCTTGTAAAACAATAGCATTTGAAAAAATCAAATACACCAAAACCGCCGCCAAAAATGCTCCGACAAATTGCGCCGGAAGGTAGATGAAGAATTGACGAAAGGTGATTTTACCACGAAACAAAAAAGCTAAACTAACAGCCGGATTCAAGTGACTGTGGGACCATTTTTGAGAAGCATAAATTCCCAAACTAACTCCAATGGCCCAAATTGCAGCAACCGCATACAAATTTAGGGCATTGTATAAAACCGCAACGGCAACCGATGAGGTTCCAATGGCTACCAAAACAAAAGTTCCTATTACTTCTCCTAAAAAAGAGCGCATCTCTTACAAATTCGCTTCAACAAAGTCTGAACAAAACTGTTCTATTTCGCGAATAGTAGCTCTAAAAGCCACCGCTATCTCCTCCTCGGTTCCTTCAACTTTTGATGGATCACTAAAGTTTTGATGCATTTTTTTAGCGGTTGATGGAAAAACTGGACAACGCTCATTGGCATGATCACAAACCGTAATCACAAAGTCAAAATTAACGTCCTCATATTCTGAAACGAGGTTAGAAGTATGATGCGAGATATCCAAACCGTATTCGGCTAAATATTTAACTGCATTTGGATTTAAACCATGTGTTTCAACCCCAGCACTCCAAATCTGTGCTCGTTCTTGTGCAAACTTTTCCAAAAAGGCATGAGCCATTTGACTTCGACAGGAGTTTCCCGTACACAATACCAGTATTTTTTTCATTTTAAGAAATTATCTATCGCAAAATTACGATTAAAGTAAATATAAGCCATCATTTTTTTCTTATTTACTCATTTTTCGTCTCCTTCAAGAACTCAAAACTACTGAAACCTCCCATTTTTAGTAACATTCAGAACTATTTTCCCAACATCAACTTAACGTAAGTTTAATATAAAAAAACGATTAACAACATCATAATTAAGCTACCTTTGCACCCCATATATAATAGGGTAACTATGCTTAAAAAGATCGGGATTTTTACTGCCCTCCTTTTTTCATTTTCTGTTCTTGCCACAGAAGATATTACAAGTCCAATAGATTCTTTGTCAGAATCTGTTGAGAGCCAATCAAGAGTTGAATCTGAAGTACTCCTCGAAGGAGTTTCTTTTTCATTTGAAAATGACAAAGACACCAACACGCTGGTTCCGTTTGAATATGGAAGTTTAGAAATAAGTTGGAAGGGAATTTCAGAATCGTATCCTCATAAGGCTATTCGTTACCGTGAAATTGGAACTAAAAAATGGAGTTCCAAATCCTTTGAGCATACTGACTCTATGCTGGTTTTGGAAGGCTTAACCGAAAACTTACTTTGGGAATATCAATTGGGAAGTGGAAGCAGTAAAAAGAACATTGAGTATTCAGAAACCATTCACCATTTTAATACCATTAGTTACTCTATTTTCTCTGGAAATAATTCAGCCAAAGGAAAAACGGAAGGGGTTAAAATCAGCTGGGCTATTGCACCGGGAAAGATTTCTCAAATTTTAGAGGTATACCCTAAAGCAACTTATATTTTAAAGTACAACACAAAAATTGGTGCCGATCAGCATAAGAATGACAGCACAATGTCACATTGGGAAAAAGTTAAGGCTATTCCAATTATGAATACCGTTTCCCATGAAATTAAGGAGCTCACAGGAGGTGAAAAATACGTTTACAAAGTTGGTTTAGATTTAGGAGATCAGATTATTTGGTCGAAAAAAGGAAAGTTTGAAACAGAACGTGCCTGGGGACTTTTTAAAACCCTTTTCTTAATTGGAGCTTTAGGTTTATTCATTTACGGTATGAAAGTAATGAGTGAAGGTTTGCAACAGGCAGCTGGATCGAGATTAAGAAACATGCTGGGAAAGATTACCTCTAACCGTTTTAAAGGGGTTATTACAGGATTTGGAATTACTTCTGTCGTTCAGTCCTCCTCCGTCACCACGGTAATGGTGGTAAGTTTTGTAAATGCTGGACTAATGACCCTAAAACAGTCCGTTGGAGTAATGATGGGAGCCAATATTGGAACCACCATGACGGCCTGGCTAATTTTAGTTTTTGGATTTAAGGTTGACATTGCAGCTTACGCCTTTATTTTAATGGCTTTTGGAGCTCCTCTCTTATTTATTAGTCGTGGAAAAGCTAAGGCTTGGGCCAATGTAATTATTGGTTTCTGTCTTTTGTTTATGGGGTTAGCAGCATTAAAAGATGCAGTTCCAACGCTTAGTGCAGATTCGGCTTTAGTACAGTTTTTTGTTGAATACAAAAACTCTGGTTTCCTCGGAACCTTGATGTTTGTAGGATTGGGAACCTTAGTTACAGTAATTATTCAATCCTCATCAGCAGCGATGGCTTTAACTATGACAATGGTTGCAGGAGGTGTACTTCCGTTTGAAGTTGCAGCAGCCATGATTTTAGGAGAGAACATTGGTACAACGATTACAGCTCAATTAGCCGCTTTGATTGGTAATGTTCATGCAAAAAGAGCGGCTCGAATCCATGCTTTCTTCAACTTAATTGGAGTTTGTTGGGCAGTTATTGCTTTCCACTTCTTCTTGGATGGGATTGCTTATTTCATGGAGAAAAATCCGTTTAAAGATCCAGAGGCAGCCAATCTAGGTATTGCTATCTTCCATACTACCTTCAATATTGCCAACGTAATTCTATTGATTTGGTTTGTTCCAAGATTAGTTTCTATGGCCGAAAAGAGTGTTCGTTCACGCGGATCGGCAGATGAAGAGTTTAAATTGGACTACATTGGAACCGGGATGATGGGAACGCCTGATTTATCAATTCTTGAAGCTAAAAAAGAGATCGCCAAGTTTGGTAAACTAACCACCCGAATGTCTGGCTTTACCCAAAAGCTATTGACCGAACAAAATGTAAAAGCCAAAAACAAACTACGATCTAAAATCTCCAAATACGAGGAGATTACTGACCGGGTAGAGATTGAGGTTGCCAATTATTTAGCCAAAGTATCCGAAGGAGAAATGTCTGAAGAAACGGCAAGACGCGTTCGTGCAATGAACTCTATTGTAAATGATTTGGAGCGAATTGGGGATGTTTTCTATCAAATGTCTAAAGAGATCGAACGAAAAGACGAAAGAAAGATTTATTTCTTACCTGAACAACGTTCGAGCATGATGGAGATGTTTGGTTTAGTTGATAAGTCTTTTGAAATTATGGTGGCTAATCTTGAGGCTGATTGGGGTGGAGTATCCATTAACGAAGCGCTAGAAGCTGAAAGAAACATCAACTTTAAACGCGATCAAATGCGTAAAGAGCATCTTGAAAACCTCAACAAAAAAGGATTCAACATGCAATCGGGAATGGTTTTCAATAACCTCTTCTCATCTTGCGAGAAAATTGGAGATCACATTATCAATGTATCGGAAGCTATCGTAGGAGAGATTTAATAATTTCTCCTATTTGGATACTCTTTTTTAGAGCTAGATTAGCCCGAAATAAGACTTGGGGTTAATACGAGACTTCGGCAACAGTTAAACTGCTTAAAAAGGCTGAAAAAGAATCTGCGAGTTTAATGAATGGGATTCTGTCAACAGCAAATTGAGCTTCTTCATTTTCTGTTCCCTCCTGAACTGAATTGAGATTGTATTCGTCCAAAATTTTATTGGTTTTGGATTCATAATAATCTCCACTGCCAAAAGCAGGATTAAACCATTGGGAAAAGTAGAAATATACTGCCCCATAATCTTTCTCATGCAAACTAATGCACAACAAATCTCCAGCAGTTGGATGGGTACACAGAGCAATTGCCATCATTCCTTTTGGCAGAACATCAAAATCATTATTCAAACGATCATTGGCTCTTACCAATTTTGGGAATTGACGACCATTTTCGGACTCAGAAGATTCGTCTGAAACAGGATGTCCAAAGAAAGCATACAAACCAGGAGTCCAATCTTTTTCTCCATCTTTTAAGGGTGTTTTAAAAACAACCTCCTCTTTATGTAAATCATGATCCGTTCCCTGAATATGACCTGGAACGACAAAACCGCCATTGTTCTTTTGTAAAAACTCACGGTAATCATCGGGGAAATGGAGATAGCCAAATTTCTCTGAAAGGGTTTCTTCTAGTTCTCTGATCTCAGATTCACCAAGTTTAGCAAGTGAATTGATTAATTCCATTTTACTTTAAAACGACTTACTTTTTGTCCATTAATTTAGAAACAAGTGATTTCCCTGAGCGGAATTCATCCAAAGCTCGTTGTACATCCAAATCGTCCTCAACGTAAACAGAATAATACCCATCATCTGCCCATACATGACGAGCAATTTCAGACTTGATTCTGTTTTTAATTACTGAGCGTGAAGTAACAATATCATAAGGATTTTCATCAACTCCTAAGGTAACTGCATAAGCAATGAACGACTCAAACATATTAGCGTTCACTTTAAAATTGCGACGGAACTTTTCAAAATTAGTAAGGTTATTACGCTCCTTATCCAGGTAAGTAATAGCAAAATGGTTAAATACCTGAGCATAGTATAGCTCCGTTAAATAATAAGACGCCCCAGCTGTATCATTGGGAATAAATAAATCAGGATAAATTCCACCCCCACCATAAACAGTTCGGCCTGCAGGAGTTTGATATTTTAAGGATTCATCTACTTTAATACTATCCTCATTCATCAACTCTCCACTCTCAAAACGATCAATATAATCATGCTCATAATCCACTCCATCTCCATATGGTTTTTGAATACTTCGACCTGTTGGAGTATAATAACGTGAAATGGTTAAACGCAAAGCCGAACCATCTGTCAACTCCTCCTGATCCTGCACTAATCCTTTTCCGAAAGATCGCCGACCCATAATCAAACCACGATCATTATCCTGAATAGCTCCTGCCACAATTTCACTGGCCGATGCCGATAAAGAATTGATCAAAATAATCACTTCTGTATCCTCCAAAATACCTCTCGAAGTAGAATAGTAATCTTCCCTTGGTCTTTTTCTTCCCTCTGTATAAACAATCAATTTACCCGACTCTAAAAAGTGATCGGCAATGTCAGTAGCAGCAAACATTAATCCACCACCATTATTTCGAAGATCAAAAATGAGTTTTTTCATTCCTTTCCCCTTCAACTTTCGGGCGGCCTCTTCAAATTCTTCTGATGAATTGTAGGTGAAACTGTTTAGCTTAATAAAACCAACGTCATCTGTTAACATAATGGCCGCATCAATCGAACTCACTGGAATAGTACCGCGAGTAATGGTTAACATCTCAGTTCCTTCACCTCTCTTAACTTTAACCTTTACCTTAGATCCTGCTTCACCTTTAAGTAATTTCATCACCTTTTCGTTGGTCAAATCCCCTTCAGAAATATCTTCTCCATCCACCTCAATTAAGCGATCTCCTGCTAACATCCCAGCTCGCTCAGATGGTGAACCGGGTAATACATGTGTTGCCACCAAAGTATCATGATGAATTAAAAACCGAATTCCAACTCCACCGAAATGGCCATCCAACTGCTCATTAACCCGATCTAAATCTTTAGCCGGAATATAAGCCGAATGCGGATCGAGCTCGGTAATCATCCCTTCAATTGAACTTTCAATCAACATTTCATGATCAACCGAATCAACATACTTGTTTTCGATCATCTCCAAAATCGTATTGAACTTACCGGTATTTTCGGTAATCGGACTTCCTCCCCCCTGAGGAACAAACATTGTTCCCAACCAAACTCCCAATGCCAGGGTAACTCCCAATAACAATGGCACTAAATAAAGCGTTGATTTATTTGTATTATTCTCCATCTTATATATCCTTAATCTGCATAACTTCTATGCCATATTCTTCTAAAAAATCTACCCCCGAAGTATCTTTATACTTATCACGATAAACTACTCGTTTAATTCCAGATTGAATAATTAACTTGCTACATTCTTTACAAGGCGAAAGCGTAATGTATAAAGTAGCCCCATGAGCACTTTGAGTAGATTTAGCCACTTTTAAAATGGCATTAGCCTCAGCATGCAGCACAAACCATTGCGTATCTCCATTTTCATCCTCACACTTATTCAAATAACCTGAAGGTGTTCCATTATATCCATCCGATATTATCGCATTATCTTTAACAATTAATGAACCGACTTTTTTACGTTCACAATAAGATAATTTAGCCCATTCGGCTGCCATTCTAAGGTAGGCAATGTCGTATTTTTGCTGTTTATTCAATGTATTATGGTAAAAACGAACAAAGTTAGTAATGTCACATTCTGAATTTACTAAATATCCTTAATTTTTTGAATCAAAATAGTGTTAAGTGGAAGAAAGTACTGATAACACCATACCAAAAGTAAATTACCGCTTACTGCTGAGACCGTATTTCAAAATGCACCAAATGGCTCTAAAACCATCTTTCCAGCCAATTTTCTTTCCTTGCTCTTCGGAACGAGCATTGTAAGAAATAGCAACCTCAGCCCATTTTAACTTTCGGTTTTTAGCAAGTTTTGCCGTAATCTCAGGCTCAAAACCAAAACGCTGTTCTACCAAATTGAGCGACTTAAATTCATCCGTTGGAACCAGTTTATAACAAGTTTCCATATCCGTAATTCGAATACGAAAAATGGTATTGGACAAACGCGTCAAAAAAGAATTGGCCCAATTGCTCATGGTTGATCCTCCTTTGAATCCTTTTTTAAGGAAGCGCGAACCATAAACAACATTTGCCTCGGTATAAAGTACCTTCTCTAACAAAAGGTTAATCTCTCCCGGATCTAATTCCAAATCAGCATCCTGAATGATTGTATAATCTCCCTCCGCTTTTTGAATTCCAGTATGAATGGCTCCACCTTTCCCTAAATTCACTTCATGACGAATCAGCTGAAAGTTAGGATTTGAAATTTTCTCTAGACTTTGTCGAATCATTTCATTACTCTCATCAGTAGAGCAATCATCAACAATTATCACCTGTTTCTTTACTCCATTAATTAATTCCAGAACATTGATGGTCTCAATAACACTAGAAATAGTTTTTCCTTCGTTGTAAACCGGAATAATAATGGAAAGGCGATTCATTGGAACAAATGTAACTTTCTTTAAGATGTAATTGACTTCTTTGTCCGATTATTCATCACAAACTTTTGTTCAGAGAAAAGAAGTTGTCATAGTAAATTTGGCTGCATCCAATATTCTTCCCTACTTTTACGAAAAAAAAGCTGAAAAGAGGCACTGTCATAAAATCAACCGGAAGTTGGTATAAGGTTCAGGACGAAAACAATCAAATTTGGGATTGCAGAATTCGTGGAAAGTTCAGAACATCCGGAATAAAATCAACCAACCCCTTAGCTGTAGGAGATGAAGTTGAATTTGAAGAGGAAGGAGAAAATGGCTTGATTACCTCTATTTTAGAACGGCAAAATTACATCATTCGCCGATCGGTAAATTTGAGTAAGCGCTCTCATATCCTAGCTGCCAATATTGACCATGTTTATTTATTGGTAACCGTTGCGGCTCCTCAAACTCAAACTGGATTCATTGATCGGTTTTTAGTCACGGCTGAGGCTTATCATATTCCCATTACCATTTTGTTTAACAAGATTGATCTTTGCAATGAAGAGCAAATGGCTCGATTAGAACGACTACTTAAACTTTATTCGGATGTCGGTTATCGTTGCAAAACTATTTGTGCTAAGCGTAAAGACTCTGTCGCATTTTTGAAAGATGAGATTAAGGGTAAAAAAGTGATGTTTGGTGGACACAGTGGTGTTGGAAAATCTACTTTAGTGAATTCACTGGATGAAAATTTGCACCTTAAAACCGGTGAAATTTCAGAGCAGCATTTATCCGGTCAGCATACTACCACTTTTGCCGAAATGTTCCCACTCCAATCAGGTGGATATATTATTGACACACCTGGAATCAGAGCTTTTGGTTTAATTGATTTTGACAAAACCGAACTCTCTCATTATTTTTTGGAAATGCGAGAGGTTTTAGCCGATTGTAAATTCAACAACTGTCAGCACATTAGTGAGCCTCATTGTGCAGTGAAGACGGCTGTGGATGAAGGTGAAATTGATCCTGAGCGTTACATTAATTACTTAAACATCATGGAATCGGACGAAGAAGAAGTTTATCGTCGGGACATTTATAAATAATTTTTCATGAAGGTTGTTATTCAGAGAGTGGCGGAAGCCAGCGTGAGTATTGAACAAAAGATAGAGGGACAAATTGGTAAAGGATTGCTCATTTTACTTGGAATTGGCCTAGAAGACTCACAAGAAGATATCGATTGGCTTTGTAAGAAAATTGTTAATCTCAGAATTTTTAGTGATGATGAAGGTTTAATGAACTTGTCTATTGGTGATGTTGAGGGAGATGTCCTTTTAATTAGTCAATTTACCCTTCATGCAAAAACAAAAAAAGGAAATCGCCCTTCTTACATCAAAGCAGCTCCACCCGAATTGGCCATTCCTCTCTACGAAAAATTCATTGAGCGATTGAGCACTGAACTAGGTAAAAAAATTCAAACCGGTGAATTTGGAGCGAACATGCAAGTCAGCTTAATTAACGACGGTCCGGTAACAATTGTCATTGATACGAAACAAAAGGAGTAAAACCTTCGTATTTTTAGCTGTAAATGCCCAAAGTCCTCATCATACGATTTAGTTCGATTGGAGATGTTGTTTTAACTTCTCCCATTGTTCGTTGTATCAAACAGCAGATTAAGGATGTGGAGGTGCATTATATCACCAAAATTCAACACGAGCAAATCGTAGAGAATAATCCTTATATCGACAAGGTTTATACCATCGAAAAGGAGGAGCTTCATATGGCCCTGCGAGAGATGAAAAAGGAAAACTATGACTATGTTATAGATTTGCACAATAATCTTCGCTCAGGACGCTTAAAAAGAGCTTTAAGGGCCAAATCATTCTCTTTTCCCAAGCTCAACCGTAAAAAGTTTCTCCTTACCGCTTTTAAAATAAACAGTTTGCCCAAAGATGTACATGTGGTAGATCGCTACTTTGAAACGGTTAAAAAGATTGGAGTCAAAAATGATTTGGAAGGATTGGACTATTTTATTCCAGCCGAAGACGTTATCGATATCTCCAAATTTGGAATTAAGAAAGACTTTGTGGTTTTTTCGATTGGAGCCAAATTTGCTACGAAAAGAATGCCCGTAGAGATGATCATTGAAATCATTAAGCAAATTAATAGCCAGGTGGTTTTAATGGGCGGATTAGTAGATGTGGAACGAGCCGAAGAAATTCAGAAGGTTTGTCCTCAGGTGATTAATTTATGCGGAATTCTTAAGCTCAATAAAACGGCATCTGTTCTCAAGCAAACACAAAAGGTTGTTTGTTTTGATACCGGACTCATGCACATTGCATCAGCTTTTAAAAAACCTATTGTCTCTATATGGGGAAATACCGTGACGGATTTAGGAATGTATCCGTACATGCCTTCACATCAAGATCGTTTTTCAGTACATGAGGTTGAAGACCTTTCGTGTCGTCCGTGCTCAAAAATTGGATACAAAAAATGCCCCAAAGGGCATTTTAAATGTATGCGTAATCAGGATATCGGAGCCATTGTTTCAGATATCAACAAAGGGCTTTCTTCCGTTCCTGAAGAATCTTAATAATTCAAATCAAATACTCCGTCAGTAATTGAAATTCCGCTTGGATCACAATCATTGTTAATTAAGTCCATTTGAAATGATCCTGAAACGATTTGTGCAATTGTATCCACTTTTGTGATCGTTAAAGCACCAGGAGCTGATGGATTATGGTAATAGTGTCCACAACCTCCAGCTGCAGGATTAAAATCTAAATAACCATATACCTTGTTATGCTCAACTGTCATAATGTAGGTCAATGGTAAATCAGGAGTTTGGAAAATTCCACTTCCGTAAATCTTGATTCGCTCAAAATTATTGTGGCTCAAATCTTGTCTAACGGCTGTCAGGTAAAAATCACCTGTTCCTTTATCGTAAGTTCCGTCCACAACCACTTCTGCACTATCGGTATCCGCATTTTTTGCTACCCATAATTTTCCATCAACATTACACCCAAAGGTATTTGCACCTACAGTTGTTGCTGCCGGCATTACATCTGGCTCAACAGTCTCAACAGGTTCGTCGTCTTTACAAGCTACAAATAAAAGTGCAATAGGAAGTATATAGAATATTTTTTTCATTTTCATCAAATTTGAACCAATCAAATGTACATATTTCTTTCGAAATGTCCTTTTCATCTTTAATACGGGCCTGCGATTTAAAAAGTTGTCCAGCCCTTTTGAATTTTATTTGGCAAAAAGAGCCTTGAGTTCAGTGGCAGCATCAGGTTCCATTTTTCCAGCCAATATTAAACTCAATTGTTTTCGGCGTAAGGCGGCATCATAACGTCGTTGTTCCTCCTCCGTTTCAGGTTCAATAGGCGGCACCTCTACCGATTTTCCTTCTTTATTCACAGCCACAAAGGTGTAAATTGCTTGATTACTCATCTTTGACTCTCCGGTTTCCCGATCCTCCACCGAAACATCAATGACCACCTCCATAGACGAACGAAACGCCCGAGAAACTTTTGCCTCCAAAGTAACAAAGGCACCTAAATCAACCGGAATATCAAAAGAGACATGATTGACTGATGAAGTAACCACAACCTGTTTAGCATGACGATGAGCAGAAACTGCTGCAATTTCATCCATCCAGGCCAACAACGCCCCTCCAAATAACTTCCCTAAAGTGTTAGTCTCATTGGGTAAAACAACCTTAGTGGTAATCGCCAGAGATTCTGATGGTTTTTTCGCTTTCATATTCCAAAGTTAGGCTTATCCCACCAAAGGAGCCACAAAAAAATCCCCCAATCAAGGATTGAGGGATTCTTTATTTTGAATTCTAAATAATTACTAACCTTGAATTTCGATTCTTCGGCGGTTATCTTTAACCTCTGCCTTTTCTCTTAAGGCCTTAATTACTCCACTATCGGCAGAACCAACACGGGCAATTTTGAGGTTTTCACGATCAATCGAATAATCTGTTGTTGGTACCGCTTCAGTTTCTCCTTCAACAATAACAACATAAACTCCTGCATTTCCTTTAATAGGAGTCGTCATTGAACCAACTGGAATATCTGTAAACAATTTACCAATTACCTCTGGCTCGTTTCCTCCACCACCTTGAATAGAGTTAAATCCGAAAGCAACTTCAGCTTGTAAAATAGTTCCGTTTTTAACTGCTGCAGCAACATCCGTCAAACCTTTTTTGCCAGACATTTGCTCAATTAAGTAATTCGCTTTTTTGTCTTCTAAGGCTGGATTTCTCATTTGCTCTTTTACATCTTCAAACTCAGGAGCACCTTCTTCAATAATATTTGACAAGAAAGCTACAACATATTTATCTCCATCTAAAATTGGATCAGAAATATCTCCTTCTGAAGCATTTTTATTGAAAGCAAATTTCATTAATCTATCCGGCTCTTGTAATCCCATTACATATTTTTGCTCCATCCAAATTCGGCTGCTTTGCCAAACTTTTGAACTGTCTTCAGCCGCTCGGTGGAATGCAGAATCACCTTCCATTTCAGATACCTCGAAAATGAAATCAAATACTAATTGCTCCATTTCCTTTAACGTATTTTCACTTGGCTTAACCGTTTTTGAAACTACCGCTAAAGCAGGGATTTTACGTTCCGTTCTTCCCAATACTTCCACAATGTGGTAACCGTAAGTTGTTTTAACCAATTGCAATTGTCCAATAGCTCCTTCAAATGATGCATCATTAAACTCAGGTACCATTCGCCCTTCGTTAAACCATTTGTACTCACCACCATTTTCAATTGATCCCGGATCGTCAGTGTACTTCTCAACCATTTCAACGAAATTATCCTTCTCGTTGATTACGGCCATAATACTATCAGCTTTTGCTTTTGCTTCTTCTTCAGTTCGAGTAGCATCAATGTTCACCAAAATATGTCTTACCCAAGCCTGAAGCTCAGTCTCAACCTTAGTAACTTTAGCAATTGCCACTTCGCTTCCATAAGCAAATGGTCCAACAACCTGACCAACTTCAGCTTCTTGCATCATTTCATCTGCTACAGCAGGGTATTGATGATTCCCCATGAAGTTGTCAAATACAAACTGATCTCCACTTCCATAACGGAAGAAAGCCGAGTCAGAATTGAAATTCCCTTCACTGTGCTGAGCCATAAAAGCTAAGTTATTGTCTGTTGCCTCGAATTGAGTTTTGAGTCTATCCATCTCATTTTTCAATTCTTCCTGATCGAATTCAGTAGCATAAATTGGGAAAGTGATGAAATCAACATCTCTTGACTCCTCCTGCTCATATTTCTTTTCATCCTTATGCTCATCATAGAACGCTTTAATTTCGTCATCCGTTACTTCCATCTCATCTGGAGCGATGTCAGTGTAACGACCTACAACGAATTTAATTTGCTTCTTCTCATTAGCAGCATAATATCTGTCTTTAGCTTCAAGGCTGTTCACAAACAAACCTCTTTTAATCATCGTCACATACTTATCTGCCTTACGAACATCTTTTAATTCTTGCTCAAAATCACTCCATTGTTCACGAGCTAATAACCAGTTTTCTCTGTCAGCCTCATTGTCCGGCTCAACCTCCAAACGGTTAATGAAATTACGAACTGAATCTTTTGAGAAAGCTCCTAATTTGTCACGGAAAATTGGAATATCCATTACCCATGCGTGAACGTGGTTTCCGTGAATCATGTCATTTAACTCATCAACAGTACAGGTAATTCCAACCTTGTCAAACTCTCTGTTCATTAAGTCTCTTCTCACTACCTCATTAAATGCCTGATTTTGCGAGTTTGACTTTGCACTCTCTTCCATTTCAGGAGTCCATTGCTGAGGATTTGGAGACATTGACTGTTGCTGAAAGAAGGTTTGCTTTTCTCTTTGTAAGTAAAGATCCGTCAACTCTTCATACTCTTCTTCGTCAATTGGTTCTCCGTAGATGGTTCCCATATCCAAACGCTCAACCTCATCTCCTCCACTCTTCATAAAGTCTGTAAAAATGAAGGCCAACATAGCCGCACCAATCACAATAAGGAGTAATACTGAGTTTTTCTGAATTTTTCCAATTACCGCCATTTCAAAAATTTCTTTATTTTAAGAATCTGCGAATATAATCCTAATCCCTTAAAAAAGAAAATCCTGATCTATTTATTTCTCCTTTAAAATAAGGCTCTGCAAAAAGATTCATCAATTTTGCAGATCGGTTGGCAATCAAATCAAATATTTGTAGATTTGGCGAGCAATTTTAGAGATCATTAAATGAAAACAGTTCAGTTCAGAGAAGCATTGCGTGAGGCAATGTCAGAAGAAATGAGAAACGATGAAAGCATTTTCCTTTTAGGAGAGGAAGTTGCGGAGTACAATGGTGCGTATAAAGTATCGCAAGGAATGTTAGATGAATTCGGAGACAAAAGGGTGATTGATACCCCGATTGCCGAATTAGGTTTCTCTGGAATTGCAGTTGGTGCTGCTATGAATGGTTTAAGACCAATTGTTGAGTTCATGACCTGGAACTTTGCAATTTTGGCAGCAGATCAAATTATTAACTCGGCGGCAAAAATCCTTCAAATGTCCGGTGGACAAATCGGATGTCCGATTGTTTTTAGAGGAGGAAATGGACAAGCTGGGCAGTTGGCAGCAACTCACTCACAGAGTTTTGAAGCTTTTTATGCTCACGTTCCGGGATTAAAGGTTATCACACCATCAAATCCTTATGATGCAAAAGGTTTATTAAAATCAGCAATTCGTGACAATGATCCTGTGGTTTTCCTCGAATCTGAAAAAATGTACGGAGACAAAGGAGAGATTCCTGAGGGAGAATACATTATTCCAATTGGAGTAGCAGATATTAAGAGAGCTGGAACAGATGTTACTATTGTAAGTTTTGGTAAAATCATTAAAGAAGCTCATAAAGCAGCTGAAGAATTGGAGAAAGAAGGTATTTCATGTGAAATTATCGACTTGAGAACTATTCGTCCAATTGATTATGCAGCCGTTGTAGAATCTGTTAAGAAAACAAACCGCTGTGTTGTAGTTGAAGAGTCATGGCCGTTAGCATCTATCGCTTCGGAAATTGCTTATCACTTACAAAACTATGCTTTCGATTATTTGGATGCTCCTGTAAAACGAGTAATGCAATCGGATACACCATTCCCTTTCAGTCCGCCATTAATGGCTGAAGCATTACCAAATCCAGCTCGAATTATTGCTGCTGTAAAATCAGTTTGTTACAAATAAGCTCTTTTTTACTTCCTTTTTGTTTTTGGGAGATTTAAGGTAAATTTGTTTGAAGCTCAAGCTTTGAAGAAATTATTCCTCATACCCGTCTTATGCCTCTTTATTCAGGAGAGTTTTGGTCAATCTTTTTTTGAACCAGCTGATTCTTTGAATAAAAAAAGGGCTATTGGAGTTAGTGCTGTTAACACTTCGCTTTGGGCTGGAACCATTATTTCCCTTAATTATGTTTGGTATCAGGATTTTGAAAAGAGTAAATTCCACACCTTTAACGACGGTCACGAATGGTTGCAAATGGATAAGGTTGGTCATGCACTGACTTCTTGGAATTTTGCTCGTGTTGCCGGAGGATTATACGAATGGAGCGGCGTTGAACATAAAAAGGCGGCTTTAATTGGAACGGCTTTTAGTGTGGGATACATGACCACCTTTGAGTTTTTGGATGCTTACAATGTAGACTGGGGCTTTTCATGGTATGACATTGGTGCTAATACCGCTGGTTCTTTACTTTATTTTGGACAGGAGTATTTTTGGAATGATCAAAAATTCAAACTCAAATTTTCCTTTCACAATTCAGGATTGGCCCAACATCGCCCAAATGTTTTGGGAAGTGATTTTCCAAGCCGAACCCTTAAAGATTATAATGGACAAACCTATTGGTTGAGCTTTAATCCCATCTCTTCCTTTAAAACTGATAGTAAAATTCCAAAATGGATCAATTTATCATTGGGATATAGTGTCAACGACCAATTGATTGGAGATGGTGGAACTTACATTATTCAACAAGCCAATGGCGACCAGCTAACCTTTGAACCTTATCGTCAATGGTTCCTGTCGTTTGATATTGACTTTGAAAAAATCCCAGTAAAATCGAAGGCGCTTAAGGTGCTATTCAGAACCATTAACATTGTTAAAGTTCCTTTTCCTGCTCTTGAATTATCGAGAGGAAAACTAAAATTGAATCCACTTTATTTTTGATTCATTGCACGAATTTTGCTAAGCTGGTCTGCTTTTTGAACTTCTATTTTTAGGTCATCGACTGAACGACTGAGGGAATAATTTGCTACAAATTGTAAACCATCTACATTCTCTTTTCCACAAAACCCACTATAGCTAATAGAAGTTACTTTTATTTTTATCAAATTCTCCCCTATAAACCTATAATCTCCATTTACCGAAGTAAAACAGTCATTACCACATGGTGCACGATAGTAGGTAGAAAAAGTATTGTCCTCGAATTGAATGAAATTACCCCAGTGCATTTGTCCATCTGCAACAAACTTCTCAAAAGAGTATTGTCCTACTTCTTCGCTTTCAAAAGGAACATCAGAGCATTTCCATTCAGTACCTTTTAAATAGTTCTCATAAGACACATTTTTACGCGTCTCTGTGCTATTATTTATTCCAAAACTCATTATGGAACTTAAAAGAAAAACGATTGCATTCATAAGCCTTGTTTTTCTTCAGTACAACGTTTAGCTAAAAAGGTTCAGAAAATTTATACGAGAGGAGAAACGTCAGAGAAATTCTCAAGGATTTCTTCAAAGATTCCTTCGATCTCCTCCAGATCCATGCTGGTGACCAAACGAGTTCTATACTCCTTAAAGTGAGGAATGCCTTTAAAATAGTTGGTATAATGACGTTTCATTTCATTAATTCCCAAAATCTCACCTTTCCACTTCAATGACATCTCAAGATGTTCACGAGCCATGTCCACCCTTTCCTTCACCTTTGGTATTGGAAGATGTTCACCCGTTTTGATATAATGTTTGATTTCGTTAAAAATCCATGGATAACCAATCGCAGCCCTTCCGATCATAACGCCATCTACTCCATATCTATTTTTATACTCAACTGCCTTTTCAGGTGAATTGATGTCTCCATTTCCAAAAACCGGAATTTTCATTCGTTGGTTATTCTTCACTTCTGAAATCAAAGTCCAGTCGGCTTCACCTTTGTACATTTGTTTTCGGGTACGACCATGGATAGAAATAGCCTCAATTCCTACATCCTGTAATCGCTCCGCTACGTCTACAATATATTTGGTATGATCATCCCATCCCAAACGTGTTTTTACCGTAACCGGCAAATGCGTCCGTTTTACAATTTGGGCTGTCATCTCCACCATTTTGGGAATATCTTGCAATATTCCAGCACCTGCTCCTTTACAAGCCACTTTTTTTACCGGACAACCATAATTGATATCAATGACATCTGGATTGGTTTTCTCCACAATTTCAGTGGTACGAATCATGGACTCGATGTCATGCCCAAAAATTTGAATTCCAATGGGGCGTTCGTATTCGTAGATATCCAATTTTTGCACAGACTTAGCTGCATCCCGAATCAGCCCTTCCGACGAAATAAACTCGGTATACATCATATCCGCCCCATGCCTTTTGCACAATGCACGAAAAGGAGGATCACTGACATCTTCCATCGGCGCCAGTAAGAGCGGGAAATCGCCCAAATCAATATCTCGAATTTTTATACCCATCTTATTTTCGACCACAAAAATAGGAACAATCTAACGATGCCAAAAACTTCACAGGCTAAAATAAAAAAAGATGGCCCGCAAAAGCAGGCCATCTTCGCAATACTTTTATACTGTCTTTCTAGTGAATCAGCGGATTTGAAAGTGATCGTCCACCAAATGTCATTTTCCATCTTAGGAAAAATTCCATGGCTCCAACACCATTCGTTGCTACCGTTAAACCAGAAAGGTTTAAATCGTAGTTAGCTCCAATTCCCAATCCACCAAACTCAATAATCATATTCGCCATTACAGCATCTCTAGTACGGTAATAAGCACCTAAACCAAAATGAATTTCATCGAAATGCCCTGTCGATCTAGAAGCACCTCTCAAGTTCCATCTGAAGTTTGAACCTAATGTGATTTCTTTATTTGGTCCTTGAACAAAAGCCATAAACGCCGGTAGAATTGAAACTCCCATTTGCGTTTTATACTCAAACTGTCCGTGAAGGGTAAGCTTACGGTATAATCTGTCATTGTCATTGTAATAACCAATACGTTGCTTACTCAAATGATGTCCAGCTAAACCTAAACTCACACGGAACTCTCTGCTTAAATTGGCATACCAGAATACCCCGGCAGAAATATCAAAAGCAGTAATATTAGCTCCTGCTACCGCAGCACCTTCATTAGATGAAATTCCCTGATTAAACTGAATTCCGTTCCATTGATTATCCCAGGTTAAACCATCAGTCGTTAACGTACGTTGGTAAAATCCTGGTTGTAGTCCAATTGCAAAGTGATTATCTCTTCCTACCTCAATGGCGTAGTTAATTGGAACTGTTAAAACGTTTGTTTGAAAGTTTGAAGCCCCAGCAGCATCGTTAAAGAAATTAACTCCAGCTCCCATAAAACTTCCGTTTTCAAACATTCTCCAATCTACCGATCCGGAAATAGTTCTAAATGGCTCATCGGACAAAGTCATCCATTGCATTCTAAAGTTTGTGAAAGCCTGTAAATGGGCTTCATGAAATCCTGCCGCTGCAGGGTTTAGGTACATTGGACTTTCAGCAAACATACTAAAGTGCTTATCTTGTTGTCCAAAAGAAGTTATCGAAATTCCCAATCCGATAACTAAAGCTCCTATTGTCTTTTTCATAATTCTCATCATTTTATCGGACTAATGTTGTGTTACCTTTTTGAATTCCCCCACTTCCATTGACGAAGCTGTATTCCAGCACCCAGACAAACACGCCTGGATTTTCGTTTCTTCCTAAATAGGTTCCATCCCAACCAATTCTTTGTTCTTGTGTTTCAAATACCTTTTCGCCGTATTTGTTATATACCTTGAAGTTCATTTTTGTAATACCTACTCCCTTAACGTACAACACATCGTTGTTTCCGTCACCATTTGGAGAAAAGGCCGTTGGAACCCCAATTCCTTCAATGAAGTTTACTTTTACTGAAACCATATCCGTTGCCTGACAACCGTTGGTATCAGTTACCGTAATAGTATAAACAGTGTCAAACTGTGGACTTGCGTATGTTACTGGGCAAGTAGGACAATCTACATAATAATCTGGCGTCCACCAGTAACTCAGGTCATCAATTGTATCATTTGCGATTAGCTCAGCTGCTCCACCCAAATCAATTGTAGTGTCACGTTCAGCTGTTACCTTAGGTGAAGTAAATACCGTGATTGTATTTGTTGTAGAAGAAATTTGCCCTGCAGCATCTTCAACAGTTAATTGAATATCAAACTCTCCGTCTGAATCAAAACATACCTCTGGATTTTGCTCGGTTGATGTATTTGGAGTTGCTCCACCACCAAAATCCCACAACCATGTTGTAGGGACTCCGCTAGTTGTATCTGTTATAGTAATACATTGTCCTACACATGTAGGGTCCGGGAATTCAAATCCGGCAATAAGTGGAACACAATCCACAACAGTTACTGTTACACTAACATCTGCTGTACATCCGTTAGCATCTTCTCCCGTTACCGTATAAGTTGTTGTTGCTGTTGGTGAAAAAGGAACTCCATTTGTAACTCCACCATCCCAAGTGTAAGTAACACCACCAGCGGCAGTAAGAATTACCTGATCTCCATTACAAATTACATCAGAAGGAGTAGCTGTAGCCGTAATTGGCGGTGGAGGAAGAACCTCAACAACTACTACTGTATCATCTGTACCATCTGCATCTGTTACACTCAAAGTTACATTGTACATTCCTGCTGCTGGCCATGAAACATCATGTGGACCTGGTCCTGTAGCAGTAGCCGGTGTACCACCGTCAAATGTCCAGTCATAAGTTGCTGGAGGGTTAACGGTAGAAGCGTCTGTAAAACGAATCACCTCATCAATACAAACCGGAGGCGCGGGCATCATCGTAAATTCAGCCGTTGGCTCTGGAGTTAAAGCCGTAATTCTTAAGTTATCAACTGCTATTGAGGGATCAGTAGCAACTAAGTCATCTACATTTTGCCAAACAAAACCAATTCTCAAATTTGTAATTCCTTCTGCATCGGCAGGTAAAGCGTAAGTATTATTTTGCCATAAGCCTTGCTCTGCACCTGTGCAAGGACCTCCACAACAAGCTGAAACCAGCGTTGGAGCTAACGAAGTCCATGATCCACCACCATCATTACTATAAAATAACTCACAGTAGTCAGATCCTCCTCCAAACCCAATCATATCAAATGAAAGTGATAAAGTTGTTTCTCCTACGGTTGAAATATCTGGAGTTTCTGCTCGTCGGTTTGTAGTCGTGTTTCCACCTCCAGCTTCGGCATAAGCAGCTCCCACATCTCCTACTGCACTATTTGATGAAATATGCAAAGTTTGGTCACCTGGTCCACAAGCTGTTCCACACATACCTGCTCCTACTCCTTCTTCCTGACAAGAGACATACCATTCGTTTGGTAGTAATCCTTCGGCTCCTAGAACCGTGTTAATTGTCCAGGTAGGTGCTCCCGTATTAAAATCTTCTACGAATAGCACTGTTTGACTAAAAGCAGTGTTCGCAAGCATCAACACGTTTAAACAGAGCAAACTAAGTACTGTTTTTTTCATGAGTTCAAGATTAGATGATAGTCAATTCCGGTAAAGATACTCAACTTTCCGAAAATTGAAACAGTTTTGTTCTATGTCTTATAACGTTCATCATCTTAAATGGTTGACTAGGATCCCCTAAAATTTGAGCTATTAACGACATTCTGAAACAACTTTTCCGGTCTGTTTTGTTTTTTGAGGCAATTTACTACGCCACAATCTTTAAGGCTTAGATTTCCAAAATTCATTATAGTTTTCTCAAATTTTGCAGATTAAGAGAAAACCCATACTTTTGCCTCGCAAAATTTGTATGACCTTGCGGGCAGGTAAAAAACAGATAATTAGTCCCGCTCTTTAACTTTCCGTACATATAGTATAGCGAAAGGCTTAAAAACTTAAAGAATGAAAGAACTAATGATTTATGCTCCAATCGTCCTTGCAGTAATTGGACTTCTTTACATGTTTATTAAACGAAGTTGGGTAATTAAACAAGACTCAGGCGATGGGAAAATGCAAGAAATTTCAAAATACATTTACGAAGGAGCACTTGCTTTCTTAAAAGCTGAATATCGTCTTTTGGCGATTTTTGTTGTTATTGCAGCAGCAGCTTTAGGAGTTATTGCTTACGTTGTTCCTACAACGCACATTTTAATCATTCCTGCTTTCCTTATTGGAGCGATTTTCTCGGCATTGGCTGGAAATATTGGAATGAGAATTGCGACACAATCAAATGTTAGAACAACACAAGCAGCTCGTAAAAGTTTACCAAACGCATTAAAAATCTCTTTTGGAGGTGGAACTGTAATGGGATTAGGAGTTGCAGGTTTAGCTGTATTTGGCTTGAGCTTGTTATTCGTAATTTTCATGAACTACTTCGTAGCTGGAAGCACTCCTTCAGTTGATGAGATGACAATCATCTTAGAAGCTTTGGCTGGGTTCTCTTTGGGAGCTGAGTCTATTGCACTTTTTGCTCGTGTTGGTGGAGGTATTTATACCAAAGCAGCAGACGTTGGTGCTGACCTTGTAGGTAAAGTTGAAGCTGGAATTCCAGAAGATGATCCAAGAAACCCTGCAACAATTGCAGATAACGTTGGTGATAACGTTGGTGACGTTGCCGGAATGGGAGCGGACCTTTTTGGTTCTTACGTTGCTACAGTGCTTGCAGCAATGGTATTAGGAAACTACGTAATCCGTGACATGGGCGGAGATTTATCTTCAGAAGGGTTTAACGGAATTGGACCTATTTTACTTCCTTTAGTAATTGCCGGATTGGGGATCATTTTCTCAATCATTGGAACTCTATTGGTGAAAATCAAAAACAATGATGCTAAAGAACCTCAAGTACAAAAAGCTTTGAACTTAGGAAACTGGACATCGATTATTTTAACAGCTATTGCTTCTTACTTCTTAATTGATTTCATGTTACCAGAAACAATGAAGATGTCTTTCTTTGGAGAAGGAATCAAAGATGTTTCAGGACTTAGCGTATTTGGAGCCGTAGTAGTTGGATTGTTGGTTGGAGGATTAATCTCTTACTTTACAGAATACTATACTGGATTAGGTAAAAAACCTATCCTTGGAATTGTTCAAAAATCATCTACCGGAGCAGCAACTAACATTATTGCTGGTTTAGGTGTTGGGATGATCTCGACTTTCTCTTCTATTTTATTATTTGCTGCTGCAATTTGGGCTTCTTATGCTTTTGCCGGATTCTACGGTGTGGCAATCGCTGCTTCAGCAATGATGGCGACAACAGCTATGCAGTTAGCAATTGATGCTTTTGGACCAATTGCTGATAACGCTGGTGGTATTGCAGAAATGTCTGAATTGCCAGAAGAGGTTCGTGAAAGAACAGATATTTTGGATTCAGTTGGTAATACAACTGCTGCTACTGGAAAAGGATTTGCGATTGCTTCAGCTGCCTTAACTGCTTTAGCTTTATTTGCGGCCTTTGTAACTTTTACAGGTATTGATGGAATTAACATCTTTAAAGCTCCGGTTTTAGCGATGTTGTTCGTAGGAGGTATGATTCCAGTTGTATTCTCGGCATTAGCAATGAACTCTGTAGGTAAAGCGGCTATGGAGATGGTAAAAGAAGTTAGAAGACAGTTCAAGTCTATCCCTGGTATTATGGAAGGTACAGGAAAGCCTGAGTATGGAAAATGTGTTGACATTTCAACAAAAGCGGCTTTGAGAGAAATGATGCTTCCAGGTGCTTTAACTATCTTGTTCCCATTAGCAATTGCATTTATTCCACTTGCGTTTGGAATGGAAAATAAAGAGATTGCAGAGATGTTAGGAGGATATATGGCTGGTGTAACAGTAAGTGGTGTACTTTGGGCTATTTTCCAAAACAATGCTGGTGGTGCATGGGATAACGCTAAAAAATCATTCGAGGCAGGTGTTGAAATTGATGGACAAATGACGTACAAAGGTTCAGATGCTCACAAGGCTGCTGTAACTGGAGATACTGTTGGAGATCCATTCAAAGATACTTCGGGACCTTCAATGAACATCTTAATTAAACTAACTTGTTTGATTGGATTGGTTGTTGCTCCAATTTTGGGAGGTCACACTTCCGGAGATCATGCTGAAAACACTGTTGAAGAAACAACTATCGAAAATAATACAGCTGAGGCTGAGTCAACGATTGACTACACAGATGTGGTTAAGGCCGATATGTAATTTTCGGATTTATGATATACAAAAAAGCCCGGACGTTGTCCGGGCTTTTTTTATGTTGTTTACTTTTTTCTAGTTAAGAGACCAGCTAGCTCCTTCTTTAGAATCTTTAATGTTGATTCCGGCATCTGATAACTTGTCTCTAATTAAATCAGAGGTAGTCCAATCCTTTTGCTCACGAGCATTTTTTCTAATTTCCATGATAATCTCCATGGTAGCTTCTAAAACAGCGTTATCGCCAGCTTCAACAGTTTGTAAGCCCAATACATCAAAAATCATCGCACCCATCGTATCAGACAACTTTTGAAGGTCTGACTTGCTAATTGTAGCTGAACCATCCTTGATCTTATTTATCCAATTAACTGCCTCAAACATTTTGGCAATTAAAACTGGTGTATTAAAATCATCATTCATGGCTTCATAAAAAGAAGCAATCAGGGCATCAACATCCTCTGAGCTTTCATTTGATGTTTTCAAAGCAACTAAATCAGCATACGCCATCATTAGCTTATTAAAGCCTTTCTCAGAAGCTGTAAGAGCATCTGAAGAAAAATCTAACATTGAACGGTAATGTGCCTGCATCATGAAGAAACGGACCACCATAGGGTCGTAAGCTTTTTCAAGCACATCATTTTCTCCACTAAACAGTTCGGCTGGTAATAAGGTATTTCCAGTTGACTTACTCATTTTTTTACCGTTGAGTGTTAACATATTTGCATGTAACCAATATCTCACCGGATTAACGCCTGTAGTAGCCGTAGCCTGCGCGATTTCACATTCATGATGCGGAAACTTTAAATCCATTCCCCCTCCGTGAATATCAAACTGGTCACCGAGGTATTTAGTTGACATAGCTGTACATTCTAAATGCCATCCGGGAAAACCAATACCCCAAGGACTTGGCCATCGCATAATATGCGTTGGAGAAGCATTTTTCCACAAAGCAAAATCCAACCGTCCTCGTTTTTCACTTTGTCCATCCAGTTCACGTGTATTAGATATTAAGTCCTCAATTTTTCGTTTGGACAAGATTCCATAATCATGCTTCTCATTGTATTTCTCAACATCAAAATAAACCGAGCCATTGCTCTCATAAGCCAATCCGTTATCAATGATAGTTTTAATGATCTCAATTTGCTCAATAATGTGACCTGTTGCTGTTGGCTCTATACTTGGAGGAAGAGCATTAAACTGCCCCATCACCTTTCTAAAGTCAACGGTGTAGCGTTGAACAATCTCCATCGGCTCTAACGCCTCCAAACGAGCCTTTTTTGCAATCTTGTCTTCCCCTTCATCCGCATCACCTTCCAGATGCCCGGCATCGGTTATATTTCGGACATACCGTACTTTATACCCAAGATGGCTCAAGTAACGATAAATCATATCAAATGAAATAAAGGTTCGACAATTTCCAAGATGTACATCACTATATACGGTAGGACCGCATACATACATTCCTATTCGTCCTTCGTGCAAAGGCTCTAGTTTTTCTTTTTCGCCTTTTAGGCTATTGTATAGAAACACTTGATTATCCATCTATTTTAAAATTGCTTTTTATTGACTTCAAAAATAATACTTTCTTATGCTCTGCTTTCTACTAAGCCATAAAAAAACCCTGACAAAAATTTGTCAGGGTTTCAATTTTATCCTTACAATCAAATTTGATTACTATTCAAAGAATCTAGTTTAATTGTCCATCCGAGTGGTACTTACCATCTTTCCAAACTTCAATTTTTAGAAGGATACCATCGGCATCGTATTTATAAAGTTTACCGTCCCAAAGTTTACCGCTCTTGAACTCTCCGTCCATCCACAACTCATCGTTGTCATTGTAAACCTTGTTATAACTATTCGGCTTAAATTTCTTACCATTCTTCGTTTTTCCGCTCGCTCCACTTGGTGCACTAGGAGAAGAAGTGGTGGTTGTCGTTGTTGTTGTACTACCTCCATCAGGATCAACTGCTGGATTTACCATTTCTTTCTCTTCCTTACTTTGAACGGTTCCATCAGCTCCATAAACAATCACTTCCTTTACATCTCCATTTGGATAGTATCTAGTGGCAGTTCCCGTAGTAACTCCGTTTTCCTTATTGTATTCAAACTCTTTAACTCCGTTAGGATACCACATAGTTACTTTACCATGCTCTTTACCGTCATCATTAAAGGTTTTTTTCTGTTGAATTTGTCCGTTAGGGTGATAAGTTTTGAAAACCTCAACTTGTTTACCTGCGTAAAATTTACCTTCTTCTTTTACAATTCCGGTATCGTAATACTTGGTATAAGCTCCGTTAGGTCTGTTATTAACATATTCACCTTTCAACCTAGGTGTTTTACCATCCTTGTGGTATTTAATCCAGGTTCCGTTTTTACGACCGTCAACATAAGGACCTTCTTCGATTCGTCCTTCTGCAGGATAACCCTTTTCCGGCTTCATACTCCCCCATATAATCCACATTCCTACCGGTTGCCCCTTATCATTTTTTGCATTAGGAGCATCCTCGGGCTTCACTCCTTCCTGTTCAATTCTTGTAGGTGTATCGACATTACCAACAGGTGACGCAAAACTAAGGGCGGGTATTACGAAAGTCAACGTTGCTAAAAATCTTTTCATATTCAGTTGGTTGAAATTGGCAAGTTACAAGATAGGAAAATATTGTTACCAGAGAAAAAAAATTCGATAAACCGACCGATTTTGAAGACTAATAATTTTTTTACCGTCAATTCTCCTTTTTCAACTAGTCGTGAACCTCTGTTAAAACGTTGTCAAACATGATTTTAGCAGTCGATTCCAAATCGTATTCAGGATTCCAACCCCAATCAGTTTGTGCAGCTGAATCGTCAATACTTCCTGGCCAGGAGTCGGCAATTTGCTGTCTAAAGTCAGGATTATACTCTATTGTAAAGTCCGGATTTAATTTTTTAACTGCTTCGTAAATTTCTTTAGGTGTAAAAGAAATCCCTGCAAGGTTATAAGACGAACGAATTTTTATAGAATCGTCAGGAGCTTCCATTAAATCAACCGTCGCTCTGATGGCATCAGCCATATACATCATTGGTAATGCCGTATCTTCTTTCAAAAAGCAGCTAAACGGCTCATTTTTCTTTGCCGAATAGAAAATATCTACAGCATAATCAGTTGTTCCACCTCCTGGTAAAGTAGTATACGATAACAATCCCGGATAGCGAATCGATCGAACATCTACTCCATATTGATTGGCATAATATTCACACCATCTTTCTCCAGCCAATTTACTAATTCCGTAAACTGTTGAAGGCTCCATAATGGTTAATTGTGGTGTGTCTTTTTTGGGTGTAGTTGGACCAAAAACGGCAATTGAACTCGGCCAAAAAACCTTCTTAATCACACCTTCTTTTGCAAGATTTAAAACATTGAATAGTCCTTCCATATTCAGTTTCCAGGCAAACTCGGGATTTTTCTCTGCTGTTGCAGAAAGAAGAGCCGCCAAAAGGTAAACCTCTTTAATCTCGTGCTTTGCAACAATCTCTTTCAAACGCTCATTATCCATCACATCCAACACTTCAAAAGGACCTTCGCCAGACAAGCCCGATTGTGGCTCTCTAATATCTGAAGCAACAGTTGAATCTGCTCCAAATCTTTTTCTCAGTTCAACAACCAATTCGCTTCCAATTTGCCCTCCGGCTCCAATAACGAGAATCTTTTTCATGTTAATTTTCTTGCTTTAGTTTTTTGTTTTAAGGGATTTTGCAATTGTCCAAATCCCACTGATCAACGTGGTTTTTACAAAAATATATTTATTTCGATGATGGCTGACCAAGGTCATGTAAAAAAATGCATCAGATTCAGTATCTTTGTTAAGCGCCTAACAGAAAACGGGATGTTCACAATTTTTGATCATTTATTAATTCTGCTGAAGTTTCTTATCAAAAGAAACCCGGAATGAATTTGCTTTCTACCTAATTAAGAGAGCGAAAAAATAAATTCATTTAATAAAATCAACTATGCCTAGATATCATAAATTGGGGAAGATTCCTCATAAACGACATACGACCTTCCGTAAAGAAGATGGCTCTTTATTCCATGAACAATTATTTGGAACGATTGGCTTTGACGGAATGTCATCATTAATGTACCATCATTACCCTCCAACGCAAGTTTTGGAGATTAAGGGACAAAAAGACATCGCACCTAAAATTGCTCAGGCTAAAAACCTAAAAGCAATGAGTTTTGCTGGTTTTAATGTGGAAGCAGAGGACGATTTCCTAGACAGTAGAAAAATTGTTTTGGTGAACTCGGATTGTAAAATTGCCCTCTCCGCACCAAAGAAATCAATGACTTCTTATTTCTACAAAAATGTAGATGCTGATGAGGTTATTTTCATTCATCGCGGAACAGGAACATTGCGCACCCAATTGGGAAATATCCCTTTTAGCTATGGTGATTATTTGGTTATTCCACGAGGAATGATTTTTCAAATCGATTTTGACAGTGAAGACAACCGTTTGTTCATTGTTGAGTCAACTCACCCAATTTATACACCAAAACGTTACCGAAACTGGTTTGGTCAATTGTTAGAACACTCTCCTTTCTGTGAGAGAGACATTCGTGTACCGGAAGAACTAGAGACACACGACGAAATCGGTGAATTCAACGTGAAAATCAAAAAGGAAGATGTGCTGTACGATTATATGTACCGTTCTCATCCGTTTGATATTATTGGTTGGGATGGATATAATTATCCATACGCATTTTCAATTCACGATTTTGAACCAATTACAGGACGTGTTCATTTACCACCTCCTATTCACCAAACATTTGAAACATCGGCCTTTGTAATTTGCTCATTTGTTCCACGTTTGTACGATTATCATCCAGAAGCAATTCCGGCTCCGTACAACCACAGTAACATTGATTCAGACGAGGTTTTATATTATGTGGATGGAGATTTCATGAGCCGAAATAACATTGAGAAGGGGCAAATTACTTTGCACCCGGCTGGAATTCCACATGGTCCTCACCCAGGAACTTATGAAGGTTCCATTGGCAAAAAGGAAACTTTAGAATTGGCTGTAATGGTTGATACTTTTAAACCTTTACAAATCACAGAAGAGGCATTAGGCCTTGAATTTGGCGATTATCATAAATCGTGGCTACATTAAAAACAACCCTAATTTTTAATACTTAGTATTATGGAAATAAAAAACTTAAAAGATCTTCAAAATACCGAATACGGTCTAAATAAATTATTTGACGAAGCAGAGGATTTTCTTCCTTTAATGGGAACAGATTACGTTGAACTTTATGTTGGAAATGCAAAGCAATCAGCTCATTTCTACAAAACAGCATTTGGTTTTCAATCAGAAGCTTATGCTGGTTTGGAAACTGGTGTTCAAGACAGAGTTTCTTACGTATTAAAACAAGATAAAATTCGATTGGTTTTAACAACTTCTTTGGTTGAAGGAGGAGAAATCAACGAACACATTAACAAGCACGGTGACGGTGTAAAGGTTGTTGCTCTTTGGGTACCAGATGCTACTAAAGCATGGGAAGAAACTACAAAAAGAGGAGCAAAATCGTTCATGGAACCAAGACGAGAGGAAGATGAACACGGTTTCATCGTTCGTTCGGGAATTCACACTTATGGTGAAACAGTTCACATTTTTGTTGAGCGTAACGAATACAATGGTGTATTCATGCCTGGCTATAAAAAGTGGGAATCTCACTATAATCCGGAGCCAGTTGGTTTGAAATTTATCGACCACATGGTGGGGAATGTTGATTGGGGACAAATGAACAAATGGTGTGAGTTTTACGCCAAAGTAATGGGATTTGCTCAAATCATTTCGTTCGACGACAAGGATATTTCTACTGATTACACGGCATTAATGTCTAAAGTAATGAGTAATGGAAACGGACGAATCAAATTTCCGATTAACGAACCGGCAGAAGGAAAGAAAAAGTCGCAAATTGAAGAGTACATCCAGTTCTACAATGGAGCAGGTGTTCAGCACATCGCTGTAGCTACAGATGACATTGTTTCAACGGTTAGTGCTATGCGTGACAGAGGAGTAGAATTCCTTTACGTTCCTGAAAATTACTATGAAGATATTTTGGAGCGAGTTGGAGAAATTGACGAAGACATTGAGTTGTTGAAAAAGCACGGGATTTTGATTGACCGTGATGACGAAGGGTACTTATTACAGCTATTTACAAAACCTGTAGTTGACCGTCCTACTATGTTCTTTGAAATTATTCAACGAAAAGGAGCTCAATCTTTCGGAAAAGGAAACTTTAAGGCTTTGTTTGAGGCTATTGAAAGAGAACAAGAGAATAGAGGTACTTTGTAATAAGAATAAGTCTATAAATCTAAAACGGCGGTCCAAAAAGGATCGCCGTTTTTTATGCTTCGAACTAGAATTCTAAAAATAAGGACACTCTCAAAGTATTCGAAAACAAAAATCCCGCTCCATGTTGAAGCGGGATTTTTTATATTCAGACAGTTCTAATTAACTTATTCCATTCCTACAATAGTCGCAGAAATTCCGATGTTAGCATCGTGTCTTTCTTCTTCTGGCTTCTCAGCAGCTTCTGTTGTAAAGAAACCTAGCTCAGACATATCAATTGTAAAATCAGATACGTTCAATGTGTTTCCATCAACAGTTGTTTCAGCTTCAACAGCCATTTCTTTTCCAACAACGTTTACAGAACCATAAACGATTCCTTCTTCGTGACTGTCAAAAGTAAATTCAGCCGTAGCAAAGTTTTCGATGTCAAAAAAGTCAGGAGCCATTAAATGTCCCTGTAACTTCTCAGAACCATCACCAACCTCAACTGAAGCCATGTTGATTGTCATTGATCCACCTGTGATAGCGTCTCCTTCTACAGTAAATTCACCACCTGTAGCTTTTACCGTACCAAAGTGATCTTTTTCTCCACCGTCAAAGTTATTCCAGTTAATTACTGTATTTGCCGTATCGATTGTATAAGTCATAACTACTACTTCCTCTTCAACTGTTGCAGTTGAATCAGATGCGTTAGCCTCATCTCCGTGTCCTTCTTCTTCCCCTCCTCCACATGAAGCCAACATTAATGCTGCTATGCTAAGTCCGAAAAAAATTTTCTTTTTCATTTTTAAATTAAATTATTTGTTTAAACAACAAATGTATAAAATTCTTTAAAAATGCCTCCCTGTGAAGTGAAAGTTTAACAGAAAAATCACATTGCACACTAGCGGATGAACAAAGCGTTGTTTATTAGCTCCTTTTTTTATCTGAAATTGCATATCAAATATTTCTACTTTTACCTGAAATGACGAATCGAAACAAATACGCCAAAAGAGGGCTAAAAACAGCCTATGTTTCTACGATAGTAGGAATTGTAATGGTGCTTTTTATTGTTGCCGTGGTTTCCTGGTTTGGATTAGGATTGAGCCACTTAAAGGACAGTAAAATTGAAAGCTTTGAAATTGATCTGTTTTTTGATGAATCCATTAATGACGTTGAATTAGGGTTGATTGAAATCGAAATTGAGAAAAAACCATACACACACACTGCCAATTATCGTTCGTCGGACGAAGCATGGGATATCATTAAAGAAGAAGTTGGAGGAGATAGTACCTTATCCATTATAGATAATCAAAATCCCATTAACCAGTCCATCATTATGACCCTGGAGAAGGAGTATTTTTCAGAAGATAGTATGCAGGTGATAGAGAAAGAACTTTTTCATGAATACAGTGGATCATTATTGGAAATATCCTATCCAGAAGAAATTTTTGCCGACTATAATAAGAATCTTCAACGGCTCGTTTATTTCGTCTTACTCATCGCACTTATGTTATTATTCATTGCCATTGGTATGATTAATAATACCATTCGCTTAGCCTTATTCTCAAAACGTTTTCTCATTAAAACCATGCAATTGGTAGGAGCCACTCCCCGTTTCATTCGTCGTCCTTTTATTTGGAGTGCGATAGGACAAGGATTTATTTCCGGACTTATTGCCTCTACTATGGTTTTAGGATTTATTGTGATTTTAGAAAAGTACAATCCATTATTTTTGGAAATGACAGATATGAAGTTATTTCTGATTGTTTTGGCAGGTATTGTTGCTTTTGGAATCTTAATTACGGTTACGTCAACCTATCTTGCTTTAAGGAAATATCTTCGATTGAAGTTAGATAATTTATATTGATTACCTTTGGGATTCCGTTGAGCAAAAAAATGACATTATGAGTATAGATAAAAAGAAATTTGTATTTGGTTCTGACAATATCAAGTTGATCATTGTTGGATGTGTCGTTACACTCATCGGTTTCTTTTTAATGATTGGAGGAGGATCAGAAGATCCAAACGTATTTAAGGAGGAAGAACTCTTTAGTCCAATCAAAATTACCTTGGCACCACTTTTAGTTATTGGTGGTTACGGAATCGTAATTTGGGGTATCATGAAAAAAAGTAAAGTACAGAAATAGTCATAGCCCATGGGCATTTTTGAAGCTATAATTCTTGGTGTAATTCAAGGATTAACAGAATTTTTGCCTGTTAGTAGTAGTGGGCATCTTGAATTGGCAAAAACCATTTTTGGTGACGAATCCGTTGGTCAGGAAAGTATGCTAATGACGGTGGTTCTCCACTTTGCAACAGCTCTGAGTACGGTCGTTATATTCCGCAAAGAAATCTTAATCATCTTTAAGGGACTTTTCCAATTTAAGTGGAATGAACACACTCAATTTTCTGCAAAAATTATTCTCTCTATGATTCCGGCTGCCTTAGTTGGAGTTGTTTTTAAGGATGAAATTGAGTCCCTTTTTGGAGGACAAATAGTCTTAGTGGGATCTATGCTACTGTTAACTGGAGTTCTTTTATTCTTAGCCGATAAGGCTAAAAACACTGAGAAGGAAGTTGGTTTCATGCAAGCTTTACTCATTGGAATATCTCAAGCTATTGCCATTTTACCAGGAATTTCACGTTCAGGGGCAACAATTTCAACTTCAGTTTTGCTGGGGATTGATCGAGAAAAAGCTGCTCGATTTTCCTTTTTAATGGTAGTACCTCTCATTTTTGGAGCCATGGCTGTGGATACTAAAAAATTCATGGATGTCAACCAAATTGAAAATCTTTCGGAAGCCGAGCGTACTACAGAAATTATGGTGGAGTTGGAAAAGGATGAAATCATTACTCCAACCGAGAGTAAACTTATTCATCCGGTTATGTTCACCAAAGAATTAGATTGGTCGGCTTCCAAAGTAAAAGGTGAAACACAATCTCAAAGCATCAACGATCAATTTGTTTCCGGGCTAAAGGAGAAAGGCTTGAGTGAAGAAAAAATCGAACTCATACAAGAGCATGAACTGGCTCAGGTACGTCCATTATCAAAACCTGGTGTCGCAGCTTTATCTGCCGGATTTATTTTTGCCTTTTTAACGGGTATATTTGCTTGTACCTGGATGATTGGCTTAGTAAAACGAGCCAAACTCAAATATTTCTCATTTTACTGCTTTGCAGTAGGTGTTATCGCCATTGTTTGGTCAATTATATAAATGCAGGATTTGAAAAAATACGATTTTGTAGCAGGAGAAGTTTTGCTCGTTAACAAACCTTTGCACTGGACTTCCTTTGATGTGGTGAATAAACTCAGGTACACCATTAAACACCGTCTTGGATTAAAGAAAATTAAGGTTGGACATGCCGGAACACTAGATCCTTTGGCAGATGGTCTTTTGATCATTTGTACAGGAAAAAAAACGAAGGAAATTGAGGGGTTTATGGGACTTACCAAAGTTTATTCTGGAACCATTACTTTAGGGGCCACTACTCCTTCCTACGATTTAGAAACGGAAATTGATCAAACCTTTTCTATCGATTCACTTACCGAAGAACAAGTTCAGAAAGCAGCACAAGAAATGGTTGGTGAAATGGATCAATATCCGCCCATATTTTCAGCTAAAAAAGTTGCGGGTAAAAAAGCTTATGATTTTGCCCGAAAGGGGCAGGAAGTAGAACTCAAGCCCAAACGAATCACCATTAACCAATTTGATTTACCCCAAATTAAGCTTCCAGAAGCTAATTTTATTATTGAATGCTCCAAAGGAACCTATATCCGAAGCATTGCGCATGATTTGGGGAAATCCCTGAATAACGGTGGACATTTATCCGCCTTGAGAAGGGAGAAAATTGGCGAATTTTCGTTAGCAGAAGCCCGTTCATTGGAAGAATGGATTGAGCTGATTCAAACCTCTGACCACATTAAAATTCCAGTCAATTAAGATAATTTAATGCCGTTTGTTCGCTACGACTGCTATCTTTGCATACAATGGTCTCCGTTAGCGATATAAAAGCCAACGTATCTGATGAAATGAAAATCTTTGAAGAGAAATTCAAAGATTCCATGAAATCAGAAGTAGCTCTCTTGGATAAAATCACCCACTATATTATCAAGAGAAAAGGGAAGCAGATGCGCCCAATGTTTGTCTTTTTAACAGCCAAAAGCATTCATAATAAGGTAGAGGAAGAAACTTATATTGCAGCTTCTTTAATTGAACTTTTACATACCGCTACATTGGTTCACGATGATGTGGTAGATGATGCTAACGAACGCAGAGGATTCTTTTCTGTAAATGCACTTTGGAAGAATAAAATTGCCGTTTTAGTTGGTGATTATCTGCTTTCACAAGGGTTATTGCTTTCTGTAAACAACAATCAGCACAAGCTTTTGCAAATTGTTTCTAATGCCGTTAAGGAGATGTCCGAAGGAGAGTTATTGCAAATTGAAAAAGCCCGAAAACTAGACATCACCAAAGAGGTTTATTTTGAAATAATCCGTCAAAAAACAGCTTCCTTAATTTCATCTTGTTGTGCTGCAGGAGCAGCCTCGGTTACAGATGATTCAGAGACCATTGAGACCTATAAGCGCTTTGGAGAACTAGTGGGTATCGCTTTCCAAATTAAAGACGATATTTTTGATTACGGCAGTTCAGAAAAAATAGGTAAGCCAACCGGAAATGACATCCGAGAACGTAAAATGACATTGCCACTGATTCATGCTTTACAAACAGCCAGTAAAGAAGTAAAACATGAACTAATCAATATTGTCAAAAATCATAACGAAGAGCCTAAAAAGATTAAAAAAGCCATTCAGCTCGTTATTGATTCCGGTGGAGTTCAATATGCTCAGGAAGAAATGCTGAAAATAAAAGATCAGGCTCTGGAACTCATCAAAGATTTTCCTGAAAATGATGCTAAAAAAGCATTAATTGGATTAGTAGAATATACCGTTTACCGTGAAAAATAGAAAAATGAAACTTTTTTTGATCAGTCTTTGTTCCACCTTACTTTTCTTTTCTTGTGAATCTAAAGAAGAGACCAACGAAGGAGGTGCAATCATTGAAACCTCTTTTGAGGCAGACAGTACAGAAAATACTGAAGAAATCACCCAAAATGAGAATCAAAATGCCACATTGGAAGTTGTTCCTGGCGGTGACCACCGTGAATACCATCCTAATGGAGAATTGAAAATTGAGGGACAATACGATGATAATGGCTTGCGAACCGGACTTTGGATTTCCTATTATGACACCGGAATAAAATGGAGTGAATCTTACTATGTTGCCGGTAAAAAAGATGGGCATAACCTCAGTTTTTTTCCTAACGGAAAGGTTCGTTATTTGGGTGAATACAATGATGATCAAAAAATTGGAGAATGGAAGTTTTACGATGAAGAGGGTAATTTGACCCAAACCGAAAATTTCTAATTTTTTGCCGTCTGAAAGGTGACCTTTTCACTTCTTTTCCATTCAGCTTAAACGCTCATTGGAATTTTCTTAAAAACACATTTCATCAAAAACTGCTCAAAATGTTTCTGAATTTGAAACGTTAGAAGTAACAGAATGTCAAATTTTTATTGGGCTTCCAGTCAACTAAACACTGTTTGGGAACGTCTATAAAAAACCGAACAATCAACCATTTTGTCCGTATACGAGATTATATGGATTAAAAAGTTGATTTTTAGTACATTTGAAAGAATGCAGCCCATTGGAAATGAGTAGAGGGGAAATTTAGTTTAAAGTGGGTGCAACCTATATTTAAATCGACGCATCAGTAGGAAGCGTCAAGACGATGAAACATATATTATTCCTCATATTCACCCTTGGACTCACCAGTTCGGTCCTTGCCCAGAATGAAATCTGGATGCGACCTAATATGGGACAGTGGCATGATAATGTTGAGTATCGTATTTCCATTCCGGGTGGTTTTATGTATTTGGAGAAAGGTGGATTCACCTATCAACTTTCCAATTTTGGTCATCATTACGACCATGGCCACGGTCACGATCACGATCATTCGGCAGAAGAATCGGAAGAGTATAAAGAACATGTTGTCAAAACTCAGTTTGTTGGAGCCAATCCAAGTCCGCTTTTAGAACATTCAGAAGAATCTCCATTTTATGAAAATTACCTCATCGGAAATGATCCGTCCAAATGGGTTTCAAACTTAAGGTTGTATGAGGAAGTAGAATATTTCAATTTGTATGATGATATCGACCTTCACCTCTACCAGACAAACGGTACTTTGAAGTATGATGTTATTGTTCATCCTGGAGCTGATCCTTCTACATTTGTCGTAGAATATGAAGGACACGACAACATTAAGCTAAAAGGAGGAATCCTTTACATACAGACTTCTTTAGGATCTATTATTGAAGGAAAACCTCAAGCCTTTCAGACAATTGGTGGAATTAAACAAAAGGTAAATTGTCAGTACAAATTAGTGGGTAATCAAATGCACTTTGTATTTCCAGAGGGTTATGATGAATCTGTTGATTTGATTATTGATCCTGAATTGTCCTTTTCAACCTTTACAGGTTCAACCGCAGATAACTGGGGAATGACTGCTTGCCCGGATGTTGACCAAAAACTAATTGCAGCTGGAATTGTATTTGCAGCTGGATATCCGATTAGTGCTGGTGCTTATGATGGAAGTTTTGGTGGGGGACAGGTTGACATTGGTTTAACCAAATTTACTGCAGACGGAAGTGGTGTTGTTTACTCAACTTATATCGGAGGAGCCGGCACCGAAACACCGCATTCAATCATCGTCAACGACGCCAATGAACTGTATATGCTTGGTGCAACTTCTTCTAGTAATTTCCCATTGGGGAGTTCTCCATACGACGGATCATTTGGAGGTGGAATTCCAGTTACCGTAAGTGGAATTAGCTTCCCGTCAGGTTCTGACATCTTTGTATTTAAACTCAATGCTGCAGGAACCACTCCTCTGGGAAGTACCTACCTTGGTGGAACCAATAACGATGGTATATCTACCGGGGACAATGTAGCCTTTAATTATGGCGATATGCTGAGAGGTGAAATTATGTTAGATGATGCCTCAAATGTATATATCACCTCCGTTTCAAACTCTTCAAACTTTCCTGTTGTGGGTGGATTTGATGCCACATTGGGAGGTCCACAAGATGCAATTGTTGCAAAACTTAACAGTGGATTATCCGCCTTGCTCTGGAGTACTTATTTAGGAGGTACAGGCTTAGAGTCTGGTAACTCAGTTCAATTAGCCTCTAACGGAGATATTTTTGTAGGTGGAGGTACAACCAGTTCTAACTTACCTAACACCAGTGGACAGGTAAACCCTTCGTTCATGGGTGGAATAACGGACGGTTATGTATATCGTTTTTCAGCTCCTACTTACGGTTCACCAATTGGAACTTATGTCGGAACCTCGGACTATGACCAAACTTATTTTGTTCAGCTAGACATTGACGATTATGTTTACCTCTACGGACAAACTCGAGGAACTTACCCAATTAGTGGTGGGCCATACAATAATCCTAACAGTGGGCAATTCCTACACAAAATGAGTAATGACCTTTCTTCTACGGAATGGTCATCCAGCTTTGGAGCCAGTTCTGGAAACGAAGAGCTTTCTCCCACTGCTTTCTTAGTAAGTGATTGTTTTGAAATTTATATTGCAGGATGGGGAGGAAACACCAATTCATCTAACTCTTCGGCTGTCAATAGCTCTTCAAGTGGAATGCCAATTACGGCTGACGCTTACCAATCTACGACAACAGGTAACAATTTTTATTTGGCGGTATTCACTGCCGATATGGATGATATAAAATACTCAACCTATATGGGAAGTACTACTTCCAATGACCATGTAGATGGAGGAACAAGTCGATTTGACAAACAGGGAGGAGTTTACCATGCCGTGTGTGCTGCTTGTGGAGGAGGAGCTTTCCCTACTACACCTGGAGTTTATTCTGAAACTAACGGAAGTGCAAATTGTAATATGGCTGGTTTCTTGTTTGAATTGTCAAAAATTGAAGCTACGCTGGGAGTTGCATCACCTGTAGTATGTATTCCGGACCCAGTAATATTTGATAACGACTCTGAAAATGGAAATGCCTATTTCTGGGATTTTGGCGATGGAAGTGGAACTTCAACCGCCTTTGAACCTACTTATTATTACACCGAACCAGGTGACTATACGGTTATGCTGATTGTTTCGGACACAAGTGGTTGTTACGAGCCTGATACAGCTTATATTGATGTTACTATCGAGCTAGCTGAAGCTGAGGCCGGAGCTTTAACAGATACTATTTGCCCGGGTGATGCCGTTGAATTATGGGCCATTGGAGGTTCATCTTACTCTTGGGGGCCAGCAGATGTTTTGGACGATCCTACATCTGCCAATCCGGTAGCCGTTATTTACGAGGAAACCACATTTACGGTGAATGTAGAGAGCGAATGTGGAACCAGTGTTGTAGAAGTTACGGTTTATGTATTTGATGCCAGTGGTGAAGCCTTTGGCGATACAGCCATTTGTGTGGGAGGAAGTGCAGATCTCTTAGCTACAGGAGGAGAAAGTTATTCCTGGAATCCGCCTGAAAGTCTCGACGATCCAACCAGTCCTAATCCGGTTGCCAGTCCTCCATTAACAACTTATTACGATGTTACTATCACCACTTCGGATGGATGTATCATCAAAGACACAATTCGCGTTTGGGTAGATCAAGATATTCCTTACCCTTCTTTGATTGATGAAATAACAATTTGTAAAGGAGATAACATTCAAGTTACCGCAGGAGGAGCAACCGATTATTTATGGAGTCCAGATTATAATATAAGTGATGTCACGGCCTACAATCCGACTATTTGGCCTCAAGTGGACACTTCCTATTCGGTGATCTTTTCCAATGCTTGTGGATCGTCTTATGATACATTAGATGTTTATGTCATCGATCTTCAAGCAACTGTATCGAACGACACAACTATTTGTCCGGGAACAGCTGCTACTTTATGGGCTAGCGGAGGGCTTTATTACTCTTGGTCACCAAGTGGTAACCTCAGTGCACCAAAAGATTCTATAACGGAGGCTCGTCCTTGGACATTTACAACCTATACGGTTATTGTAACGGATGAATATGGATGTACGGATGAGGAATCGGTGAATGTATTTACCTATGACTTACCAGAAATTAAAGTTTCTCCTAATGTATATGCAATTCAAGGGGACACGGTTCAAATTTGGGCTGAAGGAACAGGAATTATTAGCTGGGATCCTCCATACAATATAAGTTGCATTAAATGTGATGAGCCGTACGTTTGGCCTGAATATGAACAAACCTATACAGCTACCGTTACTGATGAAAATGGCTGCAAAGTTTCAGCTCCGGTTACAGTTTTGTTTGATCCTTTGATTTATGTTCCAAATGCCTTTACACCAAATGGAGATTCACACAACCACTTCTTTAAGGCCATTGCAAGTAATATAAATGAATTTGAAATGCTGATTTTTAACCGTTGGGGAGAAATTGTTTGGCAAGCCGATGATTTAGATGACCAATGGGATGGTACAATCAACTTAACAGGTGTTCTTGCTCCTGATGATGTCTATGTTTGGCAAATTCAATACCAAGACCTCAAAGGAAACAAAGAGGAACTAAGAGGACATGTGGTTCTATTAAAATAACCCCATTATACAATCAGTATAAACAAAAAAAGAAGGACCTATTGGTCCCTCTTCTAGTATCTTTTTGGTACGAGCCTGAACTTATTCGTCCGTGAAACGTGGATCCGTTTCCATTACATGACCACAATTAGTGCAGGTTCTTAATTCTTTCGAGTTATAGAACTCTCTGAATCGAGGTTGAAAGTCTTTTTCCACGTTGGTTAAATCAAAATAAGTATCGTGCAACTTGGTATTACAATTGTCACAAAACCACATTAAACCATCTTTGTTAGAAGTTCCTTTTCGTACTCGTTCAACAACAAGTCCAACAGAGTTTGCAGGTCGAACAGGATTGTGAGGAATCTTTGCTGGTAGCAAGAACATATCCCCTTCTTTAATCTCTACTTTACGTGCCTTTCCATCTTCCTGAATGGTTACAACAATATCCCCTTCTAATTGATAAAATAACTCTTCCGTCTCGTTATAATGATAATCTTTTCGAGCATTTGGTCCACCCACTATCATTACAATATAATCTCCCGATTCTGTATACAGATTCTTATTGGAAACGGGTGGTTTTAATAAATCCCGGTTATCATCAATCCACTTTTTCAAATTAAAAGGTCCTGCTATTGCCATGGCTTCATTTTTTTGGGGTAAGTTAATAAAAAAAGAGGGAGGCTTTCGCCTCCCTCCCTTAAAAAAATGACATTCAAAATTACTTAAGAATAAGTCTGAATGTTTTTTCAGTATTCTCATTGAATACTTTCACCAAATATAATCCTGATTCTTTTCCTTCCAAAGAAATTTCAGTAACATTTGATCCATTAATTGCATTCAATTCAGAAGTAATAATACGTCCTGTTACATCCATTAACTGGTAACTGTAAACTTCATCAGAACCATTGTTTGAGATGTAAACTAAACCTTCAGTAGGGTTAGGATAAACCGCTAGGTTATCAAATCCAACTTCATCCAATGATAAGTAGTTACAAGCACCAACAGTTACAACAACCTCTGAAGTATCGTCAGCACAAACTCCATTGGTAGCAATATATTGGTAAGTATAAGTTCCTTCAGCTCCTGCAATTACAGATGAACTAGTTAATGAAGTTCCCGAAGGATCTAACCATGTACCACCTAAATCAACTGATCCACTCAAAGCAGAAAGAAGATCAAATGGTTGGTTTTGACATACAGTCAATGCACCATCGTTTCCAGCGTTTGGAGCACCAAATACCGTAATTGTTCCAACAGCAGAGTCAGTAGAACATCCACCAACAACTACATAGTCTAAGCTATAAGTTCCGTCAGCCAATGTAGAAATGTCCATCATTGAACCAGAAACTAACAATGGATTTGCATCAAATGTCCATGTTCCGAAGTTCTCACCTGGAGTAATAACAGTGTTCATATCAACTGTTCCGTCTAATCTACAAACATCCATTGTTCCGTCAGTACTTGGAGCAGGATCACAAACGTTTACACAAACTTCGTCAATGAAAAGTCTCCATCCGTCCAATCCACCAGCAGGAATATGCCACGCAAGGTAAACATCACCAGTGAAAGCACTTAAGTTAATTGTAGTATCCAAGTACTCTGTATTGTCATAACTGTTTAAGTACATCAAAGTATCTGTAAAGTCAGCAGGAAGACTTCCTGTAGTTGACAATAACAACTCAAAGTCGTTTGGTTCGAAAGAACTGTTAACTCTGTACCAGAAGTTTAAAACTTCATTTCCAGTCAATGTTAAGTTTGGAGAAATTAACCAGTCGTCATTCGCTCCTCCGTTAAAGTCAGTGTTGATATTAGCACACTCATCTCCCATAAAAGGTGAGAATGTGTAATCCATATCCCATGCATCAGCATCTCCATTTTCGTTTAACACTGTCCAACAAGCTTGAGTTGTTGACTCACTGTCAAAACTCTCGCAAAATGTTTTTCCTTCGATAGCTAAACAAGGAGTGTTGAATGTAAGTGGCCCGTACCAAGCAGAAGTATCGCCAGGTCCGCAGATAGCTCTTACATAAACATCATAAATAGTGTTGTCCATTAAACTTGAGATAGTATCTGGATTATCAGTAGTTGTAAATGGAGATCCCATTCCTGGAGTAAATCCAGTTAAACCGTAATCAACTTCCCACTCAGTTTCTCCTCCACCTGCAGTCCAACTGAAGGCAGCAGAATCAACTGTCAAATAATCTAATGTTAATCCTGAAGGACCAGGGCAGTCTGAACCACCTGAAATATCGATTGAGAAATCAATAACAGATCCCCAGCTATAAGAACCACAAGGATCAAGTGGAGCAGTTCCACCTTCCCATTGCATAACTCTCATTCTGTGTGTTCCATTCAAAGCAAATTCAGGAACTGTGAAAGAGTAAGATTGTGCATCAGTACCTCCTGAGTAAGTGTAAGAAGCTACTGATTCACCTGGTTCAAATGACATACTTCCGTCAAAATCGATCCAGATTTCACATACGTTAGCATAAGTTCCACCACAAGTACCCCATGTTACATCAATGTCATAAGTGTTACCTGCAATAACGTCAGCTACTTGAGCAGTTTGATCTTCAACTCCGGTGATTCCACCACCACCACCTCCGGCACATCCGGTGTAGCTAATGTTTGTCGTCTCTCCGGTAAGATCTACCGCTTCTGTGTTCGTATCAAATGTACTTGTTGGTCCACCTCCGGTGCAATATTGCCCGTATGAAGTAGCCCCCAAGAACAAAAGACCGAACGTCTTGAGTAAATTTTTCTTCATTTCTCTGTGTTTTTTTTTAAACTATGGATTAATAAATTGTTAAAATCAAATCAAAACTAGACTGAATAATTTAAACAACAATCAATAATTCGATGAACTGCATTTTTTAATCGACATATGATACTGATCGGTATATAAAAAAATACGTTTAAACGTGCTTTTATAGATAAAACACACACAACACACCTCAATAACAGATAGTTACAAGAAAAACCTATTCGAAAAACCCTATTAAAAAGCGAGGAGAAAAGCATCAAAAACACCTAATCTAAACAGTTAAAGCCTGTTTAATCCAACAAAAAAACCCCGGCAAAAATTTGCCGGGGCTGTTTCAACTAAAAAGAATTATTTATGATCCCTACTGCTTAACAACTTTGGTAGTTGTCATGCTTTCGCCGACATAAATATTGATAAAGTAAATTCCTCTTTCAAGCTCTGAGAAATCAACTGTCGTTATATCCTTTCCTCCAAGAGTCATGTTGGTAATAACTCTTCCTGAAGCATCCGTTAACTCAGCTCTTGCATTTTCATCAAGAATAGAAGTTGACTGAATGTTTAACACATCACTAGTTGGGTTAGGATAGATATTGAAAAGGTTTTCCAAATCCTCAACTCCTAACTGGCTGTGTACCTCAATTGTTAAAGTAGAGTAACATCCGTTTGTATCGGTAACAACTACAGTATAAGTACCTGCATCCAATCCAAATTGATCTTCAGTATCATCATTGTCTCCAGTTCCATCATTATCCCAATCAATAGTGAACGGGAATGCAGCACCATAAACCAATAGATCGATGTATCCGTCAGAACCGAACATTACGTCAGAACTAGTTGCTGAAATTACTGGAGTAGGTAAAGTAGAAACAAAAGCAGTATCCGAAGAAGGACATCCTAATGAATCAACAGCGTCTACATAGTAAGTTCCACCAGTTGTGATACTAATTGTTTGTGTAGATTCTCCAGTATTCCAAGAGTAAGACTCAAATGTACCTGAAGCCATAAAGTCATTTGGATTACCTTCACAAATTGTGATATCATCGATGTTTACAGGAGCACTTTCGTTAATAGTTACATCCAATGTTTGAACACACCCGATACCATCTTCAACAGTTAAAGTGTAAGTTCCTCCCAATACAGAAGTTGTATCAGTAGTTGCACCTGTATCCCAAGAATAAATGTAGTTGTATGGAAGTTCAACAGAACAATTCTCGAAACGGGCAATTGGTCTGTTTGCCGACGTTCCGGTAATTGTACTTGTTCCACAAACTGTAGCGTTATCCGCTCTATAGTACACAACAGAGGTATATCCTGAAGGTTCAACAGTCATCGTTGGGTTGTTTGTAAATGCAGAGTTATTAAAGCAAGTCTCGACAATTAATGCGTCTGTTCCGTTCCAGTAGAATGGAGTATCAAATGTAAACCAGTTCCAACCAGTTGTAATTGTGATATCAGCTGGAGCTAATACCTCAACTGGAGAATCATTGTTAAAAGCAGTTAATACTGAATCTCCCGCAGGAGCACATCCCATTTTGATAGTCCAGCTGCTCAATGCAGTTGCTGCACTTCCTAAACTTTCAACGAAGAATGCCATTCCAGAAATGTTTCCTGGCTCAACACCAGCAGATAATAAGTCATAAGCACTATAAGAAATTTGGTGTCTAGTTCCCCAGTACCAGTTTCCTAGTGGTGATGGATATTGTGTTCCACCAACCCCAAATTGAGAAGCAACAACTGTATCAACCTGAACTGAATCAACAGCACCAGAACATCCATAAGTAGACAATCCACAGTCAATTGCAGCTGGAACACCACCAGTAATTGAATCAATTACCAATAATCCCATACTATCTGTACAAATCCATTCAGTTGGAGTGTGAGCAAACAACTCTAATGCAGTTGTAGCTAAAGTATCGAAAACCTCTCCACAAACAATTACTGTATCATCAGCTGCATCAATCATAGTACAGCAATAAGTTCCAGCACCTACACCAGAAAGTGTAGATAATGTATCTGCTGGGTCACCTGTATCCCACTCGAAAGTAACAGGCTCAATAGCGTACTCATAAGCAACCGTTAATGATCCATTTGCATCTCCAAAACAAGTAACATCTTCGATACTAGCAACAGAACCGTTAAATACAGTTTCGAAAACATTAAAATCATCGATTGCCATATCACTTGTAAAACTTGTTCCAGTATTCGCTACAATACGAAATTGTACAGAATCATTTCCAGAAAGGAAAGTAATATCTGAAACACTTGTTTGCCAAAGGTCAACGTTATCTGTAAATGGAGCTACTAACTCTGTCCAAGCATCAGCCATTCCAGTTCTGTAGTCTACAGACATTGTACCCATAGTTGCACCTAGCATGTGGTAAGCAAAATTCATTTCCATCCCACTCGTCGCTGTAAAATCAAACCATGGAGTTTCCAAATTCCGGACGTCATTTGAGCAACCTGAAGTCTCAGTATACATATAGCGTCCCGAAGCCGTTCCTGGATTGAAATCTACCCCAGGCCCTGTTCCACCTGAACCTGTTCCACCAAAATCTGCTGACCAGTCGTTACCATCTGAAAGATCGTTGTTCCAACCTGCAGCTACCATTACATACCCTCCACACGAAGTTGAAGATCCTTCTCCCTCGAAGTCTTCATTGTACGGAAAAGTACTAATGGCCTGTCCCATTGCAATTGACCCTGCAAAGAGCCCAACTGCACCGATTAGTAATTTTTTCATCATTTAAGTTATTTATTTATATGTTGTGTTAAGGACCTCCAAAGCTAGCTGTATTTATTTGATACACAAGCCTTTATTCGATAAACCAATGAAATTACTCGACTGAACATACTAATTGGTATATAATTGTTTCGACGAATGGCCGTTTTTTGAAGACAAAAATTAAACAACTGATTTACAGACACTTATTTCAACTAACAAATTAAGCGGTTAAGCTACAGATGTCAAGTTTAAACGTTTTAGAAAATAACATGGATAAAATCCATGATGACCTGCCAAAAATAGTGTCGGTCTGTTAAAAAAGGGAAGCTAATTGTTTTTCTCTTAACATCTTATGGTTTTTCACGATTAATTAGGCCTAACAGCTCGCTTTTTTCGATAAAACTGATTTTATTTTTCATTAATACTAAATTTGTACTCAAACATGCTTATGAATCTAAATTTAACAGGAAAAACAGCCATTGTATGCGGAAGTACACAAGGCATTGGACTGGCTGCTGCTCAACAATTAGCACAACAAGGTGCATCAATTATTCTCATTGCCCGAAACGAGCAAAAGCTTATCGATGCACAAGGAAGTTTGGATCAATCGGCCAATCAAAGTCATACTTATATGGTTGCTGATTTTTCAAACCCACAAAGTTTAGAGGAAAAGTTAGCTTCTTTCTTGAGTGACAAATCGATTGAAATTTTGATCAATAATACGGGTGGACCAGCAGGTGGGCCTGTAAATGTAGCTGGTCTAGATGAATTTCGTTCGGCCTTTGAACAACACTTAATTTGTAATCATGTTTTAGTTCAGGCTGTAAAAGAAAAGATGAAGTCGGCGGGATATGGTCGAATTATCAATGTTATTTCTACTTCAGTTAAACAACCTCTCCCAAATCTTGGAGTATCAAATACTATTCGAGGAGCTGTAGCCAATTGGAGTAAGACATTGGCTAATGAATTGGGTGAATTTAACATTACCGTGAATAATGTTTTACCTGGTGCAACGGATACTGTTCGTTTAAAATCAATCATTGAAAATAAGGCAGCTAAAACTGGACGTTCTTATGAAGAAATTTTAACAGAAATGAGCAATGCTTCTCCAATGAAACGAATCGCAAAACCAGAAGAGGTTGCCAATGCTATTGGTTTTCTTGCATCACCGGCTGCGAGCTACATTAACGGGATAAACGTTCCTGTTGACGGAGGACGAACTAAAAGCCTTTAATTTCTGGTTCCAGAACCATTCATCATAGCATCATATGCTGATTGGTGGATTCTTTTACGGATACCGTATTGATAAATACGGTTATTCACCTTTGGGTGCACTCGATTAGAAAGAAAAACATATATCAGTTCTGATCTTGGATCAATCCAAATACAGGTACCTGTAAATCCGGTATGCCCATAAGTTGCTAAAGAAGCAGAATCAGCACAGCCATAACCTGACGAAGTTATGGTGGGTTTGTTCCAGCCTAAACCACGATGCGAATTATCCTGACGACTTGAAAATTTATTGACTGTTTCGGATTTTAGGTAACGTTTACCATCATAGATTCCTTCATTGAGAAGCATTTGAGCCAAAATAGCCAAATCATTTGTCGTTGAGAACATCCCAGCATTCCCAGCAATCCCGCCATGTAAAGCTGCGTTGGGGTCATGAACATGCCCTTGTAAAAGTTGCTTTCTCCAATAACTTTCATCCTCGGTAGGCACAATTTGATCTTTACTAAAATGACGCAATGGCTTATATCGACTATGTTCCATCCCCAAAGGTTTATAGTAAGTATTGTACAAATATTCTACAAATAGATCTTTGTCTTCATAAAAGTCATCCGATTGGGTAAAATCATACTTGCGACGATTAGTGGTGATGATACTTTTAAAGAAAAAGTAAAGTGAATTCATCGAAACATCACTGTAATTATACGGTTTCGTCTTATCCAACCAAATAGAATTGAGTTTTAACCACATTGAATCCTGATATTCCTTTTCCATATAAAAATTCTCCGCCACCTCAACTTTATAAACAGAGTCTGGAATATCACAATAGTATTTATCAAATCGATTTACCTTCTCATTAGTATACAACATGTAATCAATAATAGGGAAGCCCGATGGCAAACCACTTTTGTGAATAAACAATTCCTGAAAGGTGATGTTACGGATCGTACTTGGATACCTGAGATAATCCTTTAATGAATCAGGCTGATACATGTAAAGACTATCTCCCAAATGGTAAGATTCCATTTCATAAAGTTTCATCCCAATCATAGTCGTAGCCACGACTTTTGTCAAAGAGGCTAAATCGTACATGGATTCTTCGGTCACCAACTTTTTTCGTTCGTAAGAATGATGTCCAAAAGACTTATCATAAATGATACAATTGTCTTTTGCGATTAATACCTGACAGCCGGGAAAAGCTCTACCGTTCATTGCCTGTTTAACTGCCCAATCAATTCTCGCCAAAGTATCTCTGTCCAGGCCAACGAACTCAGGAATGGTACGAGCAAGTTTCGAGGGCTGAATTTTCTTCCCCTTATACAAACTATCCGTTGTATAAAAATCCCCCTCCATGCTAATTCTACCTGCCATTTGTTGTCCAAGGAGAGTATAGTCGGTATGTTTTGAATGTGGGTAAAAAACCAGATTTGGTAAAGCTTTTAATTTGTCGAAATGCTCAGGATTAGAAAAACAAACTACTGTGTTTTTATCCTGTTCTAATTTAGAAAGCACTTTTAGCACCTCATTATCCGTCGTATCATTTAAACAAATGACTTTAGGATCGGCAGATGAAATTAGTTTTTCGACAAAGGCAACATTGAGTTCCTTTTTATAGGTTGAGATATTTAAATCCCGCTTAACCTTTGGTAATATTTTGACCTTTTCTTCGGCATAAATAGAAAATCGTTTTTTAAAGGGGATTAGCTTTCCTTTATTGGAAATTAATGCCGTTGACTTTTGCTGCAAATTAGATCGGACATATTTTAGTTCTGAATCAAAATTTTGTTCGACTGACGTAGGTGTTCCCATTTTGCTTTTCAACTGTAAAATACGCTTGGTGCTCTCTTCAAATACTTCGCCCGACATTTCGGCATTCCAACTTTTATAAGGATCACCAGCATCGAGTTTATAAAAAAGTAAATCGGCACCTCCTGCCAACAGTGGATTTACTGACTCCGTTGAAGCATCCACCAAAAACAATCCCTTAAATCCCCCCGATTTTCGTACTTCGGCCAGTTGTATGGTATCATACACACTCAAATTAAGCTGAAGAATATGATCGATATACCTCATATCATCAAAAAAGCGATCGTAATCCTCTTTCAGTTTAGTATCTGAATAATGCCGAACCAATGGGAAAATTTGTTTTTTATGACGAACAGAATCTAACCATGATTGATATTTTGGCGTCCACTTATAATTGGTTTGAAAATCGACCAGGTTAAATCCTGCTTTGGAAAAAACGGAGATATAGTCCATCGATTCAAGCTTGGGATTACTCTCCCAATAAGGATAATGAGAAAGTTCTAATTGATCAAAATAGTTTGCATGGATAAATGGCTGAATGATGTCCAGGGTATCCAATCGTTTTTTTAAACGAGCAATACTGTCCTGTGACCAGTTATCAAACTTTAACCCCCCGGGCTGATTTTCAACGATCCAACTGCCTAAGCTATCCAGATTATCCTGATAAAGATCGGGAACCTCAATAATCAGGTGTTGATAATACCTTTCTTTCTCCGATATAGTCCCAAAGATTGAGTCAGTCCAAACTTGCCCTTGTTCTGGGGGTGTAGTTACTACAGCATTTTCTTCTTCGCCACCACAGGCTATTAAGAAAAGAGTTACTGATAAATAGGAGATTATTTTTTTAATACGATGCATTGGCTATCAGACAACTATCCGAAGCAAATGTAATATCATTTAGCGGAGAATAGCTATGGTTCCGGTAAATTCGTGCGGGATTTCTTCCATATCCGTAATTCTCGCCTTCCACACTACAACATCGTCCGACACCAAATGCCCATCAATACTACCATCCCATCTAAAATCAGGATTAGTTGTTTCGTAAATCAAATCTCCCCAACGGTTAAAGATTTGGAAAAGGAAATCTGTACTTCCAATAACACTTACTTTGTACGTATTGTTAAATCGACTATTGTCTGGCGTAAATGCATTTGGAGCATAGAAATAAAACTCCGGCTTGATATAAATTTGTTTAGTAGCCGTATCTGTACAACCAATTTCATTAAAGGCAACCAGCGTTACATCATACCAACCTTCTGAATCGTAGGTTGTTAATGGTGAATGTAAATCAGAGAAATCTCCATTACCAAAATCCCACCACCAGGCTACATCTCCCTCAGAAGTATTGAAGAAACTAACTGGTAAGTTTTCCATCGGTTTTTCAGTAAGAACATTAAAGCTTGCATTTGGCCGAACTACCTCTACAGTTGTTGATCCTTTTATATCATAGGTGTGACATGCATCCTCAACCGAAACTGTATAAGTTGTAGTATAAGACGGACTCACATTAATATTAGACGTAGTTTCTCCGGTTTCTAACCAGTAATACGTATAATCTCCTAAACCTTCTGTTGCAATTACCCAGATTTCTGCAGTGTCACCGGGGCAAATTAGTTGATCAGGACTCATTTCAAGTTCCAAAACCGTAGCTGTTACCGTCACTGTTACTTCTCCCTCAATGGTTGATCCACAACCATCTGTTACCACAACGGTATAAGTTGTTGTAACCATTGGAGATACATTAGCTGTTGGGCCTACCGAAACAGTTGTACCTGCTTCGTTTGTCCATTGATAACTATATGTTCCTTCTCCACCCGAAACCTCTACAGCAAGAACATTTGGAGTATTTGGACATAAAACCGTTATATCAGGAGTTGTATTGATTACCAAAGGCGGATAATCCGGAACATTCACCGTTGCACTTACGGTAACTGGAATTCCAATACAAATGTCATTAACAGTTACAGAATAATCTGTAGTAACAGCAGGATTTACCGTAATGGAAGGAGTTGTTTCCCCATTATCCCAATCATAGGTATAATCTGGTAATCCACCCGAGACAACTGCAGTTAAAACTGCATCGTCCAATGGGCAATAAACATCAGCGTCTGCCACCGTCACTGTTAGTGGATTTACATCCTGAATGTTAATAGTTGTTGATAAAACATCTGAATCTCCACAAGGATCTGGTGCGGTTACCTGAACGATTAATGACTCCAAACCTTCTGTTAATAGATCTGAATATATTTCAATATCGAAACTTACTGTTGCCACTCCAGCTGGGAAAGTCACCGACGGAGGTAAAGCTTCGTAATCTACCCCTTCAGTTGCTGTACCAGCAGCATTTATTGGAAGAATTACTTCTTCCGAAATGTCCGATCGGCTAATGGTAAATGTCGCTGTTTCACATCCTTCTGCTGCTGTTGTACCATCATCAAAACCATTTAAGTCCAAATCGGCATCAATATCAAAAGAAGGAATCGCATCTAAACTATTAGCTTCTAAGAAAATTCCTGAATCGTATGAACCATCACCTGCATCGGCAATAGCAATTTTAAGGTGATACGTTTCACCACAGGTTACTTCAGCCAAAGCTGTAATTACCACTGTAAAACCGTCGTACTGAATGTAGTAATCACTATCCATTTCGGGTGAATCATCCCCATCACCATTTTCAACGTAATAAGCACAATTTTGACATGGCCCCGAATTAGTTGGCCCATTATTGACATTATCAATGGATACAATTCCTCCACCTCCTGGAATTTGTGCCATATTATAATCTCCAGCAAAACCAGGACCTGAGATAAAGAAAGCAAATGCATCGTTAAATCCTCCGTCAACAAACTCAGGATATTCTTCCGACGCAAAAACATAACGGAATGAAACCGTATCATTTTGTGGGACAAAATCAAACTCTAAAACAGCTGCATTATACGTATCACTCCCAGCCAAAGCAGTAAGCGGTCCGTATCCTGGATACTCATTATCCAATCCAGCTCCACCACTGTTATTTGGTCCATGAGGTCCTTGTGGTTCACTAAACAAACCTCCCGAACTAGTATTTAAAACCGTTCCTGTGGTTAACAAAATCCCTTCATTCAACCCAAGATTAGTTGAAGATCCGTCAAAATAACCAATTGCCTCAGGAGAGCCGGTATAAGTAACTCCAGAAACAGCTACCCCGCTTCCAACCAAAACATCCTCCACTAGATCAGTAGGTGACATTGAGGTAGAAGTTACCAGTTGTGCAGAAGAGTTAATTGCAGTCAAAAATGCTGCACTAACTAATCCTATTTTGAGCCATTTCGTCATTTTCTTCTTCTTTCTATGCTCCAGTCGGTTTTATGATTTACTTCCCCTACTCTTTTTAAAAAATTTCAGGTTTTTAACATTTAGCTAGTTTAACTACGTTAAAGATAGGCAAATAGTTGTTCACAAACAATCAAAAATTTTGCCAAAAGTGTCTCTTATTGAGTTAACTCCATCATTTGAAGTTTTATTGCACTACAAATCCGAATTTATTCCCTTAAATTCGCATTTTACAAGTGAGTGAGACGTCAAAAATAAAATCCTGGTACAATCGAATAAGGGAAAAACACAAATTAACCTTTATCAATGATTCTACTTACCATGAAAAATGGAGTTTTCGTCTTTCTTCCCTCAACTTGCTTACACTTTTGTTCTTTTATACCATCATTGTTATCATTTCCTTGTTTTTGCTACTTCGTTACACACCTCTTTCAGGCTTAGTGGGCGGACAAAGTGACCATGTAAGTCCAGAGCAAGTTCAACAAAACTCTTTAATGATTGATTCGCTTTACGAACAAACCAATTCCCGTCAAATGTATTTGGAGGACTTATATCATATCCTCAACGACGAACCTTTCAATGATAGTACCTACAACAAAAATGATAATCACCTAGATGAAAACTATTCTCCTGATTTTTCTAAAAACAAGGAGGATTCGCTTTTGCGTTTGAAGATAGAAAATGGTAGTCAAACTATTGAGTCGGATAACAATTCAGCCGACTATGAGTTTTTCTTTGCACCTGTTAAGGGAGTTGTTTCTCAATCATTCAATGCTCAAAAGAAGCATTTTGGGGTGGATGTAATTACCAAAAAAGACGATCCTATTGTGGCTTGTTTGGATGGGACCGTGATTTTAAATGGGTGGATGGCTTCAGAAGGAAATATTTTAGTGATTCAGCATTCTAGTGAACTCATTTCTGTTTACAAACATTGCTCTCAAACACTCAAAAGAATGGGGGAAACTGTTACAAAGGGAGACCCTATTGGAATTGTAGGGAATAGTGGTGAAAATACCTCCGGGCCACATTTGCATTTTGAATTGTGGAAAAATGGAAAGCCAATCAATCCACAGGAGTTCATCAGTTTTTAAGTTTCTGCTATAATTGAAGCACTTTTATCCTCCGTTTTACATTTTGATTGATTACTTTTGGACTCTTATTCATTTTGGTGTACTAAATGTGGTTTAAACTTTCGCAATTCATCTTACGAAACCGGATTTTTATTCTTGGTTCAATACTAGGAATCACTGTCTTTCTTGCATACTTTGCGATTACTAATATCAAAATTGACAATAAGTATGGTACCATGCTTCCGAAAGATTCGGAACCAAAGCGTAACTATGAATTGTTAAAGAACTCATTTGGTTCGAGCGAATCACTTTTGATTTTTGCCATCCAAACCGAAGATTTATACACTTTAGAGAAGTTTAGTGCCTGGTATGAATTTGGAGAAAAAATAGCTGAATTTGATGCTGTTGATTCCGTTTTCTCAGAGGCTCACCTCTATGACATCCATAAGGACACGGAAGAAAAGAAATTCTTCTTCAATCAAGTTGTCAAGCAAAAGCCACAAAGTCAGGCCGAAGTTGATAGTTTAAAACAAATCATTCGAGGAAATCCATTTTACGATGGCCTTTTATACAACAAGGAGACGAATGCTTCTTTGATGATGTGTTTTATTTCGGAAGACATCATGGTGGACATGAAGAAGGCCAACGTTTTGTTTGATGTAGAAGCAACCGCCCTCGATTTTGAAGAGCAACTTGGAAAGATTCGGGTAACAGGTATGCCTCACATCCGAGTTTCGGTTGGAGCAAAACTCAAAGCTGAGTTAGGATTGTTTATTTGGATTTCAATTGGTGTAACTTCACTCCTCCTTTTCTTCTTCTTCCGTTCAATTAAAATTGTATGGATTTGTTTGATCGTGGTGGGAGTTGGTGTAATTTGGTCATTGGGAAGTATTGGAGCCATGAACTTCCAGCTTTCTATTTTGATGGTTCTGATTCCACCATTAATTATTGTAATTAGTATTCCAAACTGCATTTTCCTCATCAACAAATACCATCAGGAAATTGTTGATCATGGAAACAAGGCCAAAGCCTTATCACGGGTTATTCAAAAAATTGGAAATGCGACTTTCCTCACCAACTTAACAACAGCCCTTGGCTTTTCGACTTTCATTTTTACTAATTCAGAGCGTCTTTCAGAATTTGGGCTAATTGCATCACTCAACATTTTGGTGGTATTCTTACTCTCAATTACCATTTTACCAGTGGTGTTGAGTTATTCGAAAATCCCAAAACCACAGCACCTTAAGCATTTAGAGAAAAGATGGCTACACCTTGCTGTTGGAAAACTAGAGTATTTGAGTTTGTACAAACGAAAACTTGTTTACGTTGGGATGTTTTTGGTAATTGGTATCGCATTTTATGGTGCATCCAGAATTGAAACAACCGGAAACATTACAGGTGACTTGCCACAAAACGATCCTATTACTACCGATCTTCAGTTTATTCAGGACAATTTCGGAGGATCCATTCCGTTTGACATTCTACTTAGAACCAAAAAAGAAAACACCTGGTTTACTCGTTTAAAGGAAATTGAAGAAGCACAGGAGTATTTGGCTTCATTTAACACCACTTCTAAATCGCTTTCTGCTGCAGATGGGGTTAAGGTATTGAATATGGCTTACAGTAATGGTAATCCTGAGAAGTATGAAATTCCGTCTGACACCAAATTATTGAGAATCTCAGATTATCTGGAAGGTTCTAGTGATAGTGATGCTGGAGATTACAAGGCCTTTCTGGATTCAACAGGAATGATCACTAAAATTTCTTGTCAAATTCGGGACATTGGTTCATACGAAATTCAAGCATTGGTTGATAGTATCTCGCCAAAAATGTTTGAAATCATCAACCCGGATGCAAGCTTCCTTGATAGTTCGTATACTGAGATTAGTAAACTAAGTGGTGATAAGAAAGAGAAAGCTTTAAACGAACTTTATGCCAGCAAGCCTTATATTCAAAATGATATTGCCAGAGTATATTCAGGGGAGGATGCTGACCTTTTAGAACTTTATCAAAGTGGTGACAAAAATATCACCCAACATCATACCGAAGCCGGTTTTAATGACAGTCTAAAAAAAGCTATTGACCTCAATAAGTGGGATGTAATTTATACCGGAACTTCTGTTGTAGCATCTAATGGAACGCAATATTTGGTTGTGAACCTCTTTATTTCTCTTGGAATTGCCATTATCCTCATTGGTATTTTGATGTCTGTGCTCTTCCGTTCATGGCGAATGGTACTGGTTTCATTAGTCCCTAACTTTATTCCACTTTTATTTACTGCTGGAATTATGGGATATTTCGGAATCCCGGTTAAGCCTTCAACTATTTTGGTATTTAGTATTGCCTTTGGTATTTCGGTAGATGACACTATTCACTTCCTGGCCAAGTTTAGACAAGAGTTGAAAGTTCATGAGCACGACCTTCGTAAATGTATTCTTATTGCCTTAAGAGAAACCGGAACCAGTATGATTTACACCTCTATCGTACTATTCTTTGGTTTCCTAATGTTTACTTTCTCACAATTTGGAGGAACCAAAGGTTTAGGAATTTTGGTTTCACTTACACTGGGAATTGCCATGTTTGCAAACCTCATCATTCTACCTACTTTGCTTTTATGGATGGATAAGAAAATCTCCAATAAAGCATTGGCCGAACCTATGTTCCATTTATATGACGAAGAAGAAGACATTGAATTGGAGCATTTAGAGATTGAACAAACCCTGAGAAAATACGAGGAAGAGGACTCAAAAAAGGATTCTAATGACATCTAGTCTTTCAAAGTATCAAGAAGCCATTGAAAAGGCTTTATCCAATTACCAATTACCTGAACAACCTGCTAATCTTTACGACCCTATTCGCTATTTTTTGAATTTAGGCGGAAAGAGAATGCGTCCCGTTTTAACACTCATGTCGCATGAACTATTTCATCCGGAGTACAATCGGGCAATGGCAGCTGCATTGTCAATAGAGTTATTTCATAATTTTTCGCTCATCCATGACGACATCATGGACGAAGCACCATTGCGAAGAGGTAAAGAAACTGTACACTCTAAATGGAATTCAAACATTGCCATTTTAAGCGGGGATGTTTTGTTGGTAGAAGGATTTAAGTTGCTTACAACTTACGATGGTACTGTTTTAAAGAGAACCCTTGAGTTGTTTAACAGAACAGCTACCGAAGTTTGTGACGGGCAGCAAATGGATATGGATTTTGAGAGTCTAGATGAAGTTCCAATTGACGATTACCTCAAAATGATTCGTCTTAAAACAGCTGTTTTGGTTGGGTGTAGCCTTGAGATGGGAGCAATTGTAGGAGAAGCATCCGATTCGGACTGTAAGGAACTTTATAACTTTGGAGTGAATTTGGGTATTGCTTTTCAACTACAGGATGATATTTTGGACGTTTATGCTCATGGTGATCAATTTGGAAAACAAATAGGTGGTGACATTATCTCCAACAAAAAAACCTACTTGCTTTTAAGAGCCTTGGAAGATGCCGATGAAGAACAAAAAGAGCGTTTAAGAGCACTTTTACAGGAAACTGATCCACAGACCAAGGTAAAAGGAGTTATGGCCTTATATGAAGAATTAAACATCCGGGAAAAGGCAACTCAAAGAATGAATGAATATCATGCAACTGCAATGGGAAATCTCAACGATATTCAGGTGGCAGAAGATAAGAAAGAAGCACTTCGTTTATTGGCTGACTTTTTATTGAATCGTCAGCACTAAAGAAAGATTTTGGCATTTCGCCAATCATCTTCAAATACTACATCGTATTTCTTGTAAAAGTTAATGGCTGGTTCATTCCAATCCAACACCTGCCATTCAAACCGTTTTGCGCCCTTTTCTTTTGCAATAGAATAAACCTTATCAAATAGCTTTTTCCCGATTCCCTGTCCTCGCATATCAGCTGTGACAATAAAATCCTCTAAATACAAACAAGGACCTTTCCATGTAGAGTATTTTGTATAATAAAGAGCGAATCCCACTACTTCATCGTTCACCTCAGCTACAATAGCGTCAAACACTTTATTTGGCCCAAAACCATCCTCTTTTAATCCTTCAATGGTATTGGTTACGGCATCAGGCTCTTTTTCGTAAACTGCCAATTCGGTTATTAATTGATGGACACGCTCCATGTCTTCTTTGACAGCTGGGCGTAAATGAATAGCTAAACTCATTGGATTGTTATTGAGCCAGGTTGAATCGTAATGAAATACCCGCTTTCGTATTTGCCGTAGGGTAGGCATTTGTCAAGACCGGAGTATTTGCAACTCGTTCAAAGTAAAGCGCAACGTTTAAGGCCTCCGTGATGTTGTAATCTGCTCTAAACTTCACTGAATACATCTTTTGTCCTGAACTAGGTTGACTGGTATTCTCCAAAATATTACGGGCTAGAGCAATGTTGTTTCGGATCGATAAATCAAAACGAAGGGTTAAATCACTCTCTGGTTTTTTTCCAAGGAACTGGAATGGTAATCTTACTTTAGAGAACTTATATCCTGATCCAATCACCCATTCTCTACCCCTCATCTCCATTACTTGCAAGTTGGAAATATTTAAGGCTACGGAACGATCACGTTTATACTCAAATTTGGTTACTAAACCATTTTGTCCAACTACCCATGTCGCATCCATTCCAAGGAAAGGAGCAAATTGTTCACTGATGGTTACATTGTTGATTTGACGTCCCGGAATGTAGTTGTTAGAAGCATCCAACTGCTGATTCCCTGATTCATCAAATGCAGCTAGGTTGGTTTGGAAATTTCCTACCGTTACGTTTGATCGATAAGCATGCGATATGGTAAAATTACGCACGTGCTTTTTCATGAATTCAAACTTCGACAATCCATCATAACGGATGTCCCAATTCGGAAGTGGAATTGCACTAAAGAGATCAAAGAACTTATTGCCCGTTCCCCGGCCCGTATAAGCCGCCATAAATGATCCGATTAACACATCCTGCTGATTATCTCCAAAGCCATCATAATATCCTGTCGCCGCATTTAATTCAGTTCCCGCTTCCTGCCCTAACTGCGCTGAAACATCTTTACGGTATTCTCTCATTTGATTAAAGATGTCTGATACATAAGTAGAATCTAATCGTGTAAAGGCTGTTTTCCAGGTAATAGTTGTAAAGCTGATTGAACCATTATTTACACGGTTTTGATATTCCCAATTACCAACAGTACCATCTGCATTTATCAATGTATCATTGTATCGATAAAAACTGTTTTCATTGTTGGTAAACTTACGATCTGCAGTCAAGTTAATTTTCAAATCTTTGAACGGCTCCAAACTCAATCGACCATTAATGGATTGGGTATGTGAAACAGTGTGTTCCAAATTCAATTCCGGGAACTGAACCAACCAACCATTATTAGCCGCATAAGGAGCAAACTCTCCATCAGGTCCCCAGGCATTTGTTGGACGGCCTAATAGGTCATAATTCTGCTGTCCTGCCACAAATCGGAAAGATGGTGCACCAAAATTATTCATCCCAAACAAACTTGTCTCCTGATCAAAACCTGGCAATCTCATTCCGTCCGTTTCCGTATAAGTAAATGAGGCATTTTGCACCGTCATTATTAATCGACCTATCGTTTTAAATACAGGATGGATTTCTTCCTTTTTCTTGTCTTTTTTATCCTTGTTCTTCTTGTCCTTATCCTTGTCTTTACTGTCCGTTTGATTTCCTCGGGAAGAAGTTGATTTAGTACTTCGACCACCTCTACCACCACGGCCTCCATTAATTCGTTTAAACCATCCAACTTTGTTATACAAGTTACGGAAGTTAGCCTGTCCGTTTACTGAGAAGTTTCTGGAGTTTTGGATGGTGTGACCATAATCTGGCAAGGCTAATGGCTCACGTTGCCAATCATAACTTGAACGTAGTTTAACATTCGCCGATAACCAATCCGTTAGTGGTAGTTTATCCAGCGGAACTTTATAAGTCAAATTATAATTGTGGGCATAATTCATAGTATATCCACCAAACTTAATGGAGTCGCCATCAAAAGGACGGAACGCACTTCCCACATAGTTTTTGAACTCCTGGTAGTTATCATAGGCCGTCGTGCCTTCTTCCGCATTTCGGTCAATAATTCCCGCAGGCTCGAGGATAATCGCATTATTAGAAGCCCCAAAAGTGAATTTAAAGTTCTTGGTTAAATCGTACTTGAAATCATAGTTCCTAACCCATGTAAAGTTTTTGAGGTAAGTAGGTTGGAAAATGAAATTTGTATCTAGAGCATTTCTATTCTGACGCTCATTGTAGAGTCTCTGCAATTCCGTATTAAACCCTAATGCTTTTGGTCCGAGGTAGAAGTTTACATCTCTGATTAATCGGAACCATTTTGATTTTCTAAAGAATTTCACCTTCTTAAACGGCTCTACTAATAATGGTTTACCAGAGTAATTATAGGTTAAACCACCTCGATAGGTTTTGGTAATATCATGCTCCGTATTGATGTCTCTACGGTACAATTCTTTGTAAGAATAAGTTGCTGACCAGTTCTCAATATTCCAAGGTCGAATTTCTTTTCCTACCGGTCGTTCCCTTCGTACATTTGTAAAGTTATAGGACTTACGAATAGTTACATCTCGAGATAGCTTCACCCTCTCCTGTCGGGTTTCCACATCGTATTCCTTTAATGGAACATCAGGTGCCAGAAGGTCAAATTGCGGATCGATGGCTGCAGCCGAATAACCAAAATAGAATGGAACCTGCAAGTTCATTTTTCGCCCAAAGAACTGTCCTAGTTCTACATTAGATGACAAGTCAAATGACTTTTGAGTGTCTCGTTGACGCTCACTTACTTTTTTCTCAATTGATCCCCATCCCGGAGTTGAATAGTTACCCGCAACGTTTACGTTTGCAAAGTCAGCCAACTGCATTGAAACTCGTGCTGTTGAAGCCCAACCTCCACGTTGATCAAAGTCCGTTAATCGCAATTCGTTCATCCAAACCTCTGCACATTTTTCCTGTCCATCCTCTGCGTGCATCCAAGGGTGATTGGTATCTTTTCCAGGGTTTCTTACCCCTAGCATAATCACCTTCATCCCCTGTAAATTTGGATTTCCTTTGATTTTAATTCGTCTTGAAATTCCATCTTCCCCAACAACTACATCTACATACTCTGTGGTGGTTGAAACATTGTTCTTATTTCGCTCAATTTTCAAATCCAACAACTCTTCAAATACAATTTCAATGTTATTTTCTTCTGGCCAAATGATGTAGTCATTTCCTACCTGAGCTGGTGTATTCCACGGCGTTAATTTTAACGGAACCTCAAACTCATAATAGTTATCTACGAAGTCAGTTCCTAAACGAATGAAAACCGTTAACTGATCATCCTGAAGATCCGACTCAATTGCACCTCTTGCTTCTCCGTGAACGAACATTTTTAGTTTTCTATACGATCTGATATCGAAAGAAACATTCTTATAACTTGCTCTTGCCTCACCATCTTTCAATCCACAAATTTCTAGTGAAAGAGACTGCTCATTTAATTGACGTAAGTTAATAGAACCATTATCCTGCTCTCGAACAATTCCTGGAGGAATCATATATCCAACTGGTTCTTTCTGCTCATTCTCCTCTAAGTTCACCGCCGCTAAATTAAATTCGGTTGAGTTAGGGTCATCCGGAATAAATTCACCCGGTTCATTGAGGTTATCCAAATACTTTCGCCATTCACCTCTAATCAATTCCAACCTCGCAAATCGTAATACCACAGGATGATCAAAGCCTTTCACGAACATTCTCATAAAACGGATCGATCTAAAATCTGAGATTCCATTTACTGCCCTATCAGGAGTTTCGATTGGAATTTTAAACTGATACCAACGTTCAGTTTTTCCATCATCATTTACCTCAACCACCTGTTCGTTAGTAATGTAGTTTTGTCCTACTACCATATCTGAAGGACGAAGGCTAACTGAATATTGGAAATAGCTTTCTGTCTCACTCAAGTTATTATCAAGGTTCAAATCCTCAATATCCGGTGTTGTAATTGCCTGTGTTGGATAACCATCGTTATTCATGGTATCGGCCATTTCGGATGTAGGCGAGTTTCCATCCGTTCCGTTGTAGTATTTATACCTTCTTAAGATGTCAAACTCCTCTGAATCATAATCATCATCCAAATAGTAATTATAGTTATCGGATGATGGGTCATTTAGTAAGGCTGCTTTTGCTGCAGGAGTCAAGGAGCTGGCATTTACCCAGTTGATAAAGTCGCTAAACTTACTGGCCTCTGCATCATCATTCATACCATCCAAACCAACATCCTGAAACTGACGTGAACTGGAATTATTATCAAATGCGTTTACAATTATTTGTTGGTTGGATACCACCGACCATGTCGTTGTATCATAGCTATTCGGATCGAAAGTTTGACTTGCCGGCAAACCATTTTCAAAACTCTTTCTTGAATCTGGTAAAATATCCTCCGAAACGTTTCCAAGGTTGAAGTAAAGATCTCCACCTCCCATGTTCACCGCTCCACTATCTGTTGCATCATCATTAAATGGATCTAGCATCCAGAATTGGATAAACTGAATGTTCGCCGTTTCAAAATTGGTAGTTGTCAATGATCGCATTACACCTGCCCAACGATCTTCAGGATTGTTGAAAGTACCATCCGGCTCAATGTAAGCTGCAGTGGTATCAAAGTTATATGGCCCTCTTTCATTTGGATAATAGGCCAAATCCAATACAGGAATATTATTTAACGTTCCTGCTGGTGGTTGATTTTGCGGGAATAATTGAGTTTGAGAGATTGAATGCATTCGAGAATCCTCCAAAATCTCCGTATTATTTTTGATGTGATCAGGAATGATATTTGACCCTTGTGTATTGTAGAAAACGGTTGCATCAATAACATACCAGGCTAGTTGCGCTCTGTTAAACCCTGAGTATAACCCAATTTTTGAATCTCCTTCCGGAATCAGGTCTGGCTGTCCTTGAGGAACAGAGGCCAATTTCCAGGTTCCGAATGTCTTAATATCAATAGCCGTTTGACTTCCTTCAAAACCATCAATGTATGAAATTCCTTCACGACTAATTGCTCGTTGTGTTCGTGGAATTAAATACGCAAACTCTCCATAGGCATTAATGGTTGATTTCTCTTTTGTTGAAATGATTGGTAAAAAGTCTACCATCTTCGTCAAGAAAGGCACCTCCGTTCTATAACTAATATCGGTTCCTAAAACTGTATTACTAATTGGTTCATCACCAACATTCACTTTTTGAGTCAACGGTTTTTCGGTCAAATTCATTACCGTTGCTCCCCAGTTAAAGTCTTTATTAAACTCATAATTAAAGTGAGCCCCAACTAGTGATTTGGATTGGAAGCCAAACAATGAATTACTTTCTAACTGAACTTTAATTGGTGTTCCAGATTCTAAAATACCTTGATTTAAGATTTTTACTCTTCCCAGGTTATAATCAACCGTATAGTCCACATTCTCGGTTAGTTTAACTCCACCCGCCGTCACAGTTACAGATCCTTCAGGAATGTTCAAGGAGTTCAGCGAAATCTCAGAGCTCACCGAAGATTTATACGATCCTTTTAGGGTGAAACGGTTTTTACCTGGTATTTGCTGTGCAGCCGTTTTGGTGGAGTCATATAACTCCTGATATGTAATCGCATCTACCTGATTTGGGGCCAGCGAACTTTCACTACTCAGTTTCTGTTTCAGTGTTTTACCAAAAGGCTCGATGGTTGTGAAGTAGACTCGTCCTGTCCTGGGGTCAATGGTACCTCCATTTATCGCCTTATTTCCATCGTAGGTTATCGGAACAAAATCAAAACGTGCATCAGCCTGTAATTGTTGATTCAGATTTAATCGATCCAACTCCAATTGTTGCATTAACAATTTATCATCCACCCCATCATAAGGTAAATAGTTGATGTTTACAGAAGTTTGTGGATTGTTATACCACAAATCAAAAATAAAATCCGAAGCACTTACCTGATACGCCCCAATAGAGTAAACGTTTTTCATCATCAAATCCCAAGTCTTATTTTGTGGGTTGACTACAGTAGGCTTAAGGAGTTTCAATATCAAAGCTGTCTTTGAACCTTCTTCAACCGGAACATCTGTTGAGAATTCACCCACCTGATAAGTTTTACCTCTATACGTATATTGGTAAGCAACTGCCAATACCTCATCTTGATTGAGCGGAGCTTTTAAGGAGATAAATCCTAATTGGGCGTTATAGGTAAACTCTTGTTCACTTAATCTTCGGGCATTTTCTACTTTTTCATAATGTACCGACTGGTTAAATGGACCCGGAGCACCCACAAAGGTTGATAATTCTACCACTGCAGAAGAAAAACTTCTAACATCTGTTGAATTGACAATAGTTGAATAAAGTTCGTTGGCATCATTGTCCGGAATATTTCCATTAAACATCATTGGACCACCCTCACAATATTCTGCATCATGCTCTCCCAAATCGGTAAAAGCAACAATATTTCGTGTATCCTCTACTTTGTTAATACGGTTGGTTACCCAAACTTCGATTTTGGTGATGTTAATTGGTGAACTAACAATTGGCATCGTCTGCATGGCCGAATCATAGTGCTCACGATGATAATAATTTAAGAAGTAGTGTTTATTTGCCTCATAGTTATCTGCCTTTACCTCAAAGTCTTGTACCTGGGCTCCTCCTGCTACATTAATCTCCTGACGTTTCCCTTTTTGCTGAGAGAAAATAGTTTGAGCCGTTAAACGTCCAAATTTTAAATCCGTACGGATACCAAATAAACTTTGTGATCCCTGGATTAAAGTTGTGTTCAATGGTAAACTAACATTACCTGCCTCAATTTTTTGGATAATCTCATCCTCGTAACCTGTATATTCAATTTTTACCTGATTCTGGAAATTAAAGGTGGCTTCCGTATTCTGAGCAATGGTCAACTTGAGTTTATCCCCAATTTGCCCTACCATGTTCAATTGAATTCTTTGCTGGAAATCAAAAGTTGGAACCCTTCTTTGCTTTACAGGTAAAATTGGATTATCATATCTTGAAATATTGACTCCAAATGACAATTCTGCCGATCCTTGAGGACGAATTTTAATTTCGTTTCCTCCAAAAATCATATCAAAGGCTTTACCCTGAACCTTTAATGGTGGGATGATGTTTTTCTCTTTATCTGATGTTTCTTCAACCTTTTCTCCCCAATAGTCTTTTAAGGCCTTTTGACGTTGGTACTCCATGTATTCTTCCAAAGTCAGGGAGGTGGGTTGACGGTACATACGATTTCCTATTTTTTGATAGATATCGTACATCCCAGTTTCCGGATTGTAGACAATTTCTGTCTTTAAATTATCCGGATCACTTAGACTCATTGGAGAGTCCTTCTTGTTAGTATAATCGTAATAATCATGAATTGGAAAAGGCAACTGTGTCTTAGGCGTATCCACATGATTGTACTCCAATAATTCGCCATCGCTTTTTGCGAGGGAGTGTAAGGAGAACCCCAGAAATAGTATAACAAGTAAGTTTCTTTTCACAACTACAGCACCTTTAGTGCTTCTTTAATAATATCTTCTACGGTTTGATCTTCTGTTATTACTTTCGCTATCACTTTCTCCACTCGTTTTTTATCAAATCCCAAAGATAACAAAGCAGTTAACGCATCATTTTGATTTGTATTGTCTGTAACAAAGATATTTTCCGTAGTAAAGTCAGATTTCACAACCTTGTCCTTCAAATCAATAATCACTCTTTGAGCCGTTTTGGCTCCAATTCCTTTTATACTCTGAATAACAGCCACCTCTTCGTTCACAATTGCCGATGCAATTTCATCTGATGTCATCGCCGACAACATCAAAATTGCCGTATTCGCTCCAATCCCAGAAACCGAAATCAGATGATTAAACATTTCTCTCTCTTTCAGAGAATAAAATCCATATAGTGTATGTGCATCCTCACGAACTTGTAACTGGGTAAATATTTTGATATTCTCATCATCTCCCAGTTTTGAAAAAGTATTGAGGCTAATTTTTACAAAGTAACCAACACCTGCACACTCCACAATTACACTTGTGGGAGTCTTTTCAACCAAACGTCCGTTTAAATGCGCTATCATAGTTTTATTTTGTTTGTGCGTCCAGTACCGCCACTTTAATCATGTTTAAAATTTCCCTTACCGAACTTCCTAATTGCAAGACATGAATAGACTTCTTGATTCCAAGCAAAATTGGCCCAATAGCCTCCACATCATCTCCCATTTCCTGCATTAACTTATAAGCAATGTTTCCTGAAGAAAGATTTGGGAAGATTAAGGTATTTACCTCTTTATTTGCCAAGGTTGAGAAAGGGAATTTTTCCATCATCAACTCGCCATTCAAAGCAAAGTTCGCCTGGATTTCACCATCAACCGTTAAGTTAGGATAACGTTCTCTAATGATTTCCAATGCCTTTTGCATTTTTCTTGCATCTGCCCCTTCGGACGAACCAAAGTTTGAATACGATAATAATGCAATTCGCGGATGCACTTTCAAGCGACGAGCCTTCTTTGCAACCAAATTGGTGATTTCTGCAATCTCCTCAGCAGTTGGGTCAAAATTAACCGTTGTATCAGCAAAGAAGATAGGACCCCGTTTGGTAATCAAAATATACATCCCAGCTACCTTGTCTACTCCTTCTTGCTTTCCAACAATTTGCAAAGCTGGTTTAATTACATCCACATATTTACGCGTAATTCCAGAAATTAAAGCATCTGCCTCTCCGGTTTCCACCATCATGGAACCAAAGTAATTTCTTTCCCGCATTATCTTAACAGATTCAAAAAGAGTGAATCCTTTTCTTTTTCGTTTTTCAAAATAGAGTTTACCGTACTCTTCGCATTTTGCTTTTTGCGATTCGTCTTTTGGATCAACAATGGTCATATTACCATTAAACTCCAGACCATTTTCCTCAATCAACTCTAATATCTTTTCTCTTCTACCTAATAGTACGGGTTGAGCAAAACCTTCGTCAGCTGCAATTTCAGCAGCTTTCAAAATTCTGAAATTGTCCGCCTCAGCAAAAACAACCCGCTTTGGATTCTTCACCACTTTCTCGGTTAAATCCCGAACAAGTTTATTATCCAAGCCCAATCGTTTTCTCAAAATGGTATCGTACTCATCCCAGTCTTCAATGTGATGTTGAGCAACTCCCGAATCCATAGCGGCTTTTGCCACAGCTGGAGAAACGGTTGTAATTAATCTTGAATCCAAAGGCTTTGGAATAATTTGCTCACGACCAAAAGAGATGTTCTTTTCACCATAAGCTTCTATCACATCCTCTGGAACAGCTTCTTTAGCCAACTTAGCAATAGCTTTCACCGCCGCGAGCTTCATTTCTTCATTGATGCAAGTTGCACGAACATCTAAAGCTCCGCGGAAAATGAATGGGAATCCCAATACATTATTTACCTGATTAGGATGATCTGATCGGCCAGTAGCCATAATTATATCCTCTCTTACTGAAGTCGCCTCTTCGTAAGAAATTTCCGGTTCAGGATTTGCCAATGCAAAAACAATTGGATTTTTGGCCATGGATTTTACCATTTCCTTTGAAACTAACCCTCCTTTTGACAATCCCAAAAACACATCTGAATCTTTCATCACTTCAGCCAAATCAGCTGTTTCATCATGAACAGCAAATTGTGACTTATGCGCGTCTATATCGGTTCGTTTTGTCGTGAGTAAACCTTTACTATCGAACATATAAATGTTCTTCTTTTTAGCTCCTAATGCTAAATAAAGGTTTGCACACGAAAATGCTGCGGCACCTGCTCCAACAACAACAACTTTTATGTCTTCAATTTTTTTCTCAGCAATTTCCAATGCATTTAAAAGAGCTGCTGAAGAAATGATAGCCGTTCCATGCTGATCATCATGCATGATCGGAATATTCAGTTCTTCTTTTAGTCTTCTTTCAATTTCAAATGCTTCGGGTGCTTTAATATCTTCAAGGTTAATTCCACCAAAAGTGGGTGAAATAGCCTTTACAGTTTCAATAAACTTATCAGGGTCAGATGCATCTACTTCAATGTCAAAAACATCGATATCAGCAAAGATCTTAAAGAGCAGTCCTTTTCCCTCCATCACAGGCTTAGAAGCCATGGGGCCAATATTCCCTAGTCCCAATACTGCAGTTCCGTTTGAGATAACAGCTACTAAATTTCCTTTAGAGGTATATTTATAGACATCCGACGGGTTTTCAGCAATTTCGATACAAGGGTCGGCAACTCCTGGAGAATAGGCAAGGGACAAATCCCGCTGCGAGCTATAAGGCTTAGTAGGTTGTATTTCAATCTTCCCCGGCCTTCCGCTTGAATGATAGTCCAATGCATCTTTTTTTCTGATCTTTCCCATGTAGAGTTCCCCTTTAATTAAGCGGCTAAAGATAAAAAATTTAAAGCAACACAGGAGAATTAATTATTTCATTAATTTTAGAACAACATCATAATTAAAGGTGAAAAGAAAAAAGTCCAAAATAGTTGTTTTAAGCGGAGCTGGAATAAGTGCCGAAAGTGGGCTGGGAACATTCAGGGATAAAGGTGGTTTATGGGATAAGCATGACATTAATGATGTAGCTACCCCAGAGGCCTGGCGTAAAAACCCCGAACTGGTTTTAGAATTTTACAATATGCGTCGTGAATTGGTTTTGGAAGCAAAACCTAATCAGGCTCATTCTGCTTTGGTTCGATTAGAACGCTATTTTGATGTTCAAATTATCACACAAAACATTGACGACCTACATGAACGTGCAGGGTCAAAGAACATTCTTCATTTGCATGGAGAAATTCTTTTTGCTCAGAGTATTTTAAACACGGAAAAGGTCTATCCTGTAAAGGGGAGTAGAATTGAATTGGGTGATTTAGCACCAGATGGTGGCCAATTGCGTCCTCACGTGGTTTGGTTTGGCGAGGCTGTTCCTAAGATGATTGATGCGGAACAAATCATGAAAGAGGCTGATATTTTAATTGTGGTTGGTACTTCTCTCAATGTCTATCCAGCAGCCAACCTTGTTTACGCTTGTCCTCCTCATGCTGAAAAATACATTGTGGATTTGAATGAACTTTCTACTGCTAAGCAAAAAAATCTTCATCACCTTAAAGGAAAAGCCTCCGAGAAACTACCTGAGTTAGTAGACCAACTAATCCAGGAATCTAAGAATTGATTATAAAAAAGATCTGTTCACCAATTCAAAAACTGTATTCTGTTATAGTCAACCTTCAACTTTTGAGATCATCTCATCTCAATCTTTTCATCTCCTTATTCGACTGCAGAAGAAAAATATAGGTTTTCAATAGTCAATCTGTTTTTGGATGAATAAAAATTATACAAAGACGATTTCTGAACATCAATGCACAAAAAAACCGGCCTCCAAAGAAGACCGGTTTTCAATATTATTTTGTGGTAAAAACTTACTTTCTAACCACTACTTTTTTCGTTTCGATTACATCTTGATTTTTATAAATCGAGTAGAAGTAAACTCCATTTACTAGAGAAGAAACATCTAATTTATTTGTTCCCTCAGTTAAAGTAACATCCATTACTTTTTCTCCAACAATGTTGTACAATGCAACAGTGTAGTTGTCACCTTGTGCATTATTTGACATTTGGATATTGAAAACGTCCGACGTAGGATTTGGATAGCTGTTAAACTCTGCATTTTCTGTTTGGTCAATACCAACAGTTGATGTAAAACGAACATCAACAGAATCTAATAAATTATCAGAGTTATCGATAATGTAGTAACGATACATTGCCACACCAACATTTCCGTTAGCTACGTGGTATACTGATAATAAACCATCATCTCCTGGTTCCCATACATATTCATCCGGAGTAGTCCACGGATCGTTAGGACCAACAGTACTTGATGGATAACAGATTCCTGAAACCAAATCTTTTCCCCAACATAAATAATCGGTAGCTCCGTCAACAGTTTGTAATTTAACTCGTGTACATCTTAATGTTAAGGCAGCATCACCTTCATTAATCACATCAAAGTTTTCATGAATTGATTCTCCTCCTGCTAAGTCAACGATTGTTCCTGAAACATCCGTTGCTTCATCCTCAATGTAGATTCCTATTTGGGCACTTGCCACAGAAGCAAGTCCAATTGTAAATAATAATGTAAAAATTTTCTTCATCCTATCTTATTTTCGTCACGTTATACTTACAAATATACAAAAAAGGAGTGGTCGATCGTAAACAAACTGTTACAAAGGTGCCTTCTTAACATTAATTTAGGATTTCAATATTATTTATCAGATTTCCTGAATTGCTTAGACATGTACAAAATTCAATCTAAACTCACCTTTAATCTATCTGAAAAATAGATTTTTTACAACAGCCTAAAAAACAAACAAATAAATAGGTTCGTTTTTTGGAAAAATCGATTCAAAAACGCAAAAAAAGCAACTATTAACACTTTTTATTGATTTTTAACACACTTATGATGGACAGCTTTTTTATCGACTCAATTACTTGACAATCAGATTTTTAAATCTGTAAGCTGGTTTTTTTAGCCTTATTAGGATTTCAAGAACACATGCATTTCAATTCTTAATAAATCACTAAATTTGTCTTACATTTGGTATCAACCTTAAAAAAAGAATTTTAATTATGAAAAAAATTTTACTACCGGTTCTAGCGCTTTGCACTGCTGGAGCTTACGGACAGACTTACTTCAGCGATGATTTCGCTTCAGGTCTTGGATCCTGGACACTCATCGACGCTGATGGTGACGGAAACGAGTGGAATATCTCTAATGCAGCTGCTTACGGAAGTGCAGTGCCATTTGACGGAGATTTTGCTCAGTCACGATCTTGGACAGGTGCTGACGGAGCCTTAAATCCTGACAACTACATGGTTTCAACTGCAGGAATTTCTATTCCAGGTGCTGCTGGTAACTGTGTTTTATCTTGGACAACAGGAACTATTCAAGGAGCTCCTTTCCATGAAGAGAATTATTCAGTATTGGTTGCCACTGGAACAGATGTAGCTTCTTTATTAGCTGCTGATGAAGTTTTCACTGAAACACTTGCTGATGATCAAGAAGTTTTGAATCGTTCAGTAGATTTATCTGCTTACATCGGTTCTACTATTTACATTGCATTCCGTCACCACTCTTGTACTAACATGAACATGTTGGTTGTTGATGACGTAACTGTTGCAACGCTTCCTGATTACGATATCTCTGTTAACTCATTAAACCTTCAAACTTTTGTTGAAGCTGGAATGGTTAACATTGAAGGTGAAGTAAAAAACAACGGTGCAATGACTATTACTTCATTCGACCTTACTTGGGATGATGGTACTGGACCAAACACTGAAACTATCTCTACTTCTATTGCTTCTGGTGGAACATATACTTTCACTCATACAGATCAATTGAATGCTGTTGGAGGAACTGCTTACTCTGTTGAAGTTTGTGCTGACTTAGTTGACGATGCTGAGCCTGCAAATGACTGTATGACTGGAAACGTTAATACTGTTACTGAAGTTCCAGAAAAACACACTGTAGGTGAAGAAAAAACTGGTACTTGGTGTGGATGGTGTCCAAGAGGTGCTGTAGCACTTGAGGACATGGAGTCTACTTCTACTTTCCACGGTGTTGCTGTTCACAATGGTGACCCAATGGTTGTTGCTTCTTACGACGGTGCTATCGGAACTTACGTTCCTGGTGGATATCCTGGTGCTGGTGTAGATAGAGTTTTAGCTGGTGACCCAACTAACTTCTCTGCTATGCATTCTGCACGAGTTAACACTATTTCTCCTGCTTCTATTACTGCTGAGTACGAAGAAGTTGGTGGAAACATGGAAGTTACTATTACAGCTGATATCGTAGGACCATGGAATGGAGACTACAGATTAGGTGCTATCGTTGTTGAGGATAACGTAACTGGAACTTCTTCAGGATACGCTCAAGCTAACTACTATGACGGTGGTGGAGCTGGACCATTAGATGGTGCTGGTCACGACTGGACAACTGCTGGGAACCCTGTTCCTGCTGCTGACATGGAGTACGATCACGTAGCTCGTGCTTTAGGTGATAACCAAATCTTAGGAGCTTCTGGATCACTTCCAACTGTAGGTGTAGCTGGTACTACTGAGTCTCATACTTATACTATCGCTATCGGATCTGATTGGGATATGGCTAACGTACATGTTATTGGTATCTTGGTTGACGGATCTACTGGAGAAATCCTTAATGCTGGATCTGATGCTCACGCTGCTGTTGATGGAATCGAAGAAGTTTCTGCTGAGAACTTCAACGTATCTGTATTCCCTAACCCATCTGCTGACATGACTAACATTAAAGTTTCTTTAGAAGAGGCTTCTAACGTTACTGTAGAAATCTACAACTTATTAGGAGAAATGGTTTACAGTTCTAACACTGACAACCTTTCTGCTGGAGAGTACTTCTACCAAGTAGATGTTGCTGATTACTCAGCTGGAATCTATACAGTTAAAACAACTGTTAACAACGAATCTAAAACAACTAAGCTTTCTGTAAAGTAAGCCGTTGACTTTATATAAAATTCGGAAGGAGCCGTTACGTTTGTAACGGCTCTTTTTTTGTTTCTCAAAAGCCCTTTTAACCCCTTTGGAATCTCAAGAATATCAGGATTAAATTCTTGAATTCACTGAAATTAATTTCTACATTTGATTCCACCGAATTTTGGTCTGATATTTGAATAGTCTAGAATAAACAAAAAATTATGAAAAAATTAAGTATACTCCTTATCGCAGCAGGCTTGTTTGCCACACTATCATTTGTTAATGATGGCGGAATTGATACCGGTAAAAAAATGCCTACCGTTATGATCAAAGATATGGAGGGTCATGACATTAATACCGCAGAAGTTTCAAATGATGGGAATCCAATAGTTATTTCGTTCTGGGCTACTTGGTGTAAACCTTGTCGACTTGAATTAAATACTATCATGGATGACTACGATGATCTTGTAGAAGAGACTGGAGTTAAATTAGTCGCTGTTTCAATTGATGATGAAAGAAACAAACACAAAGTTGAACCTACTGTTAACGCTGCAGGATGGGATTACGATATTTGGTTAGACCCAAATGGTGATTTAAAACGAGCTTTAGGTGTTAACAACGTTCCTCAAACGTTCTTGTTAAACGGAGAAGGATCGATTGTATGGACACATAGTGGATTCTCTCCTGGAGACGAAGAAGAATTGTACGACGAAATTCGTAAGATCAGTAAATAAGAAGAAAACGTAACAAAACAAACATCCCGGATTCATGAAAAAACTTTTAAGCAGTTTAGTACTGTTCCTACCCTTTTGTTCGATAGCTCAAAATCAGATTTTCGATCGAGCTAATGTGACTGGGAATATGGAAACCACCATTCAGTACTTGAATGATGATTCTACCATTGGAGCTTTTGCCCCTGAGCAAAAAGCAGTAATGAACTCCTATTTGAATGTCAATTATTCATTAGGGAAATTCAGAACGGGTGTTCGTTTTGAGAGTTATTTACCTTCTATTGCTGGTTATCCGGCTTTTTATAGTGGAACTGGGATAGGATATCGCTTTGCTGAATATTCGGGAGAAAAGATTCAGGTTACCATGGGTAACTTCTTTGAGCAATTTGGTAGTGGTTTAATCTTTCGTTCGTATGAAGAACGTGCTTTGGGATTAGATAACGCTATGGACGGTGCTCGAATTCGTTTCTCTCCGATTAAAGGGATGCAATTAAAAGGGGTTTACGGTCGTCAGCGATTTAATTTTGACGATGGAAAGGTTATTTTGTCCGAAGGTGTTGTAAGAGGTTTCGATGGGGATGTGAATTTGAATGATCTAATTCCAAGTTTCTCTGATTCCAAATTAAAAGTTTCCCTCGGAGGTAGTTTTGTAAGTAAATACGAATCGGCAAATAATGATACACTTATCATTCCTAAAAACGTTGGTTCATATGGAGGTCGTCTTTCATTGAGATACTCGAAGTTTTACATTAATGGAGAGTACATTCACAAAGAAAACGATCCATCTGCTCAAAATAACTACATCTATAACAGTGGTCATGGAATCTTAATTAACATGGGATATTCCAAAAAAGGATTGGGAATCTTATTATCAGCGAAATCTATTGACAACTTAAGTTACCGATCTCAGCGTGATGTAATTGGAAACCAATTGTTCATCAATTACCTTCCAGCATTGAGTAATCAACATACTTACAACCTTGCAGGAACCTTGTATCCTTATGCATCTCAGCCCAACGGTGAGGTTGCTTACCAATTGGATTTTCTTTACAAGATTCCGAAAAAGACTAAAATTGGAGGAAAATACGGAACAGACCTTCACTTAAATGTATCCGTTGTAACCGCTCCTGTTCAACATACAAGCAATATGAACTTTAATGTTGATCGTATTGCCTATGAGGGGCGTCCTTTTGATGGAAGTGATAGTTTATACAACTTTGATTTGAACTTCCACGTTTCACGTAAATTCAATAAAAAATTCAAGGCCAGCGCACACTATTTCCACTTTGTCTTTAACAACGAAGTAAATACGGTTACTAAGAAAGCAAGTGGTTATATCACTTCCGATATCGGAGTTATAGATATGCAATACAAAATCAACAGAAAGCATGCTTTGCGAATGGAGATTCAGGGATTGTTCACAAAACAAGATAGAGGAAACTGGGCAACAGCCTTGTTAGAATATACCATTTCACCAGGTTGGTTTGTCGCTGTGATGGATCAGTGGAATTATGGTAATTCAACCGTTAAAGACCGTTTACATTATTTGTTAGGATCATTTGGATATACACATAACAGTTCTAGATTCATGTTTACGTTTGGTAAGCAAAGAGAAGGAATATTTTGTATTGGAGGGGTTTGTCGACCTGTACCTGCCACAAATGGTCTAACCTTTACGTTCACAACTACGTTCTAGTAAATAGATTAAAGTATTATGAAAAAGTCATTAGCAGTATTAAGTGGATTAATCCTTGCAATTGGGTTGAATGTTTCATGTGATAAAGTAACTCAACCTCATATTATCCAAACATCATTGGATACAACTCTTTATCCTGGAAATTTTATTGAGTACGAATTTCCAACTTTTACGCAGAATACAAATACTGAACGAAATGTGTTATTGGAAGACTATACCGGACACAAATGTTCATTTTGCCCTGCTGCCGCGGAAATGGCAGAAGGATTAGAAGATGCTAATCCAGGTCGTGTTTTTGTAGCAACAATTCATGCAGGGGCAGCTAATAATGGTGTTTCCGATTTCCAAAAAACGAATGAGAGTGGGATGTATACGCGTGACTTCACTACTACAGAAGGGAAAGAAATGGCCAGTGATTTCTTTCAAATGGGGGTAGGATTTAATGCCAACCCTAAAGGAACTGTAAACCGTTTAGAAGAAGCAGGTTTATTCTTCCTGAATTCTCCAGATTGGGAAGGTAAAGTGAATGAAGTTTTAGCCTCTGAGCTTAATATTAACCTACAAGCACAATCTAGCTACTTTGATGAGACAAAAGGAATTTTCCTTCACGTAGAAACGGAGTTCATCAACAATTTAGAAGGAGAATATAACATCGTTGTTTACATATTGCAAAAATCGATTGTTGATTGGCAATTGAAATTTGGAGAAGGTGACATTCCTGACTATAATCACCACAATGTTCACATTGGAAACATGTTTGGTGAAACCTGGGGACGTAGTGTTGCTTCAGGAAGTATTTCGGCCGGAACAAAAGTTCAAACCGATTTCTCTTACCAAATTCCAGATGGTTTAACAAAAGATGACATTCTTAGTTTGATTTATGTATATGATAAATCAAATTATGAAGTAATGCAGGTTATTGAGCACAAATTTTAATGTCTCTATAATTTAGGATTACTTTTTCAACTTACTTACCTACTGTGGTTTTAGACCACTTTTTACGATAACTGCGTTATAAGTACTTAAATAGTACTTCACTAAATTTACATACCATGTTCTCAAAATTATCTTTATTCTCGAGCTTATTCTTTTTACTTACTTTGATTTCTTCTTGTGACAAAGAACGAACTCCAGTTGTTGTTCAAACCGATTTGGATACCTCTTTATATCCGGGGAATTTTTTGAATTATGAATATCCCGAATTTGGTGAGAATACCAATACAGAACGAAATGTACTTTTAGAGGATTATACCGGACACCAGTGTTCATTCTGTCCTGGAGCGGCTATTGTTGCCGAAGGTTTAGAAAATGATAATCCTGACCGTGTTTTTGTAGCAACAATTCATGCTGGTGCGACAGCCAGTGGAATTTCTGATTTTCAGAAGATCAACTCAAGTGGAATGTACACACGTGACTTCACTACTCCAGAAGGGCGTGAGATGGCATCAACATTTACTGATTTAGGAGAGTTTAGCACAAATCCTGAAGGAACCATTAATCGTGTTGAAGAAAGTGGAAAGTTCTTTTTGAAAGCCGCTCATTGGTCGGACAAAGTGGATGAAGTACTTGCTTCTGAGCTGGAGGTTAATCTACAAGCAAAATCAAACTACTTTGAGGAGACTCATGGAGTATTCTTGCACATTGAAACCGAATTTCTATCGGACCTTCAAGGTGACTACAACATTGTAGGATACGTTATTCAGAAAAAGATTATCGACTGGCAATTAATATTTGGAGAAGGTCCTGTGGCCGATTATGAGCATCACAACGTCCACATTGGGAATTTATTTGGTGAAACCTGGGGTAGAAATATCGTATCCGGACAAGTTTCGGCTGGAACGAAATTAGAATCAGAGTTCTCTTATCAAATTCCAAGTGGTCTTGAAAAGGATGATTTGCACTTTTTGATTTACGTCTATGATAAATCTTCTTATGAAGTAAAGCAAGTTATCAAGCATGAGATAGAATAACTCTCTTGCTTCTTTTATTGAGTTTTAAAGCGGTTTTAAATAACTTTTAACGGATATTCCTATCCAGCTCTCTTTGCTCCCTTAAACAGACACCATTCTGCATAAAAGGATTTAGGCATTTGAGCATTTAACATTTTTTTGTAACTTCTAGAAAATATAGTGTGAAGATATACGTCTTTAAATATGGATATTTAAACGATTTACCAGATTATTGTTAATAAGTTAATCGAAAATTCATATTGGTTTATCGGATAATTACCTATATTTGACGAACATTTTACTAAACTAGTACTTTATGTTAGAATTATGCAAGGAGATACTAACGAAAGTTAGTTTTGACAGGATTTTATTCCAGAAGGAGTTGGCAAAGGCAATTCAATGGATAAAGTCAGAAGAGTTGGACGTATTTAAAGACTGGTGTCAATCCATGTTTGGGAAGAAATACCCTGAAATACTCCAATTAGCTTTTACAAAAGCTTAAGTTAAACTACTAAAGAAATCACAATTTAATCAAAGCCTGACAGATGTCAGGCTTTTTTATTTGCCGTAAACTCGATGTTTCGCTTTAGCCCTTTGAATTTGGTTCGTTTAACAGCTGAATGCTTAAAAATCGTCTTAAATGCATCTTCACTTAGATCTAATAAATCGACTTCTCCCAAATCGGAGTGTGGTTCAAATTCATCAAAAGAATGTGGTTGTGAAAAACGGTTCCAGGGACAAACATCCTGACAGATATCACATCCAAACACCCAGTTTTCCATTTTATCATTGAATTGAGTTGGAATAAACTCATCCTTCAATTCAATCGTTAAATACGAAATACATTTTGAACCGTCAATTACATTGGCCTTTACAATAGCATCTGTTGGACAAGCATCAATACATCTCGTACATGTTCCACAATGATCAGTTGTTGGTTGATCATAATCCAATTCCAAATCCAAAATAATCTCTCCCAGAAAAAAGAAGGACCCCACCTTTGTGCTTAATAAATTCCCATTCTTTCCTATCCATCCCAAACCAGCTCGTTCTGCCCAGGCCTTGTCTAAAACCGGAGCAGAATCCGTAAAGCATCTGGCACTTCTTTCACCACTATGCTCCTCGATAAACTCCAATAACTCCTGTAACCGTTTCCGGATCACCAAATGATAATCCTGACCATAAGCGTATTTGGAAATTTTTAGCTCTTTATGCTCAAACAGATCTTTTTTGGGGTAATAATTCACCAAAACAGAAATAACTGAGCTGGCATCATCCACCAACAGGGCAGGATTTAATCTTTTGTCAAAGTGGTTCTCCATATAAGCCATCTTTCCATGATAGCCTTTTTCCAACCAATTTTCGAGGTGTTTCGCCTCTTGCTCAAGAAATTCAACTTTTGAAATTCCACATGCCAAAAAACCCAATTCATTGGCCTTATTTTTAATGGCTAATGAAAGTTCTGACTTGTTCATTCGAATAAACCGCTTTGGAAAAAGCCCATATCGAATCCCAGATGTTTATATGCTTTTTCGGTCGCTTTTCTACCTCGTGGGGTTCGCATCAAGAAGCCCTCTTTAATCAAAAAAGGTTCGTAGACTTCCTCAATGGTTCCGGAGTTTTCTCCAACAGCTGTTCCAATGGTTGTTAAACCAACTGGTCCCCCTTTAAATTTCTCAATGATGACAGATAAAATTTTATTATCCATTTCATCCAATCCATTTTGATCTACATTCAAAGCCTCCAAGGCAATATTTGCAATTTCCAGATCAATGATTCCATTTCCTTTAATCTGAGCGAAATCCCGAACTCTTCTCAAAAGTGCATTAGCAATTCGAGGCGTACCTCTACTTCGTCTGGCAATTTCGAGTGAGGCATCTTCTTTGATTTCGATTTTTAAAATCCCTGCAGCACGTGTAATGATCTTAGAGAGGATTTCAGAGTCATAATACTCCAATCTGCTATTAATCCCAAATCGAGCTCTTAGAGGCGCTGTAAGTAAGCCTGATCGCGTTGTAGCACCAATTAGTGTAAATGGATTCAAACTTAACTGTACCGTTCTTGCACTCGGTCCCGAATCGATCATGATATCAATTGTAAAATCCTCCATAGCTGAATAGAGGTATTCTTCGATAACCGGACTTAAACGGTGAATTTCATCAATGAATAACACATCACCTTCTTCCAAATTGGTTAACAAACCAGCTAAGTCACCTGGTTTATCCAAAACAGGTCCTGTAGTAATCTTGATTCCAACTCCTAACTCATTTGCAATGATATTTGCCAGCGTTGTTTTTCCCAAACCTGGAGGACCGTGTAGTAAAACATGATCTAAGGATTCATCTCTTTGCTTTGTCGCTTCAACAAAGATGCTGAGATTATCAATTACCTTTTGCTGGCCCGAAAAGTCTTCAAACATTTTGGGGCGAAGTACTTTATCTAAGTCCTCTTCCCTTGAAAAACTTTCTTCGTCTCTGTAGTCAAATGATTCCAAAGTGGCTTGTTGTGTTGTTTTGTATCAAAGATAAAAAAACCCTGACGAATGTCGTCAGGGTCTTTTATTATTTAGTTTTTTGACTTTTAGTGTGCGTGTTCACCTTCTTTTAGAGGAGTAGTTTGTAACACATAATCCTCTTCGTGTTCAGGATTAGAGAAGTCATAAGGCCATCTGTGTACCTCTGGAATTTCTCCTGGCCAGTTTCCATGTACATGCTCCACTGGAGTTGTCCACTCCAAAGTGTTTGCTTTCCATGGATTTTGAACTGCCTTTTGTCCTTTACTTGCGCTATAGAAGAAGTTGAAGATGAAAATGATTTGTGCAATGGCTCCTAAAATTGCAAATACTGTAATTACAACATTTAAGTCCATAATCATTTCGTACTGATTACCATCAAATCCTTCATATACACTGTAATCGTAGTATCTTCTTGGTGCTCCACCAATTCCAACAAAGTGCATTGGGAAGAATACTCCATAAGCTGAAACTAGTGTCAACCAGAAGTGAACCATTCCTAATCTGCTGTTCATCATTCTTCCGTACATTTTCGGGAACCAGTGATAAACTCCGGCAAACATTCCGAAGATTGCTGATAGTCCCATTACAACGTGGAAGTGGGCAACTACAAAGTAAGTATCGTGTACCGCGATATCCAAAGCCGAATCGGCCAAAATAATACCGGTAATACCTCCTGTAATAAATGATGATACCAAACCAACTGAGAATAACATCGCTGGTGTATATCTAATGTTACCTTTCCAAAGTGTTGTTAAGTAGTTAAAGACTTTCACCGCAGAAGGAATCGCAATTAGGAGCGTTGTAAATACGAATACACCACCCAAGAATGGATTCATTCCCGTTAAGAACATATGGTGACCCCATACGATAAATGAAAGGAATCCAATTGCTAAAATTGATCCGATCATTGCTCGGTAACCGAAAATTGGTTTTCTAGCATTTGTCGATACAATTTCTGAAGTTAAACCTAAAGCTGGTAGTAGTACAATATATACCTCAGGGTGACCTAAGAACCAGAAAAGGTGCTCAAAAAGAATTGGAGAACCACCTGATTGCTCAAGAATCTCAGTTCCAACAATTGCATCGTTAATATAGAATGAAGTTCCTAAAGTTCTATCCATTAACATTAAAACAACCGCCGAAACAAGAACTGGGAATGAAAGTACCCCCAAGATAGCTGTTACGAAGAACGCCCAGATTGTTAAAGGAAGACGAGTCATCTTCATTCCAGTTGTTCTAAGGTTGATTACTGTTACGATATAGTTCAAAGATCCTAATAATGAACCAGCGATGAATAATGTCATTGACAATAACCACCATGTCATACCCATTCCAGATCCCTGAATTGTTTGCTCATAAATTGAAAGAGGAGGATAGATTGTCCATCCTGCACTAGCAGGCCCCGTCTCAATGAACAAAGAATAAAGCATCAATACTGATGATAAGAAGAATAACCAGTATGAAATCATGTTCAACAAACCTGACGCCATATCACGACATCCAATTTGCAACGGAATCAACAAGTTTGAGAAAGTACCTGACAATCCACCTGTCAATACAAAGAATACCATGATTGTACCATGAATTGTTACCAATCCTAAATACATTCCACGATCCAGAATTCCTCCCGGTGCCCATTTATCTCCTAAAAAGAATGATAAAGCACTGTTTGGTTCTCCTGGCCAAGCTAATTGTATTCTAAAAAGAATGGACAAGATAACCGCTACCACTGCCATAAAAATGGCTGTAACAAGAAACTGTTTCCCGATCATTTTATGATCCTGTGAGAAAATATACTTTGTAATAAAGCTTTCCTTGTGATGATGTCCGTGATCAGTATGAGCTGCTGCTGACATATATTTTATTCTTAATTAATTCTTTTTCGATTCGTTTATCTAAATTCTAGTGATGATCTCCTCCTTCATTGTGATCATCATGCCCTTCTTCCTCACCATGACTGTCTCCCTCACCGTGTCCGTGTCCACCGTCATGCTCTCCGTAGTAATTCAACTCAACATCAATGTGTGGAGGCTCTTCGCTGTCCGCTACAGCCATTGTAGCATTTCCAGCTTCCAAATCTTTCCACGCATCAAACTCTTCTTGTGTTCCTACAGTTACAGACATTTTCATGTTTGAGTGAGAAACTCCACAAATCTTGTTACACAATAAGATATAGTTGAAATCAGGATTCTTAGTTTTCTCTCTCATTTCAGCCGTAGTATAGATCGGCTTGAACTTCAATGAAGTTCTCATTCCAGGTACACAGTTCATTTGCGTACGGAAGTGAGGGAAATAAGCACAGTGAATTACATCTTGCGAACGGAATACGAAGAAGTACTCCTGATCTTTTACCAAGAATAATTCTTTTGCAATAAAGTCATCCGCTGCTAATTCATCTACGTCATTTTCTCCAGAGTACATTTCACGCATCAAAGAAACTCTTTCCTTGATTCGATCCAACTTCTCCATTGTTTTCTCCATCTTGTAGAGGTTCGCAGCAGAGTAAGTTTCAGTTGCAGCAGAATCGTTGTGCAACTTTTCACGTAAAGAGTTTACTTCATTATCCAATTCGTAAATTCTCCAATCGATATTCTTCTTCGTAATAACACCTAAAGCATTTGGGTTATCAGCCGAAGTTGAAACCAATTTGTAATCTGAATATCCTAATTTATTGTCATCACCTGAATAACGAGCTGTCCAATCAAATTGCTTCGCATAAATTTCAATAACCTTAGCGTCATCAGATGGTTTTCCCGTAATATCATTCCAAGTCATCAAACCTAAGATGATGATGATTGCCAAAGCACTCGCAGGAATTGTTGTCCAAATTAACTCTAACTTGTTATTGTGTGCAAAGAAATACGCTTTCCTGTCTGGATGATAACGGTATTTGAAAGCAAACCAGAATAACAAAAAGTTACATGAAAGGAATACTGCAAATACGATAATCCAGTTGATGTCAAATAACCATTCAACATCTACACCGTGCTCAGAAGCCGGTTCTGGTAACATTCCTTTACCATACGTAGCTACCATGTAAATAAGAGAACCAAAAAAGATGGTTAAGAACACCAACATCAAGGTTGCGTTCAGATTATTAACTCTAAGGTCAATATCTTCTTCTCTTCTTCCGGTTACTTTCGAATTTAGTGAATGCAATTTCATTAATTGAGCAACTGCAATTGCTGCTAAAACGATAACAACCAATATGATTAATTTAAATTCCATTTTTTAAATCTATTTACTCAATTAATAATTAAATCTCGTGATGCTTACTCTCATCCAAGTATGGGTGATTTTTAGGTACCAATGGAGCTTTTGTCAAGGTATTAAGAACGAAGAAGGTAAAGATTCCAGCAAACGTTAGGAACAAACCAATTTCGATTAATCCAATGTTTCCAAATTCACCCATTGTACCAGGAGTGATTAACATATATACATCTGTCCAGTGTCCAATAATGATGATTAAACATACAACGGCCAGAATTCCTGCATTTCTTTTTGCCTCTCTCGACATTAAGATTACCATAGGGATGATGAAGTTAATCATGAACATTCCCCAGTAAATTACTTTGTAGTGCTCAAATCTGAAGTGGTAGTAAATTACCTCTTCCGGAATATCAGCATACCAGTATAACATGAACTGAGAGAAGAATAAATAAGACCATAAAAATGAAGTTGCGAAAATCCATTTTCCGATATCGTGAATATGGTGATCGCTTAATTTTTCCAAGTATCCTTTTTTCTTCAGGTAAAGTGCAACTAACATGATTGTTGTCATTGCAGTACACCACATTCCTCCAAAAACATACCATCCGAACAATGTCGAGAACCAGTGAGCGTCAATTGACATAATCCAGTGCCATGAAGAAGTTGAACTGAAGTATCCAAAAAGAACCAAGAATAAAGCTCCTTTAGCGTAGTTTTTCATGTGGATTTTTGTTCCACCTTCAATATCCTCTTGTAAACTTCTTTTTCTAAATCCACGGTAGAACAAGAAATAAGTAGCGAAGTAAATAATCGTCACCATCCAAAAGAACCACTTCGTTAAGAAAGGTGCTTTTCCGGCAATTAGCGCATCATGTTCTACAATCTCTGAATCCATCCAAGCGTAGATGTGACCTACGTGATGTCCGTGGCTTTCGGTATATGCACCATCCATCAAGGTAATCACCAAGAATAGTACAGCTAAAACTCCAATACCAACAATAACATAAGATGCTACTCCTTCAACTATACGTTTAATCATTACAGACCATGCTGTTTCTGTAGCATACTGTAAGGCTAAGAAGAACAATGCACCTAAAGCAATTGCGAAAAAGAAAAATCCGTCAATCAAGAAATTGGAGAACAAACGAGTCGTGAACTGCTCCGAGCCCGAGTCCATAATTGCTCCAATTATAAAAGCTACTAAACCAACCCCTATGGTTCCGAAGATTACTTTTTTAGCCTTATCTGAAATTTGAAATTCCATGTAGTGTTATTTTCTGTATTAATACTTTTAAATCTTAATGTTCCTCTGCTTCGTGATTTCCTCCTTCAGCGTGTCCATCCTCATGTCCTTCAGCACCTTCTTCAATCATTTCTCCTTCACCTTCTGCTGCCTCATCCATTGGCATTACTACCGCTGAAGTATCAGCTGCAACTCCTTGCTCTTTTCCTTGTAGTTTTTCTACATAGTGAACAATTTTCCAACGCTCTTCTTTATTCAACTGAGCAGCGTGAGATCCCATAGCTCCTTTACCATAGGTAATTGTCCAGAAGATTCCACCAGCCGTTAAAGTATCTTTATACGGTCCTGGAGTTGGGAATTTTCCAAGGCTATTGGTAATCACTGTTCCTTGTCCGTCACCACTTTCACCATGGCAGTGAATACAGAACGACTCATACAATTTTTTTCCTTCTTTCAACACTTCGTCTGAAAACGGAATTGGGTTAACATCTGCGTCCGCTTTTATACGTCCGTCAGGATCTTGTTTCACCCCATATAGTCCATGTGTTTTATCTGCTCCAACAGGTGCACCATGCTTATAAGGCATCATTACATCTGCTCCTTCACCCGTTCCATAGTAAGGAATGGTTCCAGCAGGCGGAACAAATGAAAATCTCTCCTCAACCAATTTTTTAGCTTCTTCATCAAAAACACCTTCTACTTCAGCATAATCAACATATGCTTCAGCAGCTGGAGAACGGTACATATCAGGCATGTACTCTAAACCAGGTGAATTTGGGTCCTCAACGCAGGAAACCATGATAGTTGACCCTGCTAAGGCAGCAATTGCGAAATATTTTAGCTCTTTTAATTTCATGTTCATGAAGCGTTATTTAATCACTACGTAATCTTTCTCCTCGATTTCAATAATATCTGTCCCTTTGATCTTTTGATGTAATTCTTCAGAAGAAAATCCGGCATTATCCGATAATCTGATCTCCATTACAAATCTATCATCAGTTGTACGTGGGTGTGGGTTATCAGCAGGCATTCCTGGTAAAGTTTTGTTTCTAAGTAAATAGATAATTGACATACCATGTGCTGCAAATAATACGGTTAACTCAAAAGAAACCGGCACGAAAGATGGATAGTTTTCCAAAAGACTAAAGTTTGGCTTACCACCAATGTTCATTGGCCAATCGTGAATCATAAAATATCTGAAACCGATAATCGCTAATGTTAGCCCAAATAACCCAAGCAAAAATGCCACAATTCCCAAACGTGTATGTTTCACACCAATTACAGGATCAATTCCGTGAATTGGAAAAGGTGAGAAAACATCTGTAATGTGCACACCGTCTGCTACCAATTTTTTTGCTCCATCAAGCAAAACGTGGTCATCGTCGTAAGTTGCATATATAACTCTTTCTGCCATATTTATTCTTTATTGTCATCATCCGAATTTTCTTCGGACTCTGAAGTATCATTATTATTGTCTTCTTCTGTTGTTTCTTCTGCCTCAGTAGCCTCTTCAGAAGTTGTTTCTTCCACTACAGTTTCTTCAACAACTGTTTCAGTTACTTCTTCATGTGAATGAGCTACTGCTGTTCCACCATCACCTGTTCTTTGTAATTGGTGAATATCTCCTTCCTCATTTTTGTACGACTCACCTGAAATCTTAACAATTGTTTTCAACTCAGCCATTGCCAATACTGGGAAGTATCTTGAGAAAAGTAGGTAGAACACAAAGAAGATTCCGATTGTTCCGATGAAGATTCCAATATCCGTCCAAGTTGGGTAGAATTGAATCCATGAAGATGGAAGGTAATCTCTGTGAATTGAGGTTACGATAATTACGAAACGCTCAAACCACATTCCGATGTTTACAACGATCGAAATAAAGAAAGTAAATAATAAGCTTGTTCTTAATTTTTTGAACCACATCAACTGTGGAGAAATTACGTTACATGTCATCATTGACCAGTAAGCCCACCAGTAAGGTCCGGTAGCACGGTTGATGAATGCGTATGATTCGTACTCTACTCCTGAATACCAAGAGATGAATAACTCTGTTAGGTACGCAACCCCTACAATTGACCCCGTAACCATAATTACGATGTTCATATATTCAACGTGTTTTGTATGAATATATGCTTCGAGTTTCATTCCTTTACGAAGAATCAATAGAAGCGTTTGTACCATTGCGAATCCTGAGAATACCGCTCCCGCTACGAAATAAGGAGGGAAGATTGTTGTATGCCAACCTGGAATTACCGAAGTGGCGAAGTCAAAGGATACAATGGAGTGTACAGAGAATACAAGTGGTGTTGCCAATCCTGCTAATACTAATGAGATAAGCTCGAATCGATTCCAGTGTTTTGCTCTACCTGACCATCCGAATGAAAGGATTCCGTAGATTTTTTTTGGAATTGGGCTTTGAGCTCTATCACGGATTGTTGCGAAATCAGGAATTAGACCGATGTACCAGAAAACCAATGATACTGAAAGGTATGTTGAAATCGCGAATACGTCCCAAAGAAGAGGCGAGTTAAAGTTAACCCAAAGTGATCCGAATTGGTTTGGTAAAGGAAGTACCCAATAACCAACCCAAAGACGTCCCATGTGAATCAAAGGGAACAATCCAGCCATAAATACGGCGAAGATTGTCATTGCCTCAGCAGAACGGTTAATCGCCATTCTCCATCTCTGACGGAAAAGCAAAAGTACCGCAGAAATCAAGGTTCCGGCGTGACCAATACCTACCCACCAAACGAAGTTGGTAATATCCCAAGCCCACTCAACGGATTTGTTTAGTCCCCAGGTACCAATTCCAACTCCTAAAAGGTAGCAGATACAACCAATTCCATAAAGCCCAATTAAAAGGGCAATACCAAACATGATGTACCAAGCCCTAGGAGCCTTTCCTTCGATAGATCGACATACGTCCTCGGTAATGTCGTGGTACGATTTGTGACCTAAAATTAGCGGTTCTCTTATCGCAGCTTCTTTATGCATTATTGCTCAGTTTTAGTATTATCTAAAAAGTTTATTCTTCAATTAATGTCCTCCGTGATCTTCAGCGTGATCTCCTTCATGTCCACCATGCTCTTCTCCGTGCCCTTCGTCTCCGTGATCATCACCATGTCCTCCGTGAGCTTGTTGGATAGCTTCTAAAGCCTCATTTTTCTCATTTCGAACTTTCACTTTGTACCAAACGTTTGGTTGTACCCCAACTTCTTCGAGTGCTTGATAAGCTCTATCTTCTTCTGAGCTCTTTCTTACAGCCGACTCAGTATCATTCCAGTCACCAAAGATGATTGCATCTGCAGGACATGCATCAGAACATGCTGCTGTTACATCTCCATCTACTACTGGACGATCTTCTTTCTTAGCTACCAATTTACCAGCCTGAATCTTTTGAACACAGAACGAGCATTTTTCCATTACCCCTCTTGTTCTAACCACTACATCAGGATTTAGAACCATACGTCCTAAGTCATCCTGAGCAGGATTCACTTCTGTAAACTTTCTATAGCTTGGGTAGTTAAACCAGTTAAATCTTCTTACTTTATAAGGACAGTTGTTTGCACAATATCTTGTACCAATACATCTGTTGTAAGCCATTTGGTTCAAACCTTCGTTTGAGTGTGTCGTTGCAGCAACCGGACAAACCGTTTCACACGGTGCGTGGTTACAGTGGTGACACATCATTGGCATATAAACCACTTTAGGATTTTCTGAAGGAACCTCTAAAGCAGCGAATCCACCTTCTGCAAATTTATCTGCGTCTCTGGTACCGATAGTTGGTTCTACGTCTGAAGCGTAGTATCTATCCAAACGTAACCAGTGCATTTCTCTTCCTCTTCTGATTTCGTCACGTCCAACAACTGGTACATTGTTTTCTGATTGACAAGCGATCAAACAAGATCCACAACCAATACAAGAGTTAAGGTCGATGGTCATTCCCCATCTGTGACCTACATGCTTCACTGGATGCTCATCCCACAAATCGTACTCACTAATGTGACCTTCATCATGATTCCATCCAGAATGTAATTTATGCTCGTGATTATAAGCTCCTTTTGGTTGGTGCTTATAGATATCAAATGTCGTTTCCTTAACGATTGAATTTCTCGCCATCACTGTGCTGTGTGTTTGAGAAACAGCCAAGATGTATTCATCGCTAGATTTAGAAACTTCAGCAGCAAAAACTTCATTAGATCCAGTGCTTGCTAGCGCAAAAGCATTTTCACCAATCATTTTTCTTCCACCGTTATCTCCTTCAATCCAATCTCCGTATTGACCTGTTTGGTAAGCTCCTTTTCCGATCTTCTCACCACCTTTTCCTCTACCGTATCCAACCGCGATACCAATAGTACCTTTTGCTTGTCCAGGTTGAGGGAAAGCAGGAAGCTTAATTTCTTGCCCGTCCACTTTAACAGAAACCATTGTAGATGGACTTTCTTGTCCAAGCTTCATGTTCAGTTGCATTTCTGTCATGTCAACTGGTGACATAGTAACATAGTTATCCCACGTTACTTTAGATACTGGATCAGGCATTTCCTGTAACCAAGGGTTACCAGCCTGAGTTCCGATTCCCATACCTGCTTTTTGGTAAAGAGCAACCTCCCAGTTTCCAGTAGTAATAGCACCTTCAGCTTTTCCAGCTTTTGACAAGTTTCCGTTAAAAGCAGGTGAAGTAGGCTCTTCTAATCTTCCTTCTCCACAGCTGTTGTGAACCATTGCATTCCAGTACGATTCTTTATCCAAATACTCTGTTTGCATTTCGAATCCGTACTTCAACCACATCGACTTGATGTAATCATGGTACAATGTGCTATCTGCACCCATATGCGTTTTCTCTGATGACCAAATCATCAATGATTCAAACACATTACGTGTATCGTATAGCGGGCGAATTGTTGGTTGTGCTAATGAATAGTGGCTAGCTTTAGGACTAAAGTCATTCCACGATTCTAAAGCGTGATTGTCAGGACAAATGTAGTTACATAACTTAGCCGTTTCATCTTCGTATTTAGACATTGAAACGCTAGTTCCTACTTTCGCCAGACCTTCTTCAAATTTCTTACTATCGGTAGCTGATAAAGAATAAACCGGATTCACATCCCACATGATGATTGCTCCAACTTTTCCTTTCCCCATATCAGAGATCAAATCAGCCATCTTCTTGTCTTCAGACATGTGAAGAGCGATAGGATTGTTCAAGTTAATTGTCGACTTATAATTCCCCAAATAATGGTTGATTGAGTTAACAATTACCTGAATTGATTTTCTATTAGATCCTGCTACAACAATTGATTTGCCTTTCGACTCTTTCAATTCTTTTGCAGCGGTTTTAATCTTAGTTTGTACATCTTCTGAAAGTGAAGCTGTATCAATTCCAGAAACAGCTTTACCAGTAACTTCCTTATGTAAAAGGGCTACTGCTTTACCTTGTTCAGAAGGTTTAATCATTCCTCTAACGTCAGCATTGGATCCACTAATTGACATATTTGTCTCAAACTGGAAATGTCTTGACATCCAATCGTTGTCTGGGTTTCTATTTTCTAAGTACCCACCAATAAATTGAGTTGGTAATACCCATGAGTTTAAGAAATCACATGAGATAGAAACGATTGTTTTTGCTTTTCCAAAATTGTAATCTGGAATAATTCTTTTTCCGAAAGAAGCTTTATTTGCCTCTCTGATACCATTATAAGAAACGGCATCGTATTGGATGTGCTGAACAACTCCATCTTCCATTGGCATTTCTACCACTTCTGCACCTTCAGCATTTTCACCCTCAGCTCCTTCAACCATTTCTGGCATTTCAGTTCCGTTGTATTTTGCTTTAAAATCAGCAATAACACCAGCACCTGAAGGGCTAATTACTGTATTCGATAAGAGAACAATTTTCTTTCCTGAATCAGCAACTTTTTTCAATTGCTTTTCAATTTCAGCATCGATTTTTTTCCACTTAGAAGATTCACCTCCTTTTGGTCCATTCAAACGCTCACTATCATAAAGCGACAAAACTGAGGCTTGAATTTGAGGATTAACCGCTCCATTTGTAATACCAAAATCACGATTTCCTTTTAAATGAATTGGTCGACCTTCACGGCTTTTTACCAAAACACCAGCATACGACGTTCCATCGTAATAAGTAGAAGCGTACCAATTCGCAACCCCAGGAGTTACATCTTCTGGTTTTACCACATAAGGTACAGCGTTAATTACTGGTGCCTCACAAGAAGCAACAGTTGCTGCAGCAACACTAAAACCTAAGAACTTCAGGAAGTCTCTTCGTCCAGTTGAGGATGCTTCTAATTTTTCATCAGATAGAAATTGATCTACGCTAAGTTCTTGAGGAAACTCATTCTTAGCAGCCTCCATATATTCTGGAGTTTGATTTGCTTCATCAAGACCTTTCCAATATTTTCTATTTGTTCCCATATCTATATATAAGCCTCTTTGTTCTAATTAATAGTGACATTTAGCACATTCCAATCCACCTAACTCTGCCACAGACACAACATCATCCTCTAAGTAAGATCTGTAAGTTCTTTGATCTTTCTGAAGTCGTGTATGAATCATATTATAATAGCTTCCTTCCGGAGCATTTGCGATATCGATGTTCGACTCACGGTGACATTCAATACACCATCCCATAGTAAGAGTTGGCTTTGTGAATTTCACTTTATTTTCATCGTAATCTTCGTCAGTTACCCCAACGTTGTTCAAATCTTCAGTTGTCATTACACGAGCAACCGTTTCCTTTTTCATGTTACCATGACAGTTTTTACAATCTAAACCACCAACATTTACGTGCTGAGAGTGATTGAAGTAAACGTGATCAGGAAGGTTATGAACTTTCACCCATTTGATAGGCTTCGTCTCTCCTGTGTAAGAATTTGTCGCTGCATCGTAACCAGCTGCTTCATGAATCTTAGCAATTTCTTCTGTTCCGGTTGTTGAACCTTCATGTACTGTTTTATGACAGTTCATACAAACGTTCACCGTTGGAATTCCAGCATGTTTTGATTTCTCAACTGAGTTATGACAGTATTTACAATCAATTCCCAATTTACCAGCGTGCAATTCGTGCGAGTATGCAATTGGTTGTTCTGGTTTATAATCTTCAAAAACACCAATCTTCATCAAATCCAACATTCCAGCAGCTAAAAGAACTACTACGATGATTAGAGATGTAACTCCAACCCATCCTCTGTACGTCCAAGCCCATCTTCTGAAAGCTGTCATCCAGTTTTCATCACCAGGAGTGTTAACACCATCTTGTTCGTTGGCTAATTTTTGTAATCCACTTTTCGCAGAAGCAGCAGAACCGATCACTACCAATAGTAGTGCTGAAAGAATCCACCAGATCAAAGTGCTTGACTCTTGCTCCTCTCCAGTTCCTGCACCTGGATCAGCAGCTACCTCAACAACAGGTGGCTGATATTCCTCGACATATGCTAAAATGTCATCAACTTGTTCATTTGTTACATTTTGGGCAGTCATTACTGATCCCCACTCAGAGAAAAGTTGATTTGCGTAAGCATCTCCACTTTCAATAACAGCCGTTGAGTTTCTTACCCAATCGTAAAGCTTCTCCTCAGAAGAGTTTTCGATCCATCTTTCACGGGCACCTTTAAGGGCCGGACCGGTCATGTCCTTGTCAGGAAAGTGACACGAAGCACAGTTCTGGTTGAATAGCTTCTCTCCCTTAGCCGCATCCCCTTGGGCATGAATATTGTAAGAGAAAGAAATGAATGCAAAGACCGTTAACACTAACGACTTGAATCTCCGAGAGATAAACATTTTAGATATTTTCATTTGCAAAATTTTAATCCTTTTTGCCTGGTATTCGAGATATATGATAACATGCAAAAATAGTACATTGTCCGTGTTAGAATCAGTGAAACCGCATTTTTTCAAGCAATTCCAGTTAATTTAAAACGATTCTAAATAAGCGGATAATAGAAAACTCTTCTATTCTAATAGTTTGGGAGACTCTTTGAATAATTTTGTGAAAAATTGGCCTGAAATTTTCTTTCTACCGATAACGAATTTGATACATTTGCTTAAATAATACATGCAGGGATGAAAAAATTAAATTTATTAGCCGCATTCTGCTTAGCTGGGCATTTTGCCGTAGCCCAAGACGGATGGTTGAGTTATCCTGCTTCATCGGACAGTACACGTCAGGAAGCTTCAAGAAAATTGGATTATTCTCAAAAAGATGGAAAGGTGACCGTTCATGGTGATGCTCGCCTGGATCAGATTGAGCAGTTTTTAAGAGCCGATGAAGAATCGATTGAGGGAATTAAGATTGATGGATTTCGAGTATTGATTTTCTTTGATCAGAGCAAATCCATTGCTGAACAGAAAAAGGCCAGTTTCATTTCTATCTATCCCGAACATCAAACCTATGTAGATTATTTAGCACCTAATTACCGTGTAAGAGTGGGAAATTTCAGAACCCGATTAGAAGCTGAAAAGTTAAAAGCTGATATTTTGGGTGTTTTCCCAACAGCCATTGTGATTGAAGACAAAATTCAACTTCCATCACTGAATAAGAAAGAAGATTAATTACACAAAAAATATTGAGATAAGAAAAAAGGCGGGTTAAAACCCGCCTTTTTTTATTTCGTATGATTATGCTCTTACAATTTTGAAGCTACTTCAACTTCGTGGAAGCATTCAACAACATCATCAACTTTGATATCGTTGAATTTGTCAATGTTCAATCCACATTCGTAGTTATGTTTCACTTCTTTTACATCATCTTTAAAACGTTTTAAAGATCCAAGTTCTCCGGTGTAGATTACGATTCCATCACGGATAACTCTTACACTCGCATTACGTTGAATAACCCCTTCGGTAACATAACATCCTGCAATTGTTCCAACCTTAGAAATTCTAAAGGTTTCACGAATCTCAGCCGTACCAAGAATTTCTTCTTTAAATTCAGGAGCAAGCATTCCTTCCATAGCTGTTTTGATCTCCTCAATTGCCTGATAGATAACTGAGTAAAGACGAATGTCGATTTCTTCTTTTTCAGCCAGCTTTCTTGCAGGAGCTGAAGGACGAACCTGGAACCCAACAATAATTGCATCTGAAGCTGATGCCAAGGTGACATCTGCCTCTGAGATTTGTCCAACCCCTTTGTGAATGATGTTCACTTGAATCTTTTCTGTAGATAGTTTCAACAATGAATCTGACAAGGCTTCGATTGATCCATCTACATCCCCTTTTACGATAACGTTCAACTCCTGGAAATCTCCAATTGCGATACGTCTTCCAATCTCGTCTAGTGTAATGTGCTTTTGTGTTCTCAATCCTTGTTCACGATGTAATTGCTCACGTTTAGAAGCAATTTGTTTCACTTCTTTTTCGTCCTTAAGAACGTTGAAAGCATCACCTGCAGAAGGTGCTCCGTTAAATCCAAGAATAGAAACAGGAGTTGAAGGACCAACTTCATTTACTGCCTGTCCTTTGTCATTGTGCATTGCTTTTACCTTACCGAAGTTTTTACCGGCAATGATATTATCACCAATTTTCAATGTACCAGCCGAAACTAATACGGTAGTTACGTATCCTCGACCTTTATCAAGCGTTGCCTCTACTACCGTTCCGACAGCATTTTTACCAGGATTTGCTTTTAAGTCCAATAATTCAGACTCGAGCAATACCTTCTCCAACAATTCATCAACGTTAGTTCCATGTTTAGCAGAAATTTCCTGCGACTGGTATTTTCCACCCCAATCTTCAACCAGGATGTTCATCGTTGATAATTGTTCTTTAATTTTATCTGGGTTCGCCCCTGGCTTATCAATTTTATTAATTGCAAATACCATTGGTACACCTGCTGCCTGAGCGTGAGAAATTGCCTCTTTCGTTTGAGGCATTACGTCATCATCAGCCGCTACAATGATAATAGCGATATCAGTTACCTGAGCACCACGAGCACGCATGGCCGTAAAGGCTTCGTGACCCGGAGTATCCAAGAATGTAATCTTCTTTCCACCCTCAGTCTCTACTGAATAAGCACCAATGTGCTGGGTGATTCCCCCGGCCTCACCTTCAATCACATTCGCCGAACGAACGTAATCCAATAAGGATGTTTTACCGTGATCAACGTGTCCCATTACCGTAACAATTGGAGGACGAGAAACAAGATCTTCTTCCTTATCTTCCTCAACAATAATAGACTCCTGAACTTCGGCACTGATAAATTCAGTTTCAAATCCAAACTCAGCAGCTACTAATTGAATGGTTTCTGCATCCAAACGTTGGTTGATGGAAGCAAAAATACCAAGGGACATACAAGCACCAATTACTTCAGTAGCAGAAACATCCATCATACTAGCCAACTCTGAAACTGTCACGAATTCTGTCAGTTTCAAGATTCCTTTCTCTAGTTCCTCTTGCTGAAGCTCTTCAGCTCTTTTTTCAGCAATACTTTGACGTTTCTCTCTACGGAATTTAGCACCTTTATTTTTACCACCTCCTTGTAATCTGGCCAGTGTTTCTTTGATCTCTTTTTGGATCTCCTGTTCAGTTACCTGAGGTTTTTCGGTACGTTTACCTTTATGTTTTCTGTTGTTGTTTGCTTTAGCCTGCTTTTCAACATTAACCTTTTTGATTCGTTTTCTCTTCTTACGGTCAGGTGAATCTTTTTTCTTCTTTTCACGCTCAACCGGAAGTTCGATTTTTCCAACCACCTTAGGGCCACTCAATCCTTGAGTTTTGGCTTTAATGGTTTCAATCTTCTTAGGTTCGTTTTGCTTTGGTTTTTCAGCAGCTGCAGGAGCTTCTTCTTTCTTTACTTCCTCTTTCTTCTTCTCTTCTACAACTGGCTTCTTAACCTCTTCTTTTTTCTCCTCTTCTTTCTTTTCTTCTTCTACAACAGGAGGTTTTTCAGCAGCAGGTTTTGCCTTTTCAGGCTTTGTTTTTTGGTTAATCGAATCCAAATCTATCTTTCCAACAACTGCAACTTTTACTCCAGTTCCAGTAGTCTTAGGCGGCTCTTCTTCTTCTTTCTCTTCTTTCGGCTCAACAACCTCTTCTTTTTTCTTGGCAGGCTCTTCTTCTTTGAGGTCTTTAAGCGAAATTGATTCTCTCTTTTCGGTAGTGGAAACGGCAGATTCCGAGATTGCTTTTGCTTCTTTATCATCCGCAAATTCCTCATCCAAAACACTCATGATTTCAGGATCAATTTTAGTGTTTGGATTAGAGTCAATCTCTACCCCTTTTGTTTCCAAAAATTCAACGATCGTAGAAATACTGATGTTGAATTCCTTCGCAACTTTGTTTAACCTTTTCGCTTTTCCTGCCATTCTTATTGTTTGCTTATGCCTGTAAAGATAGTCTTTTCCTTAGTTTATTCGATAATTATTCCTCCTCTATGTTCGCCTCTTCTTCCTGAGTTTCTTCCTCCTGATCGAATTCAGCTTTCAAAACTCGGATAACATCTTCGATGGTTTCTTCTTCCAAATCAGTTCGTTTCAAGAGTTCAGCCTTATCCAATTCTAATACTGATTGTGCTGAATCCAAACCAATAGATTTCAACTCCCCGATTACCCACTGCTCTAGCTCATCTGCGAACTCATCCAAATCTACATCTTCAATATCCTCAGCTCCTTCACGGTAAACATCAATTTCATAACCCGTTAGCTTACCGGCTAATTTGATGTTGTGTCCTCCTTTTCCAATTGCCAATGACACCTGATCTGTTTTCAAGTAAACATCTGCTCTGGAGTCTTCCTCATTCAAATCAATTGTTGTGATTTTAGCTGGAGACAAGGCTCTTTGGATGAATAATTTATCGTTACTTGTGTAATTAATTACATCAATATTTTCATTTTTCAACTCACGTACAATTCCGTGAATTCTTGCCCCTTTCATTCCCACACATGCTCCTACAGGGTCAATTCTGTCATCGTAAGACTCAACTGCAACTTTTGCTCTCTCTCCTGGCTCACGAACAATTTTCTTAATGGTAATGAGGCCATCAAATACCTCAGGTACTTCCAACTCAAATAATCTTTCCAGAAACTCAGGTGCAGTTCTTGAAAGGATAATGATTGGACTGTTATTTCTAAGATCTACTCGTGCTACAACAGCTCTGATAGATTCTCCTTTTTTGAAATAATCAGAAGGGATTTGCTCTGATTTTGGAAGGATCAACTCATTTCCTTCATCATCCAGAATAAGAATTTCACGTTTCCAAACCTGATAAACCTCTCCCGTAATAATTTCACCAATTCTCTCTTTATATTTTTTGTAGATATGATCTTTCTCTAATTCCAAAATTCTGGAAATAAGATTTTGTCTCAATGACAATACATTTCTTCGACCAAATCCTTCTAACTTAACTTCCTCTGCAACTTCCTCTCCTACTTCAAAATCAGGTTCAATTTCAATTGCTTTAGATAGCGCTATTTCGATATTATCGTCTTCAACTTCCCCATCAGGTACAATCTCACGGTTAATCCAGATCTCAAGGTCACCTTTATCTGGGTTAATGATGACATCAATATGCTCATCTGTTCCATATTTTTTCTTTAACATGGAACGGAAAACATCTTGTAGGATGTTCATCATTGTTTCTCTATCTATATTTTTGAATTCTTTAAATTCTGAAAAGGATTCAATTAATTCCAACGCATTCATATCATTTTCAAGTTAAAAAGAGATTATCAGTTTAGTTTCTTTTATTTCTTCGTATTTAAATGGCAACTCTTCTGTCACCCATATTTTTTTCTTCTTGCCTTCGAGTCGTTGTTTTTCTTTGGTCTCTACCACAATTCCTTCTTCATCAGCCTTGAGTAGTGTCCCTTCTACCGACTTAGCATGTTCGATTGTTTTTACCTTCACCTGTTTCCCAACATTTTTGAGGTATTGTTTTAACACTCGAAATGGTTGATCCAGACCTGCAGAAGCCACTTCTAATGAAAAGTCTTCTATTTCACGATCCAGATTATGTTCAATGTTTCTACTTACCGAAATACAATCTTCAATTGAAACGGAACCGTCTTCTTTGTCAATCTCTAGCAGAATTCGGTTTCCTGAATTAATGGATAATTCAACGATGTAGAGCATTTCGTCCCGTTCCTTCATCCGCTCCAGAGCTAACTCTTCTACTCGTTTTTTATCTATCATTTCGGTGCATAAAAAGAGGGGACTTTCGTCCCCTCATCATTGTTGTTATTTCTTATTAACGGCACAAATATACCTATTTATTCAAAAACTTCAAAATCCTGACCGCAAAATTAGTCCTGATGAATGGTATAAAGCATTATTTTGCTCGGAGAAGCATCATTTTCGAGACTCATAATTTGAATGTTGAGAAAATAATCTCCGTCTAGAATTTCATTGGGCACATAAATAAGTTCGGTAATTGTTTTGTCCAATTGCGGATTATTGGGGTAATCCCAAAAAATATGATGACAGGCTACCTTACCACCATCCGACTCTCGATCCACCGAAGGCAAGTCGATCAACAAATGTTTTACTCCTAAATCATTGATAAATTCCATAGCCTCCTCTGTAAAATAAGGTGGATTACTTGCCGAATAATCCCTTGTTCGTTTTACATCACCATTGGGTAAAGTTCGAATAAGGAGTGCGGTATTTTCACCCAAATCAGTCAATTGAGCTTCTATCATGGACCGATCCATGATTAAATCCTCCTGAAAAGCCTTTGGTTCAATCGAAATCAATTTTGCTTTAAAATGGAATTCCTTTAAACAGCCATTGATGGTATATATCTCCTTTGAAATATGTCCCACACACTCGGTATGCGTTCCGTTACCATGCGGATTTAAGGTAATATTTTTGAAGTTTACAGCTCCCCCCTGATTAACATCTCCAATAAAACCATCTCCAACAACAGGTTCTATTAAAACATCATTACAATACCAAGCCCTAGCATTTTCACTCCCATTTTTAACCGGCAGCGAAACATCCATTCCCTGATCTGTTAATACATAACTGTTTTCGTCCAATCGTAACTTCATTCCTTCAAAGATAATTTTAATTCTATGTTTACTTACTCTTTCCCAATGGCAAAATTTTCTGCTCTTATTTCAATATCTTTAAGGCCGCAGAAGCGAATATGGCAAAGCACAAATTGATCATAGAAGAAGAGTATGAGTTTGAATTGATTGGAATTTGTTCCAATTATTCGGACTACCGATTATGTTGGGGAATTAACAAAGCCTTAAACATTCAATTGAGTAAGGGGAATGATTATGAAGTAACTTTGAAGAAAGAGGGGGAGAATAAATATTCATTTTATGAATATTACGACGAGGACGAACATATTGAATATTATCTCATTAAAAATCTGTCAAACACATATAAGCGTTTGATTCCTGAAAAGGACCAAATTGATTACTTTATCATTATTAAAAACAACTATGTAAGAGATGTTAATGATATGGTAACACGGTTGAAGGGAATCGAGAGTATCTTGACGGCGTTTATTTTTGATGTAGAAGAATTAAAATCAAAATCGAATTTAGAATTTTGATTGAACGAAAGGAATTAAAATGAAGAAGACTAAAATAGTTGCAACCATAGGACCGGCAAGTGCCAATTACGAGACATTAAAATCCATGATAATTGAAGGTGTTAATGTTTGTCGCCTTAACTTTTCACATGGAAGCCATGACGACCATTTAGAAAGTATAAGAATTATACGTGAAATCAATAGGGAATTAGGATACCACATTGCGATTTTAGCAGACTTGCAAGGACCAAAAATCAGAATTGGTGAAGTTGAAAACAATGGTGTAGAGTTGGTGGATGGAGCAGAAATTATCATTACTACTAATGAATGTATTGGGACTGCCCAAAAGGTTTATTTAAACTATTTGGAGTTTCCCAAAGATGTTGCCGTTGATGATCAAGTATTAATGGATGATGGTAAATTACGTTTACAAGTAAAATCTACCAACCAAAAAGACGAGGTAGTTTGTACAGTTGTTAATGGAGGGACTCTCAGTTCTAAAAAAGGGGTAAACCTTCCAAACACCAAAATATCATTACCATCCTTAACTAAAAAGGATCGTTTAGATTTAGATTTTGCTTTAGCGCAAGATGTAGATTGGATTGGGTTATCTTTTGTACGGTCAAGTCAGGATATTTTGGAATTAAAGGAATTGATTAGTACTAAAAACAATCATGCTAAAATCATTGCTAAAATTGAAAAACCTGAGGCAATTGATGATATTGATGCTATTATCAAAATAACTGATGGTTTAATGGTTGCCCGTGGCGATTTAGGGGTCGAGGTACCAATGCAAAAAGTACCAAATCTTCAGAAAATGATGCTGAAGAAATGTCGAAAATATGCTAAACCAACTATTGTCGCTACGCAGATGATGGAAAGCATGATTTCTAACTTTACTCCAACACGTGCCGAGGTGAATGATGTTGCCAATGCAGTTTTGGATGGTTCAGATGCCGTAATGCTTTCGGGAGAGACCTCAGTGGGGAAATATCCGATAGAGGTTATTAAAACCATGACCAAGATTGTAAAGGAGGTTGAAAAGAACGACGAAATTTATCATAAAGAAGAATTGCCTGAGCAAAATCAAGATCGATTCATCACGGATTCGATTTGTTTCAATGCTACCCGACTGGCAAAGCGAGTAGATGCTACGGGAATTATCACCATGACTTTCTCGGGATACACCGCTTATAAAATCTCTTCTCAACGACCAAAATCGGACACTTTTGTGTTTACCGAAAACCGTAAAATTTTAAGTCAGTTAAATTTGGTTTGGGGAGTTCAGGGATACTTTTATGACAAAATGGAAAGTACTGATCAAACCATCCTCGATTCACAGAACATATTACAGGATTTAGGACTTATCAGTCCAGGAGAACTTGTAATAAATATTGCTTCCGTACCAATTGGAGAAAAAGGGAAATCAAATATGATTAAATTATCATATGTCTAATTCCTTTGGGCAGCAATATCGTTCGCAGCTTTTAAAGGGAATTTTCTCTGCTTTTCGGTTTTATAATAGTTTTAACAAAGGCAACGTATCAACGGTTTTTCTTTTTATTTTAATCACTTGCACTGTCTCCTTATGTGTAGGGTTTATTTGGATAATAACTATTGGAAAGTTCTTCGCCGAAACTAATTATGGTCTATTTAATTCTTCTGATCCCGTTTATGTTATTTTTGAAACGATAGAGATAACAGGAAGTATCGAGCTCATTTGGTTAGGCTTATTTGCTCGAATCGCACGGCAATTTGATTTTTCAAAGAAGATTCCTTTTTCTGAAATATGGAACAGCATTGAGTTTCACATAATAGGTTATTATTTGTTAGCTCACCTCTTCGTTCTTATTCTTGTTTTACTGCCATCAGAGCCGTATTTCCTCTTTTATTATGACGACTTTATCGTAGGTTGGTCGCCTATTTTCTTTGCTTGTTACCTATACTATCAACATGGTAGTATCCAAAAATTCATTTACGGTAAAGGCTTAGATTGGCCAAAAATCTTGGCTGGATTTACCCTAGTTGGCTGCTTCATAATTATTGTAGAGCGATTTATCTCTGGTATTGAAACATTCAGTGGTCATTTCTTTGGAATCTCCATTGGTAATCAAGCCGTAATCATGATTCTCATTGGAGTCATCAATTTATTCGTTTGGGCGTTAGTTTATCCTTTTTTAAGCCAATTATTAGGAATCAACCCTACTATCACAGCTGTTGTTAAATCATCATCCGATTCAAATAAAGGTGGAGATTTACTGGACGACGAGATTATTTAAAGATTTCCTCCTAAGACACAAACGAGCTTGTGCTTTTCACGATTGTTATTTGCATCTAACACTGATACCAAAATAACATAAGTACCTATTGAAGCTTTTGTTCCTTCATCGTTAATTCCATCCCAACTTACTAAAGCCTCCGTTCCTACAAAGAAATTGTCTTTTAATTGGCGTATTAATCGCCCTTGATTATCAAAAACGTCAATATCCACCACATTATCTTCTCCAGCCAATTCCAATGAAATAGTGACTACGTCATTATAACCGTCATTATCTGGTGAAAATAGCTGTGGGTCGACAGTAATAGTACCGGATGGTGCAACATTCATGAATTGGGAGTTTTCATAACCCGGCGTTCCCCATTCAACTGCCTCTGAAGCAGTATGCCAATTGTCCGGATTATTCATTCCTCCATCAAAAGAAATTCGTTCTAAAGACTTTCCATCCTCATCTGATAAAAGATCAAAATGGTAATCTTCGTCATAATGGAAATAATCAATCATGATAGAATCCTTACTAATGAGATATACCGTTCCTGAGTCGTTTGGATAAGTAGGCAAATCATCTACCTGCAAAAAAGAACCAAGACCGTACACCATAAAGTCGTTGATGATGTCCAGCGTATCTTCTGTCAATAAAACGTATTCTCCAGGCAAAATTAATCGCTGTTCATCTGTTAATGATTTCCAATTTGAGATAGTATCGTCATCCCAATTCGCAATCCAAAGCTCCTCCAAATTCAAAATTTTATCAGAATGATTATACAACTCAACATAATCCGAACCACCAGTCAAAGGATTAAACATCACTTCATTTAAAATGATGTCCTCTGCCTCAATAGAATCTGGTAAACCAACTTTGATAACCTGATTAATTGGATTTCCCCAGCAGTCTGCAGCCAGCGATAAGGTTAAATCGTAGAGCACTCCTATTTCCAAGCTCAATGGATTCACCTCTAAGGTTGTTAAATTGGTATAGTTCCAACTCAATGATGTAATGGATGGATTTAATGTCACATTTGCGCTCACTGTTGTATCCATTTGCTCGTTGAACTCAATAAAGATCTGTTCAGCATCCACTATCGTAAAAGAACTGACCAATGGCGCATCTGTATCATCCACATCGGTCCAAACCGAATTTTGAAGACCAGGTGTACCTCCCAGTGAATTTACAGAAGCCCTCCAGTTTGAGATATCATTACAAGGTGCATCCAAATGTTCTCGTTCTATTGACCATCCTCCATCATCCTTTTCAGGATCGTTATACCAATCAGAAGTGTATTGGATAGAATCGATCGTTTCACCTCCTGGAGCTTTAATGACAATATCATCTCCTCCATTAGTTAAAGCCGGAATACCATCACCTTCCAGAAAATTAGAAATTCCGAAAAGTGCCCCATCTCCCGCTTCGCAGATTAGTACATAAGCACCTGGCATTAGTACATACTCCCCCAGAGTTTCAGTTGTTGATCCGTCCGTAATTTGCCAACCGTTTAAATCAAAATATTTTGCCGATCGGTTATGAATTTCAACATATTCCACCTCTGGTAATCCAACAACCGGATTTGGATCAGCCATAAATTCAGTGATCACAACATCATTTGGTGCAGGTGTTTCTGAAACAAAATAGAAAAATGGAAGATCGGTTGGAGAGACAATTGGATTTCCACTTAAATCTTCTACATCCGAAATACTCAGTACATAATCCGTTGCGTTTGAGAAAACCGACCCAAATGTCAAATGGACCAATGAAGGGTCTGATCCGTCCAATTCTGCTAAAGATGGGTTTCCTATTCCACCATCTACCGAATAGTTCGTTACATTTTCAGCTGTTGTTGGGTCAAGCGGTTCGCTGAAGGTAATATCTAATGCTGAAGGTGAAATGATTGTTAAATCTGTTACCTCTGGAATTGAAGCATCCACAAAAGGATCTCCCAACTCATCAAACCAAAACAATTCCGATCGGCTTGAAGTATACTTACAAAATACCCCAAAATGAGTGGTTGTTGAATAAGTAGCATCAGTAGTTGTTCCTTCCGAAACAAAAGCAAATCCACCTGTAGAATCTCTAAAAAGCTCCCAATTACCAGCCGCATCTCTTGTTACACGCACTCTACAGTTTACCGGATCAGAATCTACGACGTCATCCACACCATCAATAATCTCCGTTACCGAAGTTCCATCTTGGCGGTATAAGCTCACTTCATCAGCTGTATTACCCACCATGACATAATAACCATTTAAACTTCCTTTTAAATCCGCATTATTAGACATTAAATACACTCGAGTGTAATTGGAAGAAGAAGGGTTAAAATCCATTTCCACATAAAAATCCCATGTAGTAACTACATTGGTTGTGGGAACTGACAAATAAGAAGTATCAGCAACAGCTGGCGCTAAAAGGTGCAATCGATTTGATGCATCAATCTCAAAATTAGCATCATCTCCCGCCCAAACGGGTGCAGTTGTAAAATCTCCATCCGAAAAATCATCTGAAAACTGAGCCTGGGTTACATACGTAACAAATAAAAATACCGCTGTTAAATAAATTCGCATTATACTCTCTTATACGACTGTTAAATATAGTACTTTTGAGGCATCAAAAACAAGTAAGATGAAAGTTGCAGTAGTAGGTGCTACCGGTATGGTAGGGGGAGTTATTCTGGAAGTATTAAAAGAATTCCAGTTTCCGTTTGATGAATTGATGTTAGTTGCCTCAGAAAGATCAGTAGGAAAACAGATTGAATATGATGGGACAAACTATAGCGTAATAGGCTTAGAGCAAGCCGTTTCAGAAAAACCAGATATTGCAATTTTCTCAGCCGGTGGAAGCACATCTTTAGAATGGGCTCCAAAATTTGCCGAAGTTGGTTGCACGGTAATTGATAACTCAAGTGCCTGGAGAATGAGTCCAGATCACAAGTTAATCGTACCAGAAATTAACGCAAATTTAATCGAGGACACTGATAAGATTATTGCCAACCCTAACTGTTCAACCATTCAAATGGTATTGGCATTGGCTCCTTTACACAAAAAATATGGTGTAAAACGAGTGGTTGTTTCTACTTACCAATCCATTTCAGGAACAGGTGTAAAAGCTGTTGAGCAGATGGAGAATGAACGAAATGGTGAAAAAGGTGAAATGGCTTATCCTTACCCTATTGATGGGAATTGCTTACCTCACTGTGATGTTTTCTTAGACAATGGTTATACCAAAGAAGAGATGAAATTGACCAATGAAACTAAGAAGATCTTAGATCCTGCTATTGATGTTACAGCAACCGCAGTTCGAGTTCCTGTTTCAGGAGGGCATTCAGAGGCCGTTAACATTGAGTTTGAGAACGACTTTGACCTTTCTGATGTACGACGTCTGTTAAGTGAAACAGAAGGAATCACAGTCCAAGATAATACCGACACTAACACTTATCCTATGCCATTGTACGCAAAAGGAAAAAACGATGTTTTTGTGGGTCGTATTCGACGTGATGAAAGTAGAGCCAATACCTTAAACATGTGGATTGTTGCTGATAACCTTCGTAAAGGAGCTGCAACTAATGCGGTGCAAATTGCTAACTACTTGCTTCAACAAAAGCTAGTGACAGTCTAAGAGCAATTTAACTCAAGGAATTTTAGTGATTGAAAGAAGGGGAAAGTAAATTCTTATTCTACTTCCTCTTCACCTTCAGGAACGAGGTTATCGTATACTCTAACCTTTGATTTCTTCTTCTCAACAAAGTAAACGATAGACAAATCTCTATGCTCCATTTGGTTGATATCGAAGTTCTTTAATTCAGGGTTAATGAGTCGAATTCCGGTATTGAAGAAAAGTGGCATAATCACAGCATCATCAATCAACATTTGATCGCACTGAGCATATAACTTCATTCGTTTTTCTTCATCAATTTCCTTCATTGCCTGATCGTACACTTCATCAAACTCTGGATTGTTGTAACGGAAGTAGTTAATCGATGTCTCTTTTCCTTCAATGATATTTTTACCTCTAAACATATAAAGGAAGTTATCCGGGCTTGGGTAATCAGCAATCCAACCAAAACGCCAGAAATCCAACTCAGCTCTTTCTGCCTTTGGATGCAATTCGTTCATTGGCATAGTTGTCATGCTAATGTTGATTCCTAAGTTCTCATTTAACATAGAAGTTAAAGCGTCTCCAATCTTTTTATTGATACCACCAGAAGGGTTATAGTTCAAGGTTACCTCAGGAAATCCTTTTCCTCCAGGATATCCGGCTTCAGCCATTAATTTTTGAGCCTTTTTAAGATCGTATTCAAATCCTTTTACCTCTTCGGTTGGGTAACCTGCCATTGGAGGCACAAAGCCGTTGTAAGCAACACTTCCTTCTCCTTCTAATACATAATCAACTAATGAGTCTCTGTCAATAGCGTAGTTGAAAGCCTGACGAACTTTTTTATTGCTGAAAACTTCAGATGTTTGAAGGAATCCGTAGTACTGAACATTTAAACTGTTAATGGATTGAACATCAAACTCTCTGTTTTTCCCTTCTTTTGCCTCTTCCAATGTTCCCATGATATTTGGAATTTCCTCAACTGGAATTCCCCACAATAAATCCAAATCTCCATTTTGGAAAGCAGTCATTTCTTCACGCTTGTCTTTAATGAAAGAGAATGTTACTTCGCTTAAGAATGGTAATTTATTTCCAAACTCATCCGTTGCCCAATAAACACTATTCTTTGCAAATCGTGCCGATTGACCATTCTTCATTTCTTTTACGATAAATGGTCCTGTTCCAACAATGTGATCAGCCATACCATCGTATCCGTATTTTTCAATAGCCTCTTTAGGGTAAACAACCGCTGCCAACACTGATAATGCTGATGGGAAATCAGAATAAGGATCAACCAAAGTCAATTCCAAAGTATGTTTATCAACAACTTTAATTCCTTTTACCGACTGCGCTTCTTTGTTGTAATACTCATGTCCTCCAACTAAACGCTCAACCAATAAAGTTGGCCACTTGTTTGCTTCATGATCTGAACATAAATATTCAAAACAGTATTTAAAATCATCCGCCGTTACCTCACGTCCTTTCCCATCCGAAAAACATTCATCATCGTGGAACATTACACCTTTTCTCAAGTGAAAGGTATAAGTAGTTTTAGACTTATCGATATCGAAGCTTTCGGCCAAACAAGGTTCAGCTTCAAGTGTTTTTTGATTTAGTTTGAATAATCCTTCGTAACCTAAGGAAGCGATGTGGGTTGAATAAACATCATTAATTGAAACCGGAAAAAGTGAGGTATAATCTTCGATAGAATTCAGTTTCAACACTCCTCCATTGTACTTCCCACCTTCAACCTTCGTTAAAGCATTTGGGTCACCAGCCTCTTCCACGCCTTCTGAACTACCTCCACAGCTAAGCAAGATTGTACTGAATAACAAACTTAGAGTGAAAATTTTAAATACTCGCATGACATGATATTAGATGGGCAAATATATAAATTTCTGAGGTTTAGCAGCCCATTTAGCCCATTTATATTGCCACGGGGTTTCTGAAAGGATTCCGCATCAGATAAGCATCGGGATTTGTGAAGCGTAAAGAGAACTCAAAACCACCACGATACTGAGATGCTGTGCGGAAATAAGAGACATTAATATCGTAAGATAATCCCACCGAGAAGCTTCCTACATTGAGGTAAAGTTGCGGAATAACAGCATCCAAAACATTTGTGACTCGCAAATCTGCTCCAAAAGAAGTAGAAATTTCTTTTACAAAGCCCGTGTTTTTCGTCCCTTCTTGCAAACGATATTTCCATAATGAACCTACCAGTATTTCATGTTGTTTTCCTTGTACCACACCGGTTAAGTTGGGAAACCAATATAGATCGTGCCATCGGGTAGTGAAAATGGATGAAAAGTGACCTACGTAACGGAATGGCAAACGAGGATCGAAAGGTCTGACGTGAGAATACTCGGGGCGATTGAGGTGGTAGATAGCAAAACCAATTTTAGCATCTGCTGCCGAAGTTGCCATTACTCTAGAATCTTCTTTATGAAACCAATAAGCAACTCCTGCCGCCAAGTCCCAATACTTAAATGGAACATACTCTATTCCCTCACCATTGGCCAAAGAAGGATCAAAATTTAATCCGTTATACTGACTTCCCCATTGCATAGCAGAGGTATTTAAACCACTGGTACCGTAAATGCTTTGCACACCCAAAATAAATCGGCCATGACGGTTTACCTTAATCAAGGTAGAGAAGTTCATCCCAATCATGGAATTACCCATTTCAATATCTCCAGAAACGTCTTTATAAGCTAAACCACCAACAGCAAAATAAAGTGGCCGTTTGGAATTTCCTTTTCCAAAAGCGTATTCAATCTGTGCCGAATAAGTTCGAAAGGTTTTATTAACCGATTGCCATTGGTCTTTCCAGTTAATGGTCGCTTGAACATTACCATGATAAGCTCCGGTAAAAGCGGGATTCATTTGAAAAGACGAACGTGTGGTTTGAGAAAAGTGAATATCCTGCGCAGCGATGTTCCATGTTAAGAACACCATTAAGAGGCTGATGATATAACTATTCCTGAGACACATAGGGCTTCTAACAAAGTTAACATTAAAAATACAGGACAAAAAAAAACCGCCTAAAAGGATTTAGGCGGTTTCAATTTATTTTGGAGATTTTATCTCTTACTTTTTCTTTGCCCCTTTGATTTCAAAGGTTTCCATGAACTTCGTTGTGAAGTTTCCTTTACGGAAATTTTCATCTTTCATTAATTGTCGATGGAAAGGAATAGTTGTTTTTACTCCGTCAATGTAGTACTCTTCCAAAGCACGTTCCATTTTTGTAATGGCTTCTTCTCTGGTTTGAGCAACAGTGATCAATTTAGAAATCATTGAATCATAGAACGGAGGAATAACATATCCTGCATATACGTGAGTATCCAGACGAATTCCGTGTCCACCAGGCTCATGGTAATCAGTAATTTTACCAGGGCTAGGACGGAAATCATTTAACGGATCCTCAGCATTGATTCGGCATTGGATAGCGTGCATTTGAGGGAAATATTCCTTTCCTTCAATCTTTTCACCAGCCGCCAACTTAATTTGTTCTTTAATTAAATCGTAGTTGATTACCTCCTCAGTAATAGTATGCTCTACCTGAATACGGGTATTCATCTCCATGAAGTAGAAGTCGCGGTTTTTATCCACTAAAAACTCTACAGTCCCTACACCCTCATAATTTACTGCTTTTGCAGCTTTAACGGCAGCTTTACCCATGGCCTTTCTCAACTTATCAGTCATGAAAGGAGATGGAGTTTCCTCAACCAATTTTTGGTGTCGTCGCTGAATAGAGCAATCTCTTTCAGACATATGACAAGCATTTCCGTATCTATCTCCAGCAATTTGGATTTCGATGTGACGAGGTTCTTCGATGAATTTCTCCATGTACATCCCATCATTACCAAAAGCTGCTTTAGCTTCCTGACGAGCAGAATCCCATGCATCAGCTAATTCATCCTCACTCCAAATCACACGCATTCCTTTACCACCACCACCGGCAGTAGCTTTCATCATGACAGGATAAACAATTTTCTTTGCTGTTTTCTTAGCATCATCTAAATCTTTCAACAAACCTTGAGAACCAGGAATACAAGGTACACCTGCTTTAATCATGGTTGTTTTGGCCGAAGCTTTATCTCCCATGGCATCAATCATCTCCGGAGAAGCCCCAATGAATTTGATTCCGTTTTCCTCACAAACCTTAGAGAAGTTTGCATTTTCCGAAAGGAAACCGTAACCAGGATGAACAGCATCTGCATTGGTAATTTCGCAGGCTGCGATGATTTTCGCAATATCCAAATAGGATTCAGAACTTGAAGGAGGTCCGATACAAACTGCCTCATCCGCAAAACGAACGTGTAAGCTATCTCTATCGGCTGTTGAATAAACCGCAACGGTTTTAATGTTCATTTCTTTACATGTACGGATGACACGTAAAGCAATCTCGCCTCGATTGGCTATTAATATCTTTTTAAACATGATCTTGGCTTTAAATTCTTAAAAATTGACTCTTCCTTTTTTTCCCTTTAGGGTTAGGATGGATCGATTAAGAATAATGGCTGATCGTATTCAATTGGTGAAGTGTCATCTACCAATACTTTAACGACTTTACCGGAAACTTCCGACTCAATTTCGTTAAATAACTTCATTGCCTCAACGATACAAAGTACGTCTCCAACAGCAACAGAATCACCAACATTCACAAACGCATCTTTATCTGGTGAAGAGCGACGGTAAAAAGTACCGATCATTGGTGATTTGATGGTAATATATTTTGAATCATCCTCAACCGGAGCTGCTTCAGCTTTTGGCGCCTCAGCTACAGGAGCAGCAGCGGCAACTGGTGCAGCTTGAGCTACAGGAGCAGCTACTTGTTGAACAGGTGCAGCCTGAACAACTGTTGGAGCTTGCATGATAACACCTTCTCCACCATCAGATTTGATCGTGATCTTAAATTCTCCCTGTTCGATGCTTACTTCGTTAACACCGGATTTGGAAACGAATTTGATTAGATTTTGAATTTCCTTAATATCCATATTACACTTATTTCTATTCTATGATTAATAGGCCCATTTTAGCCAAATCGACCCCCAGGTGAAACCACCTCCGAAGGATGCTAAAATTAGGTTATCTCCTTTCTTTAATTTGTCTTCCCACTCCCATAATAACAATGGAATTGTTCCGGCAGTAGTATTACCGTATTTGTCAATGTTAATCATGACCTTGTCATTATCAATTCCCATTCGAGACGAAGTGGCATCAATAATTCTACGGTTTGCCTGATGTGGAACCAACCAATCGATATCATCTGCTGTTAAACCATTTTTCTCCATGATTTCCACAGAAATACCAGCCATATTACTTACGGCATGTTTGAAGACAGTCTTCCCTTCCTGGAAAACATATTGTTCTGGTGATTCAGCATTTTCTTTTGTAATCGGTTGAGCTGAACCTCCAAGACGTTGAAGTAGGTATTCTCTTCCTGATCCATCAGATTTCAAAATTGAATCCTGAACTCCGAGACCTTCTTCATTAGCTTCGAGCAGAACTCCCCCACCTCCATCTCCGAAGATGATACAAGTAGCTCGATCTTTATAGTTGATGATGCTCGACATAACATCTGCACCAATAACCAATACTTTTTTATGAGTTCCGTTTTCGACGTAAACACGTCCAATATCCAAAGCGTAAATAAAGCCTGAACATGCAGCACTAAGGTCAAATCCCCATGCATTTACACATCCTGCTTTATCGCAAATAACATTTGCAGCGGCTGGAAAACGGTAATCTGCTGTGATAGTTCCACAAATGACCATATCAATTTCGGCAGGATCAATTCCACGTTTTTCGCAAATTCCATCCACGATTTCCTTACCAAAATCGGATAAAGCCTGCTCTGGACTTGCGATTCTTCTTTCTTTAATACCTGTTCTGGTGGTGATCCATTCATCGTTGGTCTCTACCATTTTTTCCAGATCTTGATTGGTTAAAACCCCATCTGGGACGTAACCATGAATCGCGGTAATAGCGGCCGTAATTTTAGTCATAAGTTCTTGCAACGGTTTTTTAAATCTGAACTGATTTTTTAAATAAGTCCAACATCTAAAGTGGAGGATAAAATTATCAAAAAATCAATCGGAAAACCCAAAAAAAAGCCAAAAATGAGAAAAAAACGCCAAAACCGGGTCGTTTTTAGGCTAAAAGAGCGTTTCCCTTAAATTAAAAAAGGACACAGAAGGGCTAAAACCTTCTGTATCCTTATTGGTATTTTCTTTACGTACTTTAGAGCAGTATCAAACGGCAACTTCTTTTTCCATTACTACTTTTCCTTTGTAGTAAAGTTTCCCTTCGTGCCAGTGAGCTCTATGGAACAAATGTGGTTGACCAGTTGTAGGACAAGTTGAGATATTGTCAGCTACAGCTTTTACATGAGTTCTCCTTTTATCTCTTCTCTGTTTAGAGGTTTTTCTCTTAGGATGTGCCATACTATTCTATTTTATATTTCTCAAAACCAATTTGTTTTGAGCTATTCCTTTTTCAATTTTTTTAATGCTGCCCACCTTGGGTCAGTTTCATCTTCTTCAATTTCATCTGGTTCAATTGACTCTTCTACTTCGTCAGCTTCAACCATCAGATATTGATCCATCTGCTCTAACATATCTTGATTACACTCACCTTCGGGGTGAACCCTACGGTTTGGAAGAAGCAAGGCACTGAATTCGTAGATGGGTTGCGTCAAATCAATTTCAATTTCACCAGCTGAAATTGTTCTGATCTTTTCATCATCTATGATTTCTTCAGTAAACTTATAAATCAACTCTTCCGATCCCTGCACCTCCATATCAAAGTTATCGGTGCATTTATCACACATTACTTTGATGGTTCCTTCAATGTCAAATGTTACTGTTAACATTGTTGGACTTTTGTCCATCTCTACATCAATCTTCAGTTGACCTCCTTCAATTATCGAATAATCAAGCTGTTCAAAGAACAAATCGTCTGCTTCAAATTGGAACGTATGCTTACCATCGGCCAGACTAACAAAGCGGATAGTATGTTCATTACGCCTACTCACTCTTCAAAACAGGAGTGCAAAGGTAGTAATAAAAAATAACTAGAACAAAGAGTTAGCTATTTTTTCGTGCTTTGTTTTTGAAGCGGGTTTTTATGGAGTTCTTTATATATTTTTCGGTTGGCGTGAACATCACATGCTAAAAAGTAGGCATTTCGGAACGATCGTTCCGAGGCTTTGTCTTTTCCAGCAATGTCATAAGCCGTTCCGTGATCAGGCGATGTGCGTACAATTGGTAAGCCAGCTGTATAATTCACTCCCTCATCGAAAGAAATAGCCTTAAAGGCTGCCAACCCCTGATCATGATACATCGCCAAAACACCATCAAAAATCTTGATATTCCCCGATCCAAAAAATCCATCCGCCGAATAAGATCCATAAATTAGTTCTCCTTCGTTCCGTAATTTTGAAATAACCGGATTAATAATCTCCATTTCCTCATCCCCTAAAGTTCCCCTATCACCAGCATGTGGATTTAAACCTAAAACAGCAATTTTTGGTTTTGGAATTAAGAAATCCTCCTTTAATGAAGTTAACATCAAACGTAACTTCTTTTCAATGTTTTCTTCGGTAATGTTTTTTACCACATCTTTTAAAGGCATATGTCCGGTTACCACCCCAACTCTCAATTGATCAGCCACCATGAACATGAGTACATCATCTGCATCTACTGCATTTGCCAAATACTCTGTATGCCCTGGGAATTCAAATCCGGCATCACGCACACAGTCCTTATTAATAGGAGCAGTCACTAAAACGTCAATATTACCAGCCTTTAAATCTTTCATGGCTGCTTCTAAAGACAATAGAGCATATTTACCGCCATTTTTATTCTTCTCCCCCAAAACAATCTTCACCTCCTCTGACCAACAGTTGATCAAATTAATTTTTTTCGACTTTGCCTCTTTGGCACTTTTGACTGCCAAAAAGTTAAACTCTGAGCCTTGAATAGTCTTTTTATGGAAAGTCGTTGACTTGGACGATCCATATATAATTGGAATTGAGTTTGCAAAAACCTTATTGTTAGACAAGGCTTTTATAATTACCTCCAAACCAATTCCATTAATATCACCAACGGTGATTCCTACTTTTACCAATTGACTCATTGTTATACTCTTCTTTTAAGGAATTCTATCAATAATCTTACTCCAGCTCCTGAACCACCCTGTCCACGATAATTATCTCTGCTACGGTGATATGCAGGACCGGCAATATCCAAATGGATGTAAGGATATTTTGTAAAATGCTCTAAAAACTTTCCAGCTGTAATCATTCCAGCCTCAGCACCTCCCAGATTTTTAAGGTCCGCAATTGGTGATTTCATCTCCTCGAGGTATTCTTCCCAAAACGGAAATTGAATCACTCTGTCAAATGTATAATCACTTGCGTCGGTCATCTCATCCATCTCTTTTTGATTGGCATTACCCATCATAACAGATGCATATTTACCCACTGCACGCATTGCTGCTCCGGTTAACGTTGCAGCATCTATCACCAATTCTGGCTTGTATTTATTAGCATAGGCCAAAGCATCAGCCAGCACCATTCTACCTTCAGCGTCAGTATTTAATATCTCAACAGTAGTTTTATCAAACATGGTAATGACATCACCAGGTGCATAAGCTTTTCCTCCCGGACGATTATCGGTTGAAGGCAATAAAGTAATGATATGCAAAGGCAACTTTAGTTTCGCCGCGCCATAAATGGTTCCGGCCATTGCTGCTGCACCACCCATATCACACTTCATAATGTCCATTGATCCAGCAGTAGGTTTTAAACTCAAACCTCCCGTATCATAAACAATTCCCTTCCCCACCAATACAATTGGTTTTTTATTCACTGCATTTGCTGGTTTCCATTCCAGAATTGAGAATGTAGGAGGATCAATGGATCCTTTATTTACGGCCAATAAACCTCCCATCTTAAGGGATTCAATTTTAGCCTTCTTTAATATTTCCGTTTTTATACCAACCTCTGAGCATTTTGCTTTTACATCTTTCGCTAATTGCTCAGCAGTGAGGTAAGAAACTGGTTCGTTAACCAAATCTCTTGCCCAGTTCGTTGCCTCAACGATCGTATTCACCTCTTTGAGATTAGCTTTTTTATTGCTCGTTGACGCTTTTTTCCACTTTGTATCTGGACTTTTAGCCAAATACTTATGGAATGAATAAGCAGAAAGTCCTAAGCCTTCAGCAAATAACTCAATATGTTCAGCATCTTCAGCTTCGATTTGCAAATCTTTAATCAACCCTTTAAACACCTCATAAACTTTAAAAGCCTGTGTTCGCGTTTTTTCTCTTGATCGTCCGTTTGAAAGTTTATTGACTTTAACACAAGCAGTAATTAAGCCCGCATTGTTAGTGTATATAAAATCCTGATTTTCAAACTGGGACAAAAAATAATTTTCGATTGATTTTTCCAGTTTTAACCGCTTGATTTGAGCTTTAGTTTCAACTAAGTACAAACAGTTACTGGATATTGCCTTTGAACTGAATTTTATGCTTAACGCCATCTGAGAAAAATTTGGCCGTAAAGGTACTATTTTTTACATTGTAGGTAGGAGGTTAAAGAATTTCCATTTGGTTAAAGTTCACCAATTTGATTGATTTAGCACTATTTAGCTTCCAATCAATTAAAATTTGGAACAGATAAATCAATTCTTTCAACTAAAACTGCTCTTTTTACGTTTAGTATACAAGTTCAGCAACAGTTTTTTGTAACTTTGATATCCTTTGAATTGAAGAAAATTGAGTCGATTTTTAACATATACATTAATTCTTTTGCTGACATCCGTCAGTGCATATGCTACTCATAATCGCTCGGGATCTATCACATACGTCCATTTATACGGAACCACCTATGAATTTACGGTGACTACCTGTACCAAATCATCCAGTGATGCAGACAGACCCGAATTGGAGATTAGTTGGGGAGATGGAAGCTTTGACACGATTCCAAGACACACGGTTTTACCGAATGAGGATTATGATGTGCAAAAGAACATCTATACCGGAATTCACACTTTTACCGGACCGGACACTTACATTATAAGTGTAGAAGATCCAAACCGTAATGCAGGGGTTTTAAATATTACCAATTCGGTAGACAAGGTTTTTTGTATTCAAACCGAACTAGTCATTTCACCTTTTATAGGCTCACCGAATAATTCAATTGTCATTGAAGATTGCCCTTGTCCAGAATTTGCCTGTACCAATAGTATATGGTGTTACAACATCTCTGCTTTTGATCCTGATGGAGATAGTTTGAGTTACTCTTTGGTTCCGTGCAGAGGGGAAGATTGTTTGGAAATGGCCATTCCGGTTATTTACGAATATCCTCACCAAATTGCCGGAGGAACGATGTCTATTGATCCTGTAACAGGAACACTATGTTGGGATACACCAACTCTAGCTGGAGTCTATAATATTGCTATTCTCATTCGGGAATATAGAAATGGATTTTACGTTGGATCTGTGATTCAGGACATGCAATTTGAGGTAATAGGAAATTGTAACAATGATCCACCTGTAATTGTAGACGTTGCGGACACTTGTGTTTATGCAGGAACTGCGCTCAATGTCGAATTTGAGGCTAATGATTCAGAACATTCGGTAACCGTTTTTGGAACCGGAGCAGTATTTAACCTCGCCGAAAATCCAGCCATTTTTGTTGACAGCACAGCCTTTTTAAGTGCTACCGGACATTTTTTATGGAATCCTAATTGCGAACAAGCATCTAATGACTACTACTCAATCGTGGTTCATGCTGAGGATCATCATGAAGCTATTCAATTGACTGACTTGTCTACCTTCCGTCTTAAAGTAAACATCCCACCAGTAACAGGATTAACCGTTACTCCTATTGGAAATACAATGGAATTGAGTTGGGATCCGTCTGTTTGCAGTGGAATAGATCACTATAATATATATCGAAGTACGGATAGCTCTACCTATAATTCGGAATGTTGTGAAGCAGGTACCCCAGCGGCAATGGGATACGCTTTAATTGGTAGCTCAGACGATACAAATTATGTTGATACTGATCCTCTAATTGTGGGTAATGATTATTGCTACATCATTACAGCAGTCAATTCATCGGGTGTTGAAAGTTGCGTATCTGATCAAATTTGCAATCACCTCAACTTTGAAATTCCTGTAATGACCCATGTTACTGTCTACGAAACCGCCACGGGAACAGGAAAAGATACGATCATGTGGTCTTATCCGAAAGAACTAAATACAGTCACTTTCCCTGGACCTTATCACTATGAACTTTATCGATCGGACGATTATGGTGGAGGTTCAGAAACCATGGTTTATAGTTCTCCAAATCAGCTTTTAATTGACAACGAGGACACCATTTATGCCGATGTCACATTGGATACTGATCAACGACCTTATACCTACCGGGTTGAACTTTACAGTGATGATGCTTTAGTAGGCTCATCCATTCCAGCTTCTTCGATATTCTTAACACTTATTCCAAACGACAATCAACTAGAACTAAATTGGATTGAAAACATTCCATGGAGCAATTATTCCTATGAAATTTACCGTGAAACACCAACAGGAAGTGGAACTTTTGTGTTGCTGAACACAGTTGATACTATTGGTTATATTGATACTGGACTAGTAAATGGAGTAGATTATTGCTATAAGATTAAGACCATTGGTGAATACACTTCATCAGGTATCATTAACCCTATTATAAACTGGTCACAGGAAGTATGTGCAGCACCTATCGATTTAACACCTCCTTGCCCGCCTGTATTGTCAATTGATGGAGACTGTGAGTTAGAAGAGACGTATTTAAGCTGGACCAATCCAAACAACTCTTGTGCAGATGATGTGACTCGCTACAATCTTTATTTTGCTCCATTTGAAGGAGACAGTTTAGAATTGTTGACCACTTTCACCAGTGATTTGGACACCTCCTTTGTTCACAAGGATCGTGGAAGTATTGCCGGATGTTATTATGTGACCGCATTAGATTCTATTCAGTATAACAATGAAAGTGATCCATCCAATATTGCTTGTATTGACAATTGTGACGGATACTATGAACTACCTAATGTCTTTACTCCTGACGGATCAAACGTCAACGACCTTTACCACCCACTATTACCTTTTAAGTTTGTAGAAAGTATTGACCTTAAAATCATTAATCGTTGGGGGCAAACAGTCTTCACCACTACCGACCCTTATATTTACTGGGATGGAACTAATCAAACCAACGGAAAGAAATGTGACGATGGTGTTTATTTTTACTCCATCACCGTAAATGAGATTAAACTATCCGGGTTGGTTCCAAGAACCTTCCAGGGAAATATTCAAATTATCAATTCGCAATAAAGCCCATGTTTACTGGTATCATTGAAGAACTAGCCAAAGTTGAAAACATTGTTAAAGAAGGAAGCAATTATCATTTTACTTTTTCCTGTCCATTTACTCAAGAATTAAAAATTGACCAAAGTGTTGCTCACAACGGATGTTGTTTAACTGTTGTAGAAATTGACGGTAACAACTATACTCTTACTGCTATTGACGAAACGCTTAAAAAAACCAATTTAGGTTATTTGGAAGTTGGTGACGAAGTAAATGTCGAGCGTTGTACACAAATTGGAAGTCGGTTAGATGGACATATTGTACAAGGACATGTTGACACCACAGCTAAATGTGTTGAAATAAATGATTTGGACGGAAGTACCGAGTTTGTCTTTGAATATGAAGTTGATGATGTAACTGTTCCCAAAGGATCTGTTACTGTTAATGGTGTAAGTTTGACTGTTGTTCGTTCAGAAAATCAGCTCTTCTCAGTTCACATTATTCCTTTTACTATCGAGCATACTAACTTCAAACATTTGAAACCTGGCTCTATCGTTAATTTGGAATTTGACATCATTGGAAAATATGTCAAACGACTGTTACAAAGGGACAATTAAAAACTCCTAATCCAAAGCGTAAAGCTACTTTACGAATTTCCTCTCTCTATTCACGAATAATAAACTGTTCAAAACTTTAGCACGACTTTTGAATGGAAGGAAGTATTGGTCATAATTTTGTAGTATGCAGGCTTATAGTTTATTGGTTTTATTACTCTTAGCAACAATTGCGGGAACAGCACAGTTTGACACTGTTAAGGTGGGGTTGGATAGTTACATCATCGCCGATACAAGTCAACCGTTAAATATGGATTCTCTATTGGCAGTTGAAGGAAAAATTGATTTGAATTATCAATTTTATAAGGAACGATACGGTGAAGAGGATTTGATGTATAAAATCACCGATAACAAAGGAAATGGTTTTGATAGCTTGTACGGAACCCGAAATATGCGCCCTATTTTACACGGTGCAGCGTACCGGGGTGGCGCCAATAATTACTACCACAAAACAGCTAAACGTAAAAACCAAAATCCACTTCCATTAGACGGTTTGCATGGTTTATGTTCAGAAGGATTTTCAAAAAGTGTTTATCTCTACCGACAAAATTTTGAAGATTACCCAACAGGAGACACTTGTTCATGTGTGGATAGTTCATTCAATCAATTAGAGTATCTACAATTAGATTATTATGACTCATCGCATGTTTATGATATGTTGAAGATGACTCACGATGCTGCTACGAAAGAAGATGTTGGTCCGGTTTACCTTCATTGTTGGAACGGATGGCATGCTTCAGGATTCATTTCTGCCGTTATTTTAAAGCAGTTTTGTGGTTATTCAGATTGGGATGCTGTAAATTATTGGGATTTGGGAACGGATGGAGCCAATACCAGTCCTCGTTATCAGACTCAACGTGAAAGGGTGAAGGATTTTGAACCTTATCCGGAATTTCTGATTTCAGATTCATTACAATCCTGCCTTTGTCCTCCAATGCCAGAGCATATTGACAGTACGCAATTACACATTGAAATTGAACATTTGGTAATTGTTCCAGAAGCTATTCCGGTAAATTTCCAAATTGTATTGTATAATGTCAAATTTGGATCGGGTAGAACCACTTTCCCCAACATCTCTAAAAATCCGGATATTATTAATTTGAAAAAGGCCTTAGATGCTGACACCAATTTAGTAATTGAAGTAGGTGGATATACGGACAATTCGGGCAGTTATTCCAAAAACGTGACGATCTCACAACAGAGAGCCAGATTTGTTTACGATCATTTAATTGAATCGGGCTATTCTACTGATAGAATTAGTTACAAGGGATACGGTCCTGCTAAACCTATTTACAGTAATCGCTACAAATCAACCCGAGAAGGGAACAGGAGAATTGAGATTAAAATCTTAAACAAAACAGTACATACTGGAAATAAGCTGGTAGATGAGTCGGTTTACGACCAAAATGTCAAGAATGAAGAAGAACTTAAACAATCTTTCCTTTCTTACTTCTTCAATCATCCAGAAGAAAATTTAGGCAGTGTCTTTATTGTTGACTCACTCGAATTTGCATCGGGTAGTTTTGAATTACCTCAGGGAGGAAAAGGAATTGAGTTATTGGATCAGTTGATTTTATACGTCCAAAAGAAAAAGGGACTTACTATCAGGGTTAATGGATATACAGATTCTTCAGGGATTGAAGAGAAAAACGTGACTATTTCAGAAAACCGGGCCAAAGCAGTGTATGACTACCTAATTGCCCACGGTTTAACCACAGAACAACTTAGCTATCACGGTCACGGATCAGAAAACCCTATTGCTCCGAATCGCTATAAATGGGGACGAGATATCAATAGACGCATTGAAATTGAGTTTGTTGCGCGCTAATTATTCCACAATCCTTCGTATCTTTCTCATTAGGTTTAGTGTACTATACCCTACCAAACCTTATGCGCTACTTAATTCTTATATGTTTTTTGTTCTCGTTTTTTACCGCTTTAAGCCAACGAAATCCGCGAGGTATTGAAGTAAATTGGAAAACGGACACCACCAATGTCTCTTTGGATTTGGAAGAGATATTTGTTTGTCTGGCAAAAGATGAAATTCCAGCTATTGATCAACCTACTTATTACAATGTCCCCGCGGCAGAAGCAGAATATTTTGAGTTTGAACCTTTAATTTTTGTAGAAAACGGCTTAAAGGCAAAAGGTTATCCTCTTTCAGTTTTACTCTATCATGAAATTGTCAACGATTCAATTGTGGGTGAAGATTCAACCCTTTACTACAGTGTTACCTATTGTCCGCTATGTAATTCGGCGATTGTATTTAATCGTCAGCATAAAGTAAATGGTGAAACTGTTTTATTGGATTTTGGAGTAAGCGGGATGTTGCGAAACAGTGATATGGTTATGTACGACCGTCAAACTGAAAGTTGGTGGCAACAACTAACGGGAGAAGGCCTCGCGGGTGAAATGAACGGACAAAAATTAGATTTTATAACCGCTCCAGTTATTTCAATAGAAGAATTTGCTCTCTTCTTTCCGGATGGTCAGGTTTTAAGTAAGAATAATGGATTGGTTAATAAAGATGGTACTCAAAAAAACTATGATACCAATCCTTATCAAGGTTATGATTCCGACGACACCCCTTTTTTATTTGATGGGAAAATAGATGAACGACTTCCTCCTATGGAAAGGGTGGTGGATATTATCATTCACGGACAACATAAGATATATCCCAACACTGCCTTATTTGAGGAAAAGGTAATTAATGACAAATTTGAGGGAGAGCATATTACCCTTTTTTCTACCCATAAAATCATCTCTGTACTAGATTCTACCGAGATAAAAAAATCACGTACGGTTGGTGGGGTTGCTGCCTACTATTCCGATTTGGATGGAAAAACTCTTACTTTTACAGCAAAAGAAGAGGGATTATTTACAGATGATCAAACCAAATCTGTCTGGAATGTAAAAGGGCAATGTATTCAGGGGAAATTAAAAGGAAATCGCCTAAGGATGATTGTTCATGGCAACCACTTTGCTTTTGCCATGTTAGCCTTTTATCCAAACTGCCAGATTTTTGGTCTTGATTGATTTTTTTATTCGGAACCATTAACTCTTGTCGGAAAAGGGTCAAATACCACCAAAACTTTTAAGTCAACGGCGCGTTTGGATTGTTGCACTTTTTTGTGTGCTCTTAACTGCCTTCTTGTTCTGGAATGAAAGCCATGATAAAGAATTTTCATTTAGTGAATTAAATTGGACTTCCAGTTCTATTTTGTTCTTATTACTGGCCTTATTAATGATGGTATTCCGCGATTTGGCTTATATGTTTCGTATTCGTCTCTTAACTGAGAAGAAACTTAATTGGCGACAAAGCTTTAACGTCATTTTAATCTGGGAATTCGCTTCTGCCCTTTCACCAGGAGTTGTTGGAGGTTCGGCAGTGGCTATGTTTATCCTTCAAAAAGAGAAAATTCCATTGGGCAAATCTACCGCATTGGTTTTGGTAACCGCCATTATGGACAATTTGTTCTACATCATTTCTATTCCACTCATTCTCCTATTCATAAATTTTTCTGCTGTTTTTCCGGCAGATTTGGAATGGTTAACCGAAAGTGGTCTTCGTTTGTTTTGGGTTGGTTATAGCATTTTGTTATTCGCCAATTTGTTACTCTTTATTGGCGTTTTCATTTCTCCAAGAATCATTTCTTCCCTTGTGCAATTCATTTTTCGATTGCCTTTTCTCAAAAAGTATAAGACAAAAGCGGATTCATTTGGAGACGATTTGGCTATTTCCTCCAAAGAGCTACGGGGTAAACCTTTTTTATTCTGGATTAAGTTGTTTCTATTAACCGTTTGGTCATGGACTTCTCGATTTTTGGTGATTAATTTTCTTCTAATGGCCTTTTTAGAAATCGGGCTTTTTGATCATCTCATTTTATTGGCTCGACAACTGTTGATGTGGTTAGGGATGCTAGTGACACCAAGTCCGGGAGGAAGTGGTATGGCCGAATATTTATTTACGCAGTTTTTCTCCGATTTCATCAAAAATAGTGGAGCCATATTTACCATTGCCTTTTTGTGGAGACTCATTTCCTATTATCTCTACCTCATTATAGGGAGCATTATTTTACCCTCCTGGAGTCGCAAAAAGTAGCTTTTTAATGCCTTGAGCTAAAATGAATAACCTTTGAGCCAATTTGCAAATTCACTGGCGATTGAATGCCACAACTTTGTACTGAGTTAATTAATAAAGAGCATTCACATGAAAACAGCATTAAAAATTAGTTTATTTCTTTTAATGGGATTTGTCGTTAATACGGCCCAGGCCAAAGAGAAAAAAGTAAAATCTTTTATAGTAGAACGTGTATTTGATATAGAAGCTGCAAAAATTTGGAAGATCGTTGGATTGGACTATGGTTCGGTAGCTTATTCTCATCCACGTATTGTTAAATCAGAATACCTTAAAGGATCATTAAAAGCTGAAGAAGGAGCAGAAAGAGTTTGTTACTTCAACGAAGAGGGAACCCAATATTTGAAAGAGAAAATGTTGAACTATGAGCCGGAAAAAATGCGTTTTGTCAATCAAATATCTCAAGTTGGAAAATTTCCTTTGGACGCCGAAGTCACCCGAGCTATTTATCAGGTAACAGATTTGGGCAATGGAAAATCCAAATTAAGTTTTGACATGCAATTTAGGACCAAGCCAGCCTTTATGGGAGCTATGATGAAGGGGAATTTTAAAAAGACCATTCAGGACTATTTTATCGCTATTGAGCATCATGCGCGAACAGGAGAAGAAGTAACCAAAGAGAATTTTAAGGAGATCAAGAAAAAGTATAATTAATGAAATCCTTTTAATTAGTGACAGGCCAGGGGTAACTCTGGCCATTTTTATTTTACCTTTCAAAAATCTATTAACTACGTAGATTTTAATCTAAAACTTGTAACCAAAGCTTTTTTGCTCCATTATGTAAGAGCAAGGAAGTCGTATTTCGTTGGTTTAAACTGTTTTTAAAGTCGTGAGTAAAAACAAAATTAACCGACACTTCTTCACCATTTTCTAATTTAACTACAGTAACCATGAAGCAAACATTATTACTATGGGCGGCTGCACTATTTGGCGTCCATTCTTTCGGCGGAGAAATAATCCTGGAATGCGGAAAAGGATCAGACAATAACTTTAACGGTTGGTATATTCATCCCTACAATGCTTTTGAGGCGCTTGATTTTTATGAAAACCATGTTGAATTTATCTCTGAAGCAGGAGGAGAATATTCCATTTCCCTAAGTCGAAAAATTCCGCAAATGAGCGAATATGCCAACTTGCTCATTGAGTTTAATTTTGAAACCATTGAAAACTGCCGCTTAAATACTGTTACCGTTTATCTTTCAAAAGATGGTATTCATTGGGATGCAGTACAGGAAGAAGCGACTCAAAAAGGAGTCACCATCGAAAACCCGGACTTGGATTATCAATATGTAAAAGCCATTGCGGACATTACCTTTTATACTAATGGGAAAATTTCGTGGGATTACGCCAAAATTGAGGGAGAGTATACCTTGTCAATGGAAGAAACTGAAATTCCAGCTCGAGAAGAAGGAAACGCTTATCACATTTTTAGCTACAACAAAGTGATTAATATAGAATGTGACACAGAAAAAGAATACACCGTTCTAATTACCAATTTAGCCGGTCAAATCCAATATCATGAAAGTGGCTTTGGCCCCGAAAAAATCAGTACTGATTACCCAAATGGAATTTATATCGTGCATATTATTCAAAATCACGAAATGATAACAACCAAAAAAGTCGCACTGTAGAGAGAGCAGATTTGGTTAGTTTAATAATACTAACCAAATAGTGTATGGAGGAGAAAAAAAGGGAGCTGTAAACCAGCTCCCTTTTTCTATTTTCTTTATCTCTTTCTGCTTAAAAAAGCTTTTGAAATTCCTTAAATGTCATTTCTCCATCATCCTTTCCACCACAGTTATTTTCTGCAGCCCACTTGTGATAATTTTCAATTCTATTTGCTGGACTTGGATGTGTGCTTAAGAACTCAGGAGTTCCTCCACCACCTCCGGCTTGAATTTTCTCAAAGAAACCTGCACCTCCATCAGCTGGCCAGCTCGTTGGGCAAAGGTATTCAACAGACATTCTATCTGCCTCTGTTTCGTGTGATCGGCTAAATTGTAATCCAATTAAACCAGTTGTAATTTGAGCCAAGGCTTGTTGATCACCCAAAGCTGCAGCAGCTAAGATTTGAATTCCATAAATCTTCGTCATTTGACGTGTTGAGTGTCTCAAATCAGCATGCCCCATTTCGTGTCCCATTACACCTGCCAATTGTGCTTCATTATCCAAATACTTGATAATTCCAGTGTAGAAATAAATATATCCTCCTGGTGTACAGAAAGCATTTAAAACTTCATCATTATCAACAATTCGCACCTGCCATTTAAATTCATCTTTATACTTTACCTTTCCGGTATTTAAGATCTTATCTCTAATGCCATAAATGTACTTATAGGCTTTTACATTTTTAGCCGAATCTAAAATTGGATATTCAGCTGTATTACCTTCAATTTCTGCAGCTACTTGTTTCCCCAATTGCTTGTCTTGTTCTATGCTAAATACATTTAATCCTCCTTTGGGTGGATCTTTATGCTTGTTTTCCCCTAGTCCACAAGCCGTCAAAATTAATGCAATTCCAGTATAAAAAGCTAGTCTCTTCATTCTTATTTAAAATTTGCCCGAAAATTAATAAATCTTATAGGTATAAACTATACTTCACTGTAACAAAGAGGATTGAAAATCCCAGAGCCATCCCAATTAGTGTCTCTTTTAAATCGTGTGCCCGCAGGTAAACTCTGGCCGCCGTAACCATTCCACCGATGACAAACAAGCCCAAAATAATATTGAGATTAGGAAAGCCTCCTCCAAGTTCAAAAGGAAGTTGTGTTTGATTGTATGCAAGGAGCATGCCACACAAACCAAAAATGGCTGTTGCATGCAAACTAATTTTAACGTAAAAATTAATGATAAAGGCAATCACAAATACAACTAAAATTCCAAACAAAAAGCTGAGTAAGGCAGGGTGTTTGGCATTATCAGGAATTTGTGCCCGAACATAAAAATAGGCTAGAACGTAATAGAAGGTAACCAGAATAAAAGGATAAATTCGTTCTTTTCTGTTCTCCATTTTAATACTGGTAATAAGCCTATTCCAGTACATAATAAGTAAGGAAACTGCTGGGGCTACAAAGGTCAAAATTGACAAGACCAGCAACAATGGCTTTTTCCACTCTGGTGGGAAAGTATAAAGAGCATCTATTAACCGCATACTAACGGGCCTGGTAGGTAATGCAAACAATAAAAACAAGCCCAAAGCAGGAATGATAAAGGGATGAAATAAGTAACTGACGAAATTCGCGATAAATCTAATCATAGCTCTTTTCTAAGCCGCGCTACTGGAATGTTAAGCTGTTCTCTGTACTTGGCTACTGTTCGACGAGCAATGTTGTACCCCTTTTCTTTTAAAAGGTCCGTTAGTTTTTGATCGGTCAATGGCTTTTTCTTCTCCTCAGCATCAATTGCATCTTGAAGAATCTTTTTCACCTCACGAGTAGAAACCTCTTCACCCGATGAAGTAGATAGTGACTCCGAAAAGAAATATTTCAAAGACATGATTCCGTAAGGAGTTTGAATGTATTTGGAATTCGCCACCCTTGAAATGGTCGAAATATCCATTTCCACAATATCCGCAATGTCCTTTAGAATCATTGGCTTTAATTGTGTCTCATCTCCACTTAAGAAATATTCTTTTTGGTATTCTAAAATGGCTTTCATGGTAAACATTAACGTTTGCTGACGCTGATAAATAGCATCAATAAACCATTTAGCCGAATCTAATTTTTGCTTAACAAATTGAACTGCTTCTTTATCTGCTTTAGTGCTGGTAGCTCCTTCTGAATAAGAACGTAATAATTGCTCATATTGCTTACTCACTCTCAGCTGAGGAGCATTTCTACCATTAAGTGAAAGACTAAGTTCTCCCTCATCCTCGGTTAAGATGAAATCAGGAATAATTTGCTGAATATTTTTGGAGTTAGTTGACTCTTTTAGAGAGTTTCCAGGCTTAGGATTGAGTTTTACAATGGCATCAATCGCTTCTTTTAAATCATCATCGTCAATTTCAAATCGACTTTTGATTTTATCGTAATGCTTTTTGGTAAACTCGTCAAAGTTCTTTTCCAAAATCTTCTTCGCCGTAAAAACAGCAATATCACCATGATGCTGGCGCTCTAACTGCAATAATAAACATTCTCTCAAGTCTCTCGCTCCCACTCCAGCCGGCTCAAAATCCTGCACCAAAAACAAAACATCCTCCACTTCTTCCTCCGTACACATGATGTTTTGCGTAAAAGCCAAATCATCAACAATGGCTTCAATTTCTCTTCTCAAATAACCATCATCATCAATATTTCCAATGATATTTTCAGCAATTGAACGTTCTTTTGAATTCAACTTTCTCAACCCTAATTGAGAGCTTAAAACATCATGAAAGGACATTCCACCTGAAATTGGAATGGCTTTTTCATCCTCATCGCGACCTTGATTAGAAACGGCCGTTTTATACTGAGGAACATCTTCATCGAGGTAATCGTTAATGTCAAACTCTTGTTCGGCTTCTGACACTTCTCCATTATCCTCATAATCATCCGAAAACTCGTCCGTCGCCTCTTCCTTTCCCTCTTCAAGAGCTGGATTTTCTTCGATCTCTTCTTTAATTCGTTGCTCCAATTCCATAGTAGGAACCTGCAACAGTTTCATAAGCTGAATCTGCTGTGGAGACAACTTCTGCAGAAGTTTCTGACTTAAGGTTTGCTTTAACATTTGTAATGGTTTAGTAGTCCCAATTTCAATGGTTATCGGAATTGGAATAACTTTAATATAGGCAGATTTTAGTAAAAATCCGCTTTCTATCAAAAGTACGAAATAATGTAGAAAAAAATCGTGCCAAACTTCTATTTCTTAAGAAATTTGGAGCAGCTCAAAAACGTAAGCCACTGCTGTTTAGTTTTTTATTTTTCAAACTCTCACAAGAATAAGTCTACAACAGAACCTCTTATCGCAACAAAACCATTCGTTTGGTTAGCTGCTCATCTCCAACCTTAAGTGTATATAGATAAACCCCTTCTGCCCAATTTTCGGTAAAGAGTTGATACGAATGTTCACCTGTATTTTGCAATCCTAGATCTTCTTGCGCTATCTGCTTTCCATGAAGATCGGTAATGTTTATTTGCACTTTGTTAACCAGGTTTAACTGATATGAAATCGTAGTAAAAGAGCTGAATGGATTTGGATAAATCTCAAACTGCTCAAAGCTCATTTTATCCAAACCAGAAACTGGGCAATCAGCTTCCCATTCCTCAAAAGTATCATCATTGTATCCATCCAAATAGACGGCTCCTTCCCAAATTATCATATTGCAATCCTCTCCCTCAACCGGATCGTAAAAGCGATAATAATCAGCTATTCCAATTCGTTCGATGAGCGTGTATTCTTTGAAAAAGGGTGATCCTGTTCCCATTGGATCGAAGCCCAGAGTATCTCTCAAGGTCCATCGAGTTAATTCCTCACCACTAATGGTTATTGTTGTGCTGTCAATTACCTCTAAAGGAAGAATAGAAGAACAGGACGTATCACTCGTTCCGGCAATGGATCTGAAGGTTGTAATTACCTCTCCCATATTAAGGTTAAAATGAAAGTAGAGGTATTCTGTATCATTTATCCAACGATAAACGGTATCGTTACTATAACGGGTCAAATACCTATTGTATTCATCTGTACTTCCATATTCCCGTTCAACAACATTGTAAGTAAGTCCCTCCACAACTGTATCGCGTGTGTAGGCCATTGTTGTCTTTCCTAAAATTGTTGTAATTGGTAAATCAGGATCACCAGTACAATAGGTCCATATAGCTCCTGGCTCTGGCCATTGCTGTGAAAAAAGAAATGTTGGATAAAGCAAAATGAGTAGTAGTAGTTTTCTTAGTTTTTTCATTTCAAAAGTCTTGATAGGTTAATTATCATCACGTAAGCATTACCAAGATCGTTTGGAAAAAAATGCACAACTCTGTGTTTGATTGAATAGAAAATAATTCGCAGAACGTAAAATTTTTACGATCTGCTACTTTACCTTGTGCGCGTGGAGGAAAGGATTTATCAAATAGCCCTGGGCTTATTATCAGGGATTGGGTCGATTAAGGCAAAACTGCTGGTTTCATATGCGGGCGGATTAGAAGCCGTATTCAAAGAATCCAAAAAAAGTCTGGCAAAAATTGAGGGAATTGGCTCTGTGGCAATTCAATCCATGAATCGGGAAGCGGCTTTAATTAGAGCAGAAGCAGAATTGGAATTTATTGAGCACCACGACATTCAGTTATACTATTACCAAGATGTAAACTATCCACAAAACTTGAAGAATTGTGAGGACGGCCCCGTCGTACTCTTCTCAAAAGGAACTGTTGATTTTAAACGAAGAAGTATTGCCGTTGTTGGCACCCGAAAATCGACTCCTTATGGTAAAAAGATGACTCACCAGTTAATTGAGGAGCTTGCTGGGATGGATATGCAAATTGTGAGTGGCTTAGCTCATGGAATTGATAAAACGGCTCACGAAGCTTCATTGAAAAACGGTTTACCCACTTTAGGCGTTTTGGGACATGGTTTGGATTATATCTATCCGGCTGCTCATCGTCCATTGGCAAAAAAGATGCTTGAAAATGGCGGTTTGGTCACCGAATTTGTTAGTAAAACACCTGGAGACCCATCAAATTTCCCAAAACGAAATCGTATCGTTGCGGGACTGTGTGATGCCACAGTGGTTATTGAAAGTGCCGAATCAGGAGGCTCTTTAATCACCGCTAATTTAGCGAATGATTACGACCGGGATGTTTTTGCTTTTCCCGGTAATGCTGATCAGGAACAATCTAAGGGATGTAATAACCTCATTCGTAGAAACCGAGCTCATTTAATCACCAATGCAGAAGACATGCTCAATGTTTTGGGTTGGGAGTTAGAAGAAAAACCAGAGGAACAATCTCAATTGTTTATTCAAATGAGTGAAGAGGAGGAAAAACTGGTTCGAATATTTAGAGAAAAAGGTGAAGTGGACATTGACAACTTATCTCACAAAGCACAGATGTCGGGCGGAGTTTTATCCATGCACCTCTTTAATTTAGAGATGAAAGGTTTAATTAAAGTAATGCCAGGAAAGCGCTATTCGTTGATTTAAGAATTTGCTAATCGCTTTTTATCTTTCCGTTTCCCAAAGAATATTTCTACAAATGGCCAAAGGACAAATAAAAACCCTATCCAAAGTAAGAGTTTAAAAGAGAAAAATGAACGATCAATCTGTGCTTCTGACTCCTGTCTTATCACCTCAAAAGCTCCTTTATAAATCCCCGTAAAAAGATCTGTCTCAGCAGCTGTTTCAGCATCATGGGTATCAAAACCAACTACTTCTTCTGATTTCTTGTCCATTTCGGCTCGGGAATAATCCAGGAGTTGAATTAATAACCATCGTTTGAAACCAAAACCAAAAGCATCCTTATCGGCATCTTTCAGGAAATATTCATCCACTGCCATCTCGGTTGACGGAATGTTTATCTCCCGATAACTTTCATCAAAACTTGAAGCCATGTACGATTCATAAGTCGGATACATGGCCTCTTCAATAATAGAAATGGTTCCATCAGTTGCTTCAATTACCCCTCTTTTCATAGTAGAAACAACTGTAAAAGCAAAGACATAAATGATGATAGCAACCGGAATGTACAAATAGTAAAACCCAGACAAAATCTTGCCCAAACGGCTCTCCCGTTTCAACAACTTCAAACGGTTGAGAACAATCAATAAAATGATTGAACCAACTACCGCCAGTAAAAGACTAAATATGAGAGCCGTTGTCGACTCCCAAACGAATTCCCAGGACGCTTCTAAATGTCCCACGGGAAATTAAAGTCCTAATAATACTTCTACAGGATCTTTACCTCCAAAAATCATTTTTTCAGGATTCTCCAGCATCTCTTTTACTTTGTATAAGAAACTTACTGATTCTTTCCCATCAATGATTCGGTGATCATAAGAAAGTGCAACATACATGATTGGACGAATCACAATCTCTCCATCTACTACAACCGGACGCTCAACGATATTATGCATTCCTAAAATGGCTGATTGAGGAGGATTGATAATTGGTGTGGACAACATAGAACCAAAAACACCTCCATTGGTGATGGTAAAGGTTCCTCCTGTCATTTCATCCGGAGTTAATTGCCCATCACGTGCACGAATGGCCAATCGTTTAATTTCTTTCTCGATCTCGGCCAAGCTCATTTGCTCAGCATTTCGTACAACAGGAACCATTAATCCTTTAGGTGAGGATACTGCAATTCCTATATCTGCATAATCATGCATGATCATTTCTTTTCCTTCAATTTGTGCATTAACTGCAGGGAAAAGATTTAAGGCTTCAGTACACGCTTTGGTAAAGAAAGACATGAATCCTAAACCAACATCATGATGCTCACCAAATGCCTTTTTATATTTTTTTCGGACGTCCATGATTGGCTTCATATCCACTTCGTTGAAAGTGGTTAACATTGCTGTTTCATTCTTAACAGCTACCAATCTTTCTGCTACTTTACGACGTAGCATAGACATTTTCTTTCCTTCTGTATTTCGAGTTCCGCCCCAACCTTGAGCAGCTTCAGCAGAAAATCCTCCAGCCATTGCAGCTAAAACATCCTGCTTCGTAATACGACCGTCTTTTCCGGTTCCGTTTAGCTGATTAGCAGAAATTCCGTTTTCATCCATGATTTTCTTCGCTGCCACAGATGGAGTTCCAGTTGCATAGGTCTTCTCTGAATTATTCGAAGCTGGCATTGGATTTGGCTTTGCCTCTTCCTTTGCAGGAGCTTTTTCTTCTACCGCAACAGGTGCTGCTTCCTCTACAGGAGCACTCGATTCAAAATCTGCTGGTTTTTCAGCTGAGGTGTCAATATGACAAACAACAGCACCAACCGCTACTGCATCACCTTCTTCAGCTTTTAAGGTAATTGTTCCTGAAGCCTCAGCAGGTAATTCTAAGGTTGCTTTATCCGAATCTACTTCGGCAATAGCCTGATCTTTTTCAACGTAATCTCCGTCTTCAACTAACCAAGTTGCAATTTCTACTTCTGATATTGATTCTCCCGGTGAGGGAACTTTCATTTCTAATACAGACATAATCTTTATTTTTCCGCAATGGCGGTGAACAAGTTTTCAAATAAGCTAGCTAATCTCTTTTTGTGAAGATCAGATGAACCAGCTGCCGGGGCGGCTGATGATCCTCTTGAAACCAGCGTTAGGTTATATTTTCTTAAGGACAGTGCCATGTATGACCATGGTCCCATATTCTCAGGCTCTTCTTGTGCCCAAATGAATTTTTTAGCATTTGGATATCCAGCTAATACCTCATCCAATTGTTTTTCAGGTAAAGGATACATTTGTTCCATTCTGATAAAGGCTGCATTACTTACGCCTCTTTGCTCTGCCTGCTCTTTAGCCTCGTAATAAAATTTACCTGAGCAAAGTACAATTGTATCAACTCCTGCCTTATCAACATTATCATCCAATACCTCCTGGAAAGCTCCTTTTTCCAAATCTTCTAATGTGGAAACAGCTTTTGGATGTCTCAATAAGTTTTTAGGTGAGAATACCACCAATGGTTTTCTAAAGTCTCTGTGAATTTGTCTTCTTAACAAGTGGAAATGGTTAGCTGGAGTTGTTGGATTACAAACCTGCCAGTTCAAATCAGCACATTGCTGCAAGAAACGCTCAATTCTGGCTGAAGAGTGCTCTCCACCCATTCCTTCATAACCATGTGGTAATAGCATGATCAATCCTGACTGAACAGCCCATTTATCTTCTCCCGAAGAAATGAATTGATCCACCATAATTTGAGCTCCATTGTAAAAGTCTCCAAACTGAGCCTCCCAAATCGTTAATCCTTTTGGATTTGCCAATGAGTACCCATACTCAAATCCAAGCACACCATACTCTGATAAATGTGAATTATAAATTGAGAACTCACCTTGTTGGTCATTCAACAAGTTTAAGGTGATTACTTCATCTTCGCTATCTTCCGTTTTTACAACAGCATGACGGTGAGAGAAAGTTCCTCTTTCTACATCCTGACCAGAAACTCGAATGTCGTGTCCTTCATCCAGAAGTGTTGCATAAGCCAACATTTCTCCCATTCCCCAATCCAACGAATTACGATCTAACTGATCAATTCTATCCTGCAACAACTTTTTAATTTTTCGGAAATAATTTTTCCCTTCCGGTAAAGTCGCCAACTTGGTTCCTAGTTCAATCAATTTATCTTTACTTACTCCTGTCGATGGAGAAGTATTAAAATCTTCTGCTTTTCCGTGACGGAATCCTTTCCAGGTATTTTCAAGGAAGTTTAATACAACTGCCTTTTTATCTTTCTTAGAATCCTCGTAGGATTGATCCAAATAACCTAAGAATTCACTCTCGTAATTTTTTCCATCTTCTTTGGTCAAAACACCTTCTGAGATGAGCTGATTAAGATAAATTTCTCTTGGATTTGGATGTTTTGCAATGATCTTGTACAACTTAGGCTGTGTAAACTTAGGCTCATCCCCTTCGTTATGACCATATTTTCTGTAGCACAATAAATCGATGAAAACATCCTGGTGGAATTTTTGACGGTATTGTACCGCGATTTTCATGGTTTGAACCATGGCTTCTACATCGTCACCGTTAACATGAAATACAGGACATAGCGTCACTTTTGCGACATCTGTACAATACGTTGATGAACGAGCATCAGTATAATTGGTTGTAAATCCAACCTGATTGTTAACTACAATATGAATGGTTCCACCAGTACGATAACCATCTAAAGTAGCCATTTGAATCACTTCATAAACCACTCCCTGACCGGCAATGGCAGCATCACCATGAACCAAGATAGGCATTACCTCATCCTCGCTCTTGTGAATCATATCAATTTTAGCTCGTACAATACCTTCAACCACCGGATCAACTGCCTCAAGGTGAGAAGGGTTTGGAGCCATTGTCAAATGAACTTTCTTACCAGAGCGCGTCTCTACCTTTGAAGACATTCCCAAATGGTATTTTACATCTCCATCAAAAGAATCATCTGAGTCAAATTCTTTTCCATCAAATTCGTTGAAAATGGACTGAACAGGTTTCCCCATAATGTTCACCAATGTACTCAATCGTCCACGGTGGGCCATTCCCAATACAAATTCGTTCACTCCTAATTCGGCACCTGTTTGAATTACCTCATCCAAAGCAGGAATTAACGATTCTCCACCTTCCAGTGAAAATCGCTTTTGCCCAACATATTTTTTATGAAGAAATTGTTCAAATACACTGGCATTACTCAGTTTTCTGAAAATTTCTTTTTTGTTTTCATTGTCAAACTTTGGTCGGTTTTTAATTTCAATATGCTCTCTCAACCAACTTAATCGCTCTTTTTCTCGAATGTAGTTGTACTCAATTCCAATTGACTTACAATACGTTTCTTCCAAGTGCGCAATGATGTCCTTTAAAGTTGCAGGACCAATTCCAATTTCTGTTCCGGATTGAAAAACAGTATTCAGATCTTTTTCTTCTAAACCATAATTGGCAAGATCTAAAGTGGGTGAATAAGTTCTTCTGGTTCTAACCGGATTTGTTTTAGTAAACAAGTGTCCTCTGAATCGGTAATCTACAATTAGATTTAAAACCTTTAATTCTTGCTGAAAATTTTCTGGAATTCCTCCATTTTCAAAATCGGTTTTTGCAAAATCTACTCCTTCAAAGAATCTGGCCCATTGAATATCTACTGAATTCGGGTCCTCAACATATTTGTTGTAAAGATCGTCGATGGCATTTACATCTCCATTTCCGACATATGTGAATTTGTCCATTATTTAACGTTCCTACGGTGTAATACAAATCTAAAAATTAAATAGTAAACACCGTTTAATTTTTATAGAACTAATCTTACAAGAGTTTTATTTAGCCTTCTCTATCTTTCAGCACCATTTTTCATAAAACAAACTCTTTTTCAACAGCATACACTTAAACCCATACATCTTCCAGCAGTTTATTTGCACGCTTAGCAATTCAAGCTTAAACTTTTATAGCCTTAAAACTAATTGGTTTTGAATCTCCGTCGTAAATAAACTTTTTGTGCTTCTCGCTCTATAATTAGATAAGCTAACTCTTTTAAATCTCCCTTCATCAGAAGCTCCAGTGATTTTTTTTCAGATAAATCGACCTTATAAATAAACTGCATTAGTTTGCCTCCGCTTCCATTACTCAACTCTTCTAAAACCTTTACAATTAATCCCTGCAGATGAAAAAGTGGGTCCGATTCGTCAGTTTGTATCTCACAATCCACTAATCCTTGCAAGTCTTTTTGAATTTGGAGACAGGTTTCCCGCACAAATTTTTTTTCAAGGAAATAATGTTCAGGTTTAGTCATTATTTATAGTGTTAGTCTCCAATTAAACTCAAATACTCTACAAAATTCACAAATAATATCCGAAGCGTGATAATTAATATAAAAGTATGTATTTATTAAGCCTTTAACGTCCAATACTACTATTTTCGCAAAAAATTAATCGCCACCTAAATATGCGTGTTTTTAAATTCGGAGGAGCATCGGTAAAAAATGCTGAGGCAGTAAAAAATGTCGGACAAATACTCGACAAATTCAAAGGAGAAAAACTGATGATTGTTGTATCCGCTATGGGTAAAACCACCAATGCATTAGAAGTTCTTTGGAAAGCTTACACCAATGGAGAATCTACCCAGCAAGCTATTGTTGAAATACAAGATTTCCATACCGAAATTATGGACGGATTATTTGGCGGTGAAGGAGCAGAAGTTCGACAAGAAATAAACGCCATAATTGGTGAACTGAGAAATAAGTGTGAAAATCCTCCTAGCGATAATTTCAACTTTGAATATGATCAAATTGTCTCTTTAGGGGAAATCATCTCAACTAAAATCATTGCTGGCTTCTTAAATGAAAAAGGATTTCAGGCTGAGTGGATGGATGCCCGTCAATTGGTCCGAACCAATAATCGTTATCGTGAAGCAAAGGTTGATTGGGAAAAGTCAAACGAACTGGTTTCTGAAAAGGTAAACAGCATTTTTGATAGTGGAAAGGATTTGGCCGTTACTCAAGGATTCTTGGGCCATACTCCAGAAGGATTTACGACTACCTTAGGTAGAGAAGGTTCTGATTTTACAGCAGCCATTCTTGCTTATATTATGGATGCTCAGGATGTAACAATTTGGAAAGATGTTCCGGGAATGCTTAACGCCGACCCTAAATATTTTGACAATACTGTATTACTTGAAAAAATCTCCTTTAGAGAAGCTATTGAGTTGGCTTATTTTGGAGCATCTGTTATTCATCCAAAAACCATCCAGCCTTTAAAACGAAAAGGAATTCCATTGTATATCAAGTCCTTTTTAGATCCAGAAGAAAAAGGTTCGGTTATTCAGGAATCAACTGCTTTTGACAACCAAATACCATCCTTTATCTTTAAAATGGATCAGTTGTTAATGTCTCTAACTCCACGCGATTTTTCATTTATCATGGAAGAAAATTTGGAAGACATTTTCAGTTACTTAAACAAAAAACGAATCCGAATTCACCTCATGCAAAATTCGGCCGTGAGTTTTTCATTTTGTGTAGATCGTTCTAAAGTTGATTTGGATGAATTAATAGCTCACTTCCAGAAAGAATACATTGTCAAGTACAACGAAAATATGGAATTGGTAACCATTCGTCATTACGATGATGCTACCTTAGAGCGTTTAACGGTCATGAAAAAAATCTTCCTTGAGCAGCGCTCCAGAGAAACCGCAAGACTTGTTATTCAAGACATTTAGGTTTTTATTGTTAGGTGTTTCTTCCTAAAAACTAAATTTTTGTCCTTATCTTTCCATCGTTTTGGTATATAACCTTACTAAAATCCAAAACGACACTTAACTAATTTAAACTAACGATGAGACTTAATTACGTTTTTAAGCTCCTATTATTAGGGGTTTTTGGATTGTTTAGTGCACAAATGTTTGCTCAAACAACCTACAATTTTACGGGGTCAATTGACACCTACACAGTACCTCCCGGTATTAATTCCATTCAAATTGAAGCCAACGGAGCTGCCGGAGGAGATGGTAGTGCCGGAACTGGTGGACTTGGAGCGCAAATGATTGGAACATTTGCAGTGACTCCAGGACAAGTATTAGACATTATGGTAGGAGAACAACCACCCGGAGGAAACGGTGGTGGAGGTGGAACCTTTGTAGTAGACCAAGCTACAGGTACTCCTTTAATCGTTGCCGGAGGTGGTGGCGGTGGTGCCGGATCTTGTTGTGGAGTTGTTCACAACGGACAACCTGGTGTAACTACTGAAGACGGAACTGCTGGTTTAAATGCATCAGGAGGAACTGGAGCAGGAGGAATTGGCGGAAACGGAGGGGATGTTGGAACCAACGGTCAATGTGGTGGAGCCGGAGGAGGTTTCTTGACTGACGGTGATGATGGATTCGGAGGATCTACCGGAGGTGCAGCTTACGTAAACGGTGGAGCTGG
>JAKSBJ010000129.1 GCA_022361195.1 Flavobacteriales bacterium
CTGTAATGAGTACGTTTTACCCAATGATGTCCTGCATCGTCTCTGGCATGCTCTGTGTCCCCTTCTTTATATCGATAAACCCTTCCTTCTGCTCCTTCTGGATCTTTAATCAACTGAAAAACCTGATCATCAGATTTTTTTCTTTGAACTACAGCATGAGCCGCAGCCATTTGAGTCACTTCCTCATTATCCTGATATCTGTACTGCGCTGCAACCATCAGCTCTTTTTACTTTTTGAAATGAACTTTTTCAACTCGCTCTCATTCCCGTTAAAAACATCCAAGTCGTTCTTCGTATTCCCTAACATATAATGATCACTCATTTGCCAGAAGGTCCAGGTCGTCCAGCCTCCAAAGAGTTCAGGGGTACTATCTGAATAGTCTGCCACCCAAAGCGGATAATCAGCAAAGGCAGAATCAGTTAAATTGGTTTTACCAAAGGATGAATTGGTATAAATAATGGGAACATAATTGGTTAGTTTTTCTACTTCTTGTATAAATACCAAAAGACTATCCATATCCGCCGCAGTACAAGCCGACCCTTTTGATTGGTTTTCAATATCAACGATTGGAGGCAATACTTTATCTCCAAAAGTTTTTACCTGATTGACGTAAAACTGAGCCTGAGCTATTGGAGAATCCTCACAACGATAAAAATGATAATAGCCTGAATAGTACTTGGATGAATCTAAAAAGACCTTATTAGAATCAAATTCAGGATCGACGTAGGTTATTCCTTCAGTTGCTTTGCAGATGATGAAACTAAGTGAGTCACTCAATTGGTTCGTTTTTCTGATTTCATCTCCCTGCCAATGTGAGACATCAATTCCGTAAGCATAAGCCCCGGGATCGCTTGCTACTGTTCCACTTCCCGAACAGTTGGTACAACACCCCAACACACCACATACTGCTGTTACTGCTTTTTTTTCATAGGCGAGAATGACAGTAGAAAAATGAGCTCCTAATAAAACAAATGGTATAGCTATCAAAATGAGACACTTGAGTTTCATACTTCAACTTTTAACCATTCAATTAATATCTCCCAACTCTCAATATCTAACTCTACAGGTCCAATCCAATCTTTGTTCTCATAATGAGGCGCTGAACAGAAGTTGTTGTTCTCTGTTAGATCTTTGATTCGCTCTATTTCTGCTGAGTAATATCTTTTTTCAAATGGAATTCCGCTCAAAGCTTTGATTAAATCCTGATTAATAAGGGGAAGTCGCTCAAATGTTGCTCCCAATTCTTCATTCCAACTAAAATCAATTTCTTCATCGTCTTTTCCCAAAAGCATTCTTCTTAATCGAAGTTGATTGTGAATTTCAATTTTCAGATATTCATCCAATAAGTGCATTAAATCCTGCACCTCTCCTTTATTCCTTAAAATCAGAAAAAGATTTTTATTGGTCATCAAATAGCCTACAACCCTCATTCCATTTGAATGAATACAGTAGTTTAAGCCTTTTGCCAGCATTAGTTTACATTGCGAATCAAGGAAATAGTCCTTCCAATCCGTCAACCTCAAGGTTAGAGGTTGAAGATTATCAGGAATTTTATTTGATTCAAAAACTTCCATTTAAAAACTAATAATCAGCCTTTTGAATTGTTTTATTTTCTTTGTTGTACTCACGTTTAATGCCTTCTAAAATATCATCTGATGTCACCTGGCTATTATCTCGCTGAACAGCTTTTAAAGCACAGAAACGTAGCACATTAATGATTGATCCTCCAGATAGCTCAAAGTCTTCTGCAATACGGTATAAATCCAAGCCTTCTTCCAAGGTACATCCAGCAGAAAAGGCATTTTGCCAAAGTAGAAGCCGCTCTTCGACAGAAGGAATCGGGAAATTGATCATTGCTTGAAAACGTCGGGTAAAAGCCTCGTCCATATTAGCTTTAAGGTTAGAAGCCAAAATGATTACTCCTGGATAATCCTCTATCCTTTGTAGTAAGAAGGACGTTTGTTGATTAGCATGGCGATCGTTGGAATTATTAGCAGCAGTACGTTTTCCAAACAAGGCATCCGCCTCATCAAAAAACAGTATCCAGTCTTTGTACTGCGCAATGTCAAAAATACGAGCCAAATTCTTCTCTGTTTCTCCAATATATTTAGAGACAATCATTGATAAGTCAACCCGATACACTTCTCTTCCAGAAGCCTTCCCCAATAGCGTTGCAGTTAAGGTTTTACCCGTTCCGGGAGGGCCATAAAACAAGGCCCTGTAGCCTGGTTTTATCATTTTATCCAACCCCCAATCATTCATGATTAGAGAAGAATGATCCAGCCAAACCGAAATCTCTTCCAACTGATTCATTACCACATCTGAAAGCACTACATCTTCCCACTCCATTTTAGTTGTAATCAGTTGAGCAGGAAAATTGGCACTGTGTTGAATTTTAGGTTGTTCTCCAGTAATAAAATACTGCATCCATGAATCACTAATACTTAAAATTCCATTTAAAGATGGAATGTGATCATCTGTATCACCCAACAAGAGAATTCGTTCTTTTATTAAAATGCTATTTCGTCCTAGCACCCTATTTACTTCCAGTCTGAATTCAACATCAATAGTAGCAATGAGAAAGCAATAAGTTTGCCCAGTAGGTAAAAAACCACTGAAGTTTTTATCTACTACTCCACCAAATTCGGTAAAACCACGATCGTAAAGTTGATTTCGACCAAAGAAGATATCCAATACCTCGGGTTTTAAATGAGGCGAAATGGCCAAAATAAGTGCCAGACGATCAAAAACATTTAATTCGTGTTCTTGTACAAAATTGGCATAAGGACAATCTATTTCACTTAAATCCGGAACCGGAATATCCATCCAGTGTTTTTCGTGCCCTTCTTGTAATAAATAGGAACGAATTACCTGATCAATAACTGCTTGTAACCAATCAATCTCAGTATATAAAGTTGATATGGCTACATTTTTATCTTCCATTTGAATTAAAGAGTCGGCTTATATCGTCCAGATCAAAATCGGCCCATTTGAAATACAATAAAGCTGTATTTGGATTGAGTTCATTGGCTTGTAACATATCGAGCAGACTCCCCTGAACATTGTTGGATACCTGTGGAGAATAATTCACCATGTCATACTCAAAATTGTAATCGTAAAATTCACTGGCCCATTCGTACACACCCTTTCGACGATTGATTAAATCACTGATAAAGTGGTCAAGTTTATCGTTTTTTACTTTGAGCTTTTTAGCCTTAAAAAAGTGCGGTTTTCTTTTCACCTCGCGGTGGTAATATTCTATTTCTTTGGATTGAACTGTTCGTGAGGTTTCATGTCCAAAGAGATCCACCAACCCGTGATTTTCGGTATTAGTGGCAATTTCAAGCTCTCCTTCTTCCGATCCGCAAATGGCTAATGTCCAATTTGAAGTAACCGCTGTTTCAGTTACCACATAAACATCCCTGAAGGAGAAGTTAGTTTGAGTTAATTTGATGATTAGCTCATCAGCAATAATGTTCCAATTATTGATTCTGACTGATTCAGGATTTGTTCCTTTAAAAAAGAAGCTTCCATATCCATCAAAAGCCAATACCTGTCGACTATATTCAAATTGTCCATCAATTAAATTCTCTCCTACTCCCCTTCCTGAATAAGGTTTGGTAACTCCTTGATGAAAAGACCAATTAGCTGCATGAAGAAGGTTTGCTGAACTAATATCGCAATTCTCCGGACTCACCAACTTATTCATGTAGATGTTTCCCAAAAGGGTTATTTCTCCATTGTTGATTTGAAAAAAATCACCCGGGTGAACATAATGCCCCAAAGGAATTGTTGGAACGAATCCTGTGCGATTATAGCAGGATTGATAATAATTTTGAAATACTTTTTCCATAATCGAAAAATTAGTAAATCCTCAGCATAAAATTGTTTTACGCTGAGGATTTTATGGAAATATTACGAAGCCAAAGCCGCCGCATTCGCAGCTGCATATCCAGACTGCAAAGACGTTAGTTTTACCTGAGCCTTTTCAAGGTTAGATTGTGCTTCATTTAACTGTTTTGCTGTTAATGTATTAGCATCTTGAGCTTTTTCATAATTCTTCTCAGCTTCCTGATAAGCCTTATGGATTAAGTAAAACAAGGATGCCTCCTGATCTTCAGTGGCTTTTCCATCACTATCGGTTCCCGTATAAACCTCCAATAGGTTCACCGCCTGCATAAATTCAAGCGAAGAAATAGCCTCTGTTTCCTTATTGGATGATTGCGTGGTATAAGTAGACTTTAGAGCGACCAAAGTTGCGGCTACCGCATTATTAGCATCTTGACCGGCTGTTCCCAAAATGGTGATTAATTCATCAGAAATCAGCGGGTTTTGAGCTTTTCGGCGAATGACTAAATTCGACAACTTCTCAATCATCTCAGCAGAATAAATCAGCTCTTTAATCATTTGAGTGAGATTCTTTGTCAAATCATCAACCTTAACATCAGTCTCTGACATTTCTTCTAATGCAATTTCAGAACTGTTTTTAAGATCTGTTAGGTTCTTTAGAACATCCTGAGCTAAATCCCAATTGCTGAGAGCAGTAGCTCTTTTTGCATCAGCTGTTTGTAACAAAGCCGTGAATTTATTCGACTTTTCGGTTAAGGAAGTAACCATTGCTTCAAATTGTTGAACCGTATATTCAGCATTTCTTACCTCTTCTTCTAAAAGATCTAATTCAGCTTTTTTTCGTTCAGTAACCCCGTATCTTTTTTGTGGGGCATTTATTGTGATATTGTTCATTTTATTTTCTTTTTAAGTTAATTATCAAGATTCCGGACTTATAACCGTTTGGTATTTGAATTTGGCTGTACTATCGATATCAGAAAGTTTATTGGTGAACTGAGCCAAATCTTCCTCATTTGCTGTCGAATACGTCAATACTACAGGAATGTAATAAGCGTCTTCTACTAACAAATTTCCAAAGTTGTCAGTCGTGTTCGACTCAATAGTTACTTGCCAGGTTTTATCGGCACCTCGGGCTTCTGCATCAATTATGTCTGCCACGGTATAATTTGCTGTCGAAACCTGCTCCGCAATATCCAAATCAAAGAAGAATGACAGTGTTCCTAGCTGTTTTCCAAACTCTTTATCAATTAATACTGCAGAACCGCTTAAGCCACTTAACCCCTCTTCAAAAGAATTTAACGCATTTTCTGCTTCCTGACTTAACACTTTTTCTTCGGCCTTTAAATCCTTCAAATCTTTCTTAGATTGCTTTAAAGAGTCCTTCAGTTCACTAAGAACTGCTTCTAACTTGGTTTTTTCGCTGTCAGTAAGGTTAGGATTTTTCAACGCCTCCTCAATGGTACTTACTTCGTTATTAAAACCACTTATTTCATTCTGCTTTTGTTTAATCTCGGTTTGTTTAGCCGCTACTTCTCCCTGTTTATTAAAAACCCCTTTCTTATTTGTGACTTGAGCTTGTAGATCTGTTTTAAATGCATTGAGAGCATCAGTCTGAATTTTGTACACTAAGTACTTATCAATTGTAGCAAGGGAATCTGTTTCAAATTGTCCCAGATCATCCTGAGAGACAATTTTAAGCTCATCTACCATTTGCTCAAAAGTATCAAAGTTGGAAGTGATTTTCATTTGTTTGATACGAGCAATGTCCTTATTCATGGAAGCTTCAGTCTCTTTGAGTTTCGCTGAAAGTTCCTGGTATTTATTCTTCAGCTCATTGGCTTTTGCAGTATCTCCATCGGCCAAACATTTATGGATTTCAGCTTTTACTTCTACCATCTCAGCCTGAATACTTAAGATCGTTGACGAATAAGCCTCAAAGACTTTTTGAACCATTTCATCAGCCTTTTCAATAGAGTTGAGTTCTTTTTCGGTTAAAAGATTAGCCGTGATGTCTGAATTGGCAGGAATAAACATACAACGATATTCTACATCCTGACCTTTATTAACGCTTTCGTTTAGTTTAAACTGCATAGTTTGACGCAAGAACTTCTTGTTCAGGTCTTCCTCTCTCTCCTTACGAATCTCAAACTTCTTAGTACCGTTACTAACGTCAATTTCAATGACATCAAACTCTGTTACCATTGATAAATCTTCCTCTTCGCTTTCAACTGTTATATTTGAGGCTATTGGTCCTCCCAACTCACTTGTCAAAGTAAAAATTGGTGAGGAAGCAGAAAGGAAATTCTCGAAATTGTTGATTTCTGACTTATAACTCTCAAGGTACTTGGCAAAGACAAAAACAACATAGCTTTTACCAAACTCTATCCTCTCATTATCAGTATCTCTCAAGGTTGTGTACTCTGATACATCAGCATCAATTTCATAAGAATCTTTGCCATCATTAGGAACAGAAATTAACCGTTTGGTTGTGGCCACAGTAGAAGGATCCGTATCTACATTGAAAATATTTTCGGCAGTAGCAATGTTGAATATTCCTGATTTATTGCTCTTAACGATGAAAACGGCATATTCCTGTACTGGATATGTATAGTCTATCTTCTCAATACCCAGACTTGTTTTTGTCACTTTAGGGAAAGGACTTAGAAGCGCATCAAAAGAGATTTGGAACTTCAATTCTCCCTCTACAGTATTTACTGGAAATGTAACATTTGCAGTCGTCAGACTCATATTGAGTTCACTGTTCATCAATGTATAGGCCGAATTGGCTGCATAATAATCCGTATTCGCATCTTCCAGATTCCCTTCGGCTACTTTTTCTTTTGCACTCGCCACTGCCAATGCCTCATTATCAGCGGTAACCTGCTCGTTAGCAGCATCATATTCTGATGTGGCAATTTTTAAAAGATCCTGAATAGAAGTATTGGCTACTGTTGCCTGCGCTTCTACATTTGCAGAAGAAACTTCTGACATCAAGGCAGAGGACTCCATGGCATACTGCGAAGTTACCTCTGCATGAGAGGCAGTAATGTCCATATAGTGCTTTGTTGTTTTACAAAGATCATAGATATCCGTTCCATAGTCCGCAGCATTGATAATACTCGAAATGCTTCCCATATCGCTTGCCAGCTTTACAACAGCATTTGTTGCGATTTGAACATTCGCCGCTGAAACAGCAGCATTGGATACAGACAAATCAGAAAATTGTTTTTGCTGCTTAGCAGAAGTCAAAACATTAATTGAATTGTTACTGTTTGTAACTGCTCCCTTTTTTACGGCAGCTTTTTTATCGGAATCTTGCTCGGCCTCATCCAATTTTTCGGCATCCGTAATTGTTGCCTCCTGGGCATAATAGAGAGTAAACTTGGACGCATTCATAGATGCCTCCATTTTCTTTTGCTCCAGCTCTTGCTCGTTGAGTGAATCAACGACACTTGAACGCAGATTATCGTTATAGGTATTCATAACTTTCGGTTTATTAAATTATTATTCAACTATTTAAAAATCATTTATTTATTAAAACTTATTTAATCAATAACTCCAATTAACATGTAAAGGCTTTTTCATCCATGGATATTTGATAATTGAAAAGGAAAAAGGAGATTGATTTAAGAGAACATCATAAGCTCTCTTTTCTACATTCAACTCCCACCTATCTATACTTTCAACCAACAAACCTTCACGTACTAACCAATTTCCTCTGAACCCCATAGTGGAAGTTTCTCCTATTTGAGACCAATGTGATCCCATTGCCGTTAGCATACCGTTAATTACATCTCTATCGTCCTCTGGCATTTCTTCTAAGGCCTCAATTGGTGTTGATGGATGAATTCCGCACAGAAGTTTATTTAAGGCCAGGAAGCCTTCATCTACATCAATCACAGAAGTAGCTACAAATTGTAGGTAATAGACTGCTTTGTATTGTGCTTGCTTATCAACAAATTCGCCATCAACCAACAAACCGCAACGCTCAAACAACATAGACAAGTAGTTGTTAATGAGCACTAGGCCCGCGTTTTTCACATAAATTCCAGTTGCCTCAATCTCTGGTTCCTCCTCCTCCCACAACTCTTCTGTAATTTCCTCCTCAATCATATCCTCCTGAACTGCTATAAGCTTTTTAGGCAAAGGATAACGCTCCAATTCCATTCGATAAGCCGCTGGAAGTGCAAAAGACAGTTCTGCAAACTCTACCAACAACTCATCTCTCGACCAGCCTTGTAATTGTTTTAATTCCCAGAATATCTCTTTCCAAAAAGTATCTCCTCTGAAAAAATTCCAATCATTATTTTTCCAACTCAAAAAGAGTTTTTGATAAATCAAATCTTTTATACTGACCAGTAGAAGGCGATTTGAACTGATTTGGTTAAAAGCCAAATAAAGCTCCTGAATTCTTCCCATTAAGGTTGCTTGAGTTGGATTTACCTTAGAAATAGAGGTAACGAAACGCTCAAAGGAAATCAGTGATTTGAAATGAACTTTTTTGACCGCTTCATTTTTGCTTCTTCTAATTTCAATTAAGAAGTTAGAAACAGACCGTTCCAAAAGCTTATCTACCCAATTTTTTAAGGATGTTTTAGAGTTAAATTTGAGCCAGGAAGGTGTTTGTCCATACTGAATCAGGTAATACCATACTTCTCTCACCTCATTATCACTGAGTAAATCAATGTTCTTTTTTAGCTCTTCTGTTTCATTAAAAATGACATCATCAAACAAACTTTTTACCGTTTCATTTTGTTTTAGTGCCTTTATCAAGCCTTTTGAAAAATGGTCTCTTTGGCTGGCTATGACTGTCAAAACCTCTTCAGAGTTTAAGGCTGAATTTAGCATGAGTTCTTCCAAGGTAATTTCGATTAGCTCACTTAGGAACTTATTGACATCTCCACCTTTTGCCAGTACTTGCTGAATTGCGTCTTCAAATTTTTGCTCAAAAGAAGCATCCTTATACAGTAGCTCCTTTGCGAAGAAATACAATTCATGAGCTGCCTTCATCCACAATCCATAGTTAGATGTGCCTTGAAAGGCAAATAAAATCTCGTGAATTCCTATTTCATGGACAATACTAAGTTGTTCAGTCTTTGACAATTCCTTTTCAAACAAGATGGCAAAGACTTCTGGTTTCTCGTTCAGAATAAGCTTCAGCAAGTCTATTCTTGAATAAACAGCCTTATTAAAAAAGATTTCCTTCTCCCCAGTTTTAAAAAGCTTTCGGAAGGTTTTATAATCAAACACTGTCCCTTCTACCTCGCTTAGTTTTTTTCTTAATTTCTTAAGCAACTTTGGAGAAACTTCGGTAGTTGAGATAAATTGAGAAGAAGAATTTATTTGATGGGAATTAATGATGCTTTCAAAAAACAGATCTTCCAGCTTACTCATAGTCACCTGAGGACCTACAGTCAATAAAATATTCCACAATACATCTTCAAAAATGAGTTGAGTATTTCTTATCGAAGAATTCTTTATTGTAAACTGTTTCCAAAATACCTTGAGTTTCTCAATTTTAGAAAGAGATAACTGTGGAAATAGATATTCTAAAAGGGATTCCAAAACCGGACTTTCGGCAAGTCTGATTTGTATGAATTCCTTGTCATAGTAAAGCTTTTTGAGCAATAAAATGAATTCAATTTTCGTATTAGTTCCCTGCTCTTTCCAGAATTTCACTTTTGTTTCAAACGACAACTCTTGTTGTATTTGAAATTCAATAACAAAAGCTTCAATTTGACTCTGAGAAAGAGTAATCTTATTCCCAATTCGTTGAAAGTAGGCCTTAGCTAGCTCTAGAAAATAAATTCTCTTTTCCTCCGTCAATTTAGAGGCATAACTCAAGAAAATTTGTTGAATCTCTTTAAACTTTAGTTTTTCATTCCGGACGATATATTCTCGTCCTATTTCGGCTGAAATATTCAACAAAAATTGGTTAGAAAAAGGCAGTTCCAACTGATCTGCAACAGCAAATAATTGATCCGTAAACCACTTCAACAGTGGATGGGCATCATTCCATTTCTTAACTAAAGTATGGAAAACGTTATCTGGGATGATTTGAGGTAGTATTTTTCTCAACCCTTCTTTGTCCTGATAATTCAGAAGGTAGGTCAAACTTAATTCAGCATCAGCTTGCAAAATTTTCCGTAAGTGCTCCAAAGAATTAGACTGTTGTGCAGTAATATCTACCGTTCCACTTTGTTGAATAAGTTGTTCCAATATCTTTCGGAATAGTTTTTCACTCAATTGTGAATGTCCCATTTCTGAAGCGAGTTGGTCAAAATAAAGTGCTTTGGTATTGACTTTCCAACTACTTTTCATGGACGTCTGTGGATTGTTTATTAAAGTCTGCACCACAGTTCCCTTTTTCAATTTGCTTTTTTCTTCAAATTCCTGGGCCCATAATTGTATCCAGTTTTTAGAAGTCAAATCGTTGGGACGAAGGAGCATGTTATTTAAAACTGAAATCCAGAAGTTTTTTTCATCAAAACGTTCCAAACTATCTACCAACTGCTGTCTTAAGCTTTCAAAATGGACAATATATTCTGAGGAAGATCCTTTTAACCAAGTCTTCACAAGAGTTTTAGCCACATCTGCATTCAGGTGAACAGACAGTCTTTTTAATGCTTTAGAATCCAGATCAGCCTCAATAATTTGCTTAAAGCGCCTTTCATCCTTTTGAACTAAAGCAGGTAAAAGCTCATTTAAATGCATTTGCCTTTGCCGAACCTTTTTATCATCCCCTTTAAGGTATTGTGTAAAACTCTTCCAATGAATTTCTGAAACGCTTTGATGGCCTGCTTTTTTAACAGGAATGGCATCATTTTCAGCTATCGCTCTGATAACATCCATAAAGTCCGACCTTAAGGACATTTTCTGAGAGATTTCATCAATGGCCTTACGAATCATGTCTAAGAGTTCATAAAAATCCAAACCATAATGAGCTGCCATTTGAGAAATGATACTTCGGGTAAAAGAAATTCGGTTAAATAAGGTTCCTCTTTCGGTTAGTAAGAAGTTCAAAACCCACCACCACACTTTTTTTCGGAATTCGGAGGCCCCCGTTTGCACTACAGTTTTTCCCGACTGAATTTTCACCAACTCATCAGAGAATCCTATGATGCTTTCGTGATTATTTGGTTCTAAGCCCTGAACAATTTTTCGGATCGTAGCATCCTTGATTTGCCAGGCCATTCTCTTTCTAACCTTTTCAGAACGTCCTAAACTTCTGATGAGCCTAATAAACTGCTGCTTCTCACTTAAGAGTAAATGGTTGATGATTTGATCTACTGTTCCAAACTCAGAGCGATATGACCAGGGGAAATAACCTTTTGCAAAGTATTTTCCAATTACCTCCAATTGAGATTCCTGCTTACGTATAATCTGTATATTCTTTTCCCGTTGATAAGAGTCCAGCGTGAGACGTAATAGCTCATTCATGAGTTCAACTCCCAATTTTTGGGTTAACTCACGTTCGAGATTTTGATAATCCACCTCTCCTAAATCAATTTCAAGCCTGTCTATTCGCCAAATTTGATCTTCGGGGCAAACTTTATCAAAGACTCGATTTAATTCCCTACCCAAAGGTTCTTTACTCCATGAACTGATTCTATTTTGCAATTCTGTTGCAAAGGCACGATCATCCAAACTGGTTTCCCAGCCAAACTTTGAAATGATATGTCCAGAATCTTTAGCCATTATTTTCTTCGAGGTTTTCTAAATAGAGTTTGATCATTTGAAGCACCAACTTCCCTGTTGACTTCACCAAATCTTCATCATAGTTTTTATTGGGTCCCTGAAAGCGAAGATTGTTGTGCCAATCAGCAAAATGAGGGATCAGTTTCTCCAAACGATGTGTCGTAGCCCTGTAAAAACTACAATTGATTCGTGGTGAAATAGTATCCGCTACAAAGTCTTCAAGAACAGTCTTGAAGGAGTCTTTTGAAAAGCGAAACACATAATCTGGGAAAATAAAATGCAGTTTATTCTTAAAAATGGGATGATTGGTTGAAACCTCAGCATCACCTCCCCAAGAAGCTTTAATTCCAAGTTTAACACCACTATCTCCTAAATCTTCAAAATAGGAGGATTCCCAATTTACCCGAGTCTTTTTAGCATGACTACCATCAGCTGTTGTTAAAGTCTTAGCATCGTTCAACTTTTCCAGTAAAGAATCTGCCATTTTCTCCAGCTCGTAACAAATCTCAAGGGCTGTTTCGTAGTCATGTATTTCTCCTATCTGCCATACTTGATCCTCATCATTTTTTTCTATAATAACAATCTGAAAATCGGCTGACTGTAATAGAAGATCACTTTCAATAAAAATGGACCCTTTACGTTCTATCATCATCCAATAAGTCTGACTTACCTCATCTTTTAAGGAATCTTCATAATAGTTATCAATAATAAAATTGCGATAGGTTGACCTTAAACCAAAAAGCAGATTCAATTTCAACTCAACTGATGAGTAATCGTCAAAATCCTGTTCTGAAAGCTTTTCTGTTTCATCGATAAGTTGCGAGCGAAGAATGAATTCATTTTGTTGTTCTTCATACAACTCAATCCACATTTTTTCAGTTACCAGAGGCAGTGTTTCCTCAATTTTTCGGCATCCCATAAAATTGTATGCCTTAAACCGATAATAAGAAAGTAGTCCAATATTTTGGACGTACAGACTCTTAAAGATGACCTTATCCTCCAGTTTATTTGCTGAGAAAGATGAAGTTGAAATAATCTCATCAATTAAATACGGAGACTCTCCATGGCGAGCAATTAAATGATCTAAAATTTCATTTCGTCTTTCCAAACCTTCCTGAGATTCTTCAATCGCGCCTCCAACTCCTTTAATGTAGGTATTGTAAGGATCATTTTTATAAGCTTTCCAACTATCTATTTCCAATTGCTGTGAAGTTGTGGTTTGTAGAGAAAAATCAAACGCTCCCGAATTTTTTAGTATTGGCCTGATATTCGGAACTTCATAAAGCGATTGATAGAAATAAGAAGGAGAAAAACTTAAAAACGGAGCTGGATATTGTGGATTAGCCAATTCATATTGGTCCATTTGTGCAAAAAGGGCTTGTTGATCAAAGGGAGCAGGACAAATTGAATTCTTAAAAGAAAACAACTCATGAACACTGGCCAATTGAGAAAACTCGTTCGCCAATACCTGATCAAACAAGGTTAAGTATCCTTTTAGTTGGCGAGAACGGGCAATTTGATAATCAGCCACTCCAGATTCAATAGCGTTTTCTCCTACTCCAAATATCTCAGGAAAAGTATTTTGGATAGAATAATATTCCTGAATTTCACGATAGGTGCCATCTGGTAATTTAGGGTCAGTATTAACAACAGACTTGTTTGGGTTATTTGCAACCTCTTTAGTACTAATTCGAGAAAGAACGTTAGTCAGATACGCATTAGTCAACTGCTCCCCCTTCCACATCACTTTTATATCTCCCGACTGAATAGAAGAAATAAGATTTACCACAATTAGCTGCTCATCGTTAGAGCTAAGAGCATTCAACTGCTTTGAGTCCTGCGTAAATGCTATTTCTTCAACAAAACTGATTCCTTTAATCTCTTGAAGAATCCCAATAATTTCGGAAGTATTAAGATCATTTCGCTTGCTTCCCAAACTTTCGGTTAAGATCCATCCATTTTGTAATTTAGGTCCATCAAAAATAGAATCTGGAGTAGCTCCTTTACTAATCAAATCATCATAGCTGTACTGGGTAACTCTTGGAAAGAGGTATTGATTAATTGCATCCTGAGCTCCTTTAAACAGATCATCCAGTGAATGTTCTGATTCAACTACAAATGTTCCACTAAGACCATAATTCAGCTTTTGAAATGGCTTTGGTTTGAGAAACAACTCACCCAAATTTCGACATCGTGAAAATTGATAATATGCCGCTTCGCATATTTGGTCTATTTGCATTTCATCTGAAATCGTTTCTGAGATAAGCAAATAAGTATGATACAATCCACTTTCGAGATGTACACCTTGGGCCTTAGGAATAATCACAGCATTTTCAACTACCTCTATTCCATCAATAATGTATTTTCTAAAATCATTGATAGTTAAAGGAGTTGTTGTCAAAATTTCTTCAGCTGTGTAAAACTGATTTTTAACAATAAGTTGATCATTCTTATCAGTAAGAATGTCTTTCATTGGAAAATCGATACAGTACCCTAACTCGGTCAAGGCAAAACACAGCTGATCCAAAATGGTAATTCCTGGATCACTAGGATTAAAATTAGTCCAGGAGTTTCCACTGAATTCCTGTAAAAAGGCCAAGCCCTCCTCTTTCAGAAGCTCAAAATTCTGCGTAACCGGCAAAGTCTCATCTACTATGTGATACTGTTCTTCGATCATGCGGCTCTAAAGGTGAAATGATGTTTTATACCCGGAACAAACAACTGGTTTGCTTGCTGGGGAACAATTAATGGAGTTTGTTGAGCAGCTGGATTTTCATCTGCTTCTAGTATATGGTCAGAAGTAATGAATGAAAGTTCCTGAACTTCCAAAACCCCCTCTATTGATTTTATAAGTGGTCTAAGCTGCGATTCGCTTATCCCCTGGTCAATTTGTACATGACTTTGACCATCTTGTATCCATGGAGCTAAAAATGTGTTTAATCGTTGATTCAGTTCCTGCTCCAATCCTCTAATAGCGAAACCTTTTTTAACAACAATTGTTGCTTTAACAGTGACATAAACAGGATTAAAGTTTGCTATATCAAGTTTTGTGAAAGGCGAAACTTTACTCTGTAAGTAGTCCGTCACTCTCAATTCCAAGCATTCATTTACCAGCGGTAAAAAGGCAGATGGTGAGGCTTCATCCTCTACTTGCTTGACTAACAATACTTCGGTTTTCCCCTGACTTTTATCATAAATTACTTTGACATAATAAACATCCGGGAAATTCTCTTTAATCAATCTAAAATAATCTGCCGAACGACCAATTCTACCTTTTGTCGCTAAATGATTACTAACACGCTTGAACATTGCGGTTTCATTCTCAGCTCCTTTCCCGCCAAATGAAGGAAACGGTTGAGCCAAAGAAGCTATTTTGGGCATTGGCACAGCAGGAGATGTGATTTTAGATGCAGCCAGCTTAGGAGCAGTTGTATCTGCTAAATAGGCTGTTGAGCTTCGTTGAAGTTCAATTCCATTTGAATCTAAATAAACTGTCTCAGGAATAGCCCCAAGATCTTCGTTCACCCCTATCGCTAACCAATACTTTTTGGGAGGCATAAAAACCGTATCAGAAGAAGGGTCTAACGGAATGTCCAGACTTAAAATACCGCTGCAAATAAAATGCTGTGTTCCGTCATTCAATAAAGAACAATCTTGCCACCCTTGATCCGTTAATGCACTGTAAGTTATTGGTGATTTAGTATTTGGAATTCCTATTTTTCTGCTGAGTTCATAAAACAGGTTGAGTTCACTATTCCCTTCTAAATTCTGTAAATTGATGAGTTGAACTCCCTCCTGCTGAAAAGGAACATAAAGGGGTAAATAGGATGATTCAGTATTTTCTTCCTCCGTTGATTTTTTCTCCTCTAAAGGAGCTCCCAAAGCAAAATTGGAAATGAAAACAGAGTTATCAACTGAATTATCAAAGGATTTATAGGTTGAAAAAGGCGTATAATGAAAACACTCTAAAGGATATTGATCTTCTGTTGATCTAGCCTGCTCAAAAGTATACAACTGACTGGAGCTGTAAGAGAGATTCATTTTTTTCACCTTTGGTGTGTAAGGGACATTCGCAGATTGCTTTAGCTTCTTACACCAAAGTTTTCGCATTAATGTTTTTGCATTTTGTAATGCGAGATAGGACACCACTTTTCCATATAGCTCCAAGCCAAACCCAAACCCTGGATTAACCAATGTCATCTTCATAAAACCATCTTTGGTTTTATCTGAAAAGGTTAAAGGTTTACTTTGAAGACCTGTTAAGGGCTCAAATCCTTTGGGCATTTCATCACAATTGAAATTGGTAGAAGGCGATAAAGCCCCCAATAAACTCTCCTTAAAGAGGTATAAACCTTTTTTATGTTTTTCCCATTCTTTTTTCTCTGATTTTCGCTTTTTGCGAGCATGTTTATCAGATAATGTGCATTGATCCACTTCATCCACCTCCAAATCAGTCCAAATTCCATTTTGGAGATAATCAAAGTTGACTCTGAAACTTTTGTTGGAATACTGAAAAGCTGCAATATTCCAACCTAACAAATTACTTAACAGCCAATTGATGGTGCGTTTAAACCAAGTCGGTTTTTTTGATCCGGTACTATCAAGGACATCATAATGTTTCAAGTACTTATTGTACTGTTCGTAATATTTTTTGAAATCTTCAGGAAGTCCATCCCAATCCAGCTCTATGCAAATTTGCCCTTCAGGTTTACTAAAGATTTCTGAGCTTCCAACAAAAAAGCTGGAATTAACCGCAGGTGTTGGACCCAATAACTCGAAAGGTTTTTTAGCACTTAATTTTCCATTATCATTCTCAAGTGCCATTGATTTCATTCCACTCACTTCTACATCTACCTCCAAACTTTCAATTTCGGGAGGATTGTTTAAATCCTTAAATTGAGAAAAGTGAATTTTAAATAGCGGCCAGGAAGCCTGATAGCCATCCGGATTCTTTTTAAAAGCCTGTATAGCTGGATCACCTGTATCTAAAGAAACCTCAATAAGTAACTGTCGAACCTTTTTATCCTGATCTTTTTCTACATCAACGTTCGGAAATGTCAATTTACCCTTAAGATCAAACCAGCTTTTTTCAGTACTCAAAAAATAATCGGCATTGAATAAATCCACCAGATCAGTTTCTTCCTTAAAGGTGAAGGTTAGTTTTAAAGTCCTTGTTCCGTCTTGTAAAAAGAACATTGGTGAAGCAAAGGCTACTGCCATATCTTGCCGAACTGCAGTAGTTTTATCTCCTCCAAAACCTGGCCAGGAAATGAGTTTTCCCTTTTCATTTTTTTTGAGTTTGTTTGGCGTAATTTCTTCAGAAAGATATAGTTCTGAAAGTCCGGAATCACTATTAATCTGAAACAAAGTAGAAAGCGTCCCAATTTTAGCAGGACTTAAAATAGTCTCCTTTAAAGTTTCAAATAAAATGGGTTGCTTACTAGCATTTAACCCTCCTTTAAACTCTGTTCCTTGTGCCAGAACTAGGAAATCTGTTTTAGGAGCTAGTTTGGCTGTAACAAAAACCTTATCAGGCTGAGCATTCTTTTGATTTTGTTTAAGAATATCTCTGTAGTAAAAATTAAGATGTTTTTTACTGAGACCATTCATTGCCTCGGTATAAAGTGACAATAATCTTGTAAAAACCCGAACTAAAATGGTATCAGGAAACTTATTCTTCTCCGTTTTTAAGTTTTCAAACTCCTGGGTAGCCTGATCAATATTATGTTTATAAAATCCAAAGAGATCATTTCCAGTGGATAGCAGTCTGGAGAATATGGTCAGGGTTGAATTATCTTGTAAAGGGTATTCCAAATTGATAATTTCCCAAGGAGAACCTTCATCAACATCATCATTGTTTTGCCCCCATAATTCAGGTACATAGGTTCCTCCTTTTTTCCACAAGTCAGGATCAAAATCCTCAAAAAGATTTAACTGTACTGCCTTAATTCCTTGAATTATGCCCGTAATGTTTAAGGCTGTTCTTAAACTCAAAAGTTCGGTAAGTAATTGAGCATATTTACTTTTTACTTCTTGAAACAAGTAGTTTTCTAGCGGATAATCATGATTATGTTTTTTCATGTAATGTGTCCACTGCTCTATTTCAAGGTATATTTCGGTATAGAGATCAAATAACTGATTGACCAGCTTTCCTAATTGTTCTTCGGAAATATTACCGGAATTTACGTCTTCACTTTGCGATACAATTTGAAGGAAAAGGTTTCGCTTAACAGTATATCGGCTTTTGGCAATATAAGCGAGAAGTATAATAGGGTCTTTGAGTAAGAGTGGCTGCCAACTACTGTATATTTTGTTTTCCTGATCATAAAAGTTCAAAACATCCGAAAAATCTGCCATGAACTGAAGAAAATCCTGATCTAACCTTCCATCTATAACGGCCGTTGTAGGATTCAATGCTTGTTCCAGCGATTTAAGGGCTTTATTTTGATCGATTTGAATCATGTAATTTATCCAAGATTTGTTCCTTCTTTTAAATGAAAAGGGAATACATAATTGTGGCGGGTGTTGGTCTGATTATAAACATAAACCACCGTAATTTCTACTAATCCCAATTGTAGATCAGGATAGTCTACATCCACTTCCTGAACAGTAATTCGTGGTTCGTGATTTCGTAAACTGCTTTCAACAGCATCTCTAATTTCACCTTTCAGTGTTTCATCCATTTTTCGGAAAAAGAACTCCTGTAACCCCGAACCAAAATCGGGTTCCATACAACGTTCACCTTTCTTTGTTTTCAGGATTACATCAATGGAATTATTAATGTTGTTCTCGTATTGAGTTACATCTAATTCAGCATTTCCCGCAGAAAAACTGATAGGAAAGGCCCAACCCGATCCTAAAAAATGATTATCCTGTTTTGACAATTGTTTATCCACCTATTTCAACATTAAATGCACCTAAAACTATTTCTCCTCCGTGGGCAGTAGTATCACCCACCCTAGCTGCCGGCATTCCACCAATCATAACTGTAGCCGATCCTTTCACAATGGCATCTGGTGGTCCAACACAAATCAACTCATCGCCTACTCTGGCGGCTGGTAATCCGCCAATTAAAACAGTAGGTTCACCGGGACCAACAACGGGTCCTCCAACATGTGGAATTGGAACCGGAGCTGGAGTTTCCATCGGACATTCATGAAAATCTGTTAATCGTGCTGCTGGAGGCATACTTTTGGTTTTTAGTTAATCATTACCATGGCTCCTTTCAAGGTCAATTCCATTCCTGCATTGACTTGAGCCGTTTCACTTCCTTCGGCCGAATATTGCATATCAGCCGTTTCTTTTATATTCATTCCACTGATCTCTACATCTCCTCCTGAGGCTTCTACTGTCACTCCTTGTGTTCCTTTGATGGAGACTTTTTGATCAGCTTCTATATTGATATCTTTTTCACTTTTTATAGTGATTCCACTTTCGGACATCACAATGCTGTTGTTGTTTTGATCCTGAATGGTGATTTGCTTGTCTTCATCACTCAAAATCATGGTGTTTTTAGATGGAGTTTCTATTGTAAACACCTTATTTTCATCGTCGAACTTTACTTGAATTCCGGATTTGGAAACAATAGCTTTTATGGAATTTTGTTCATTCGGATCCAATCCATCAAAAGGCTTGATATTATCACTGCTATAAAGACTTCCGAGAATAACCGGATAACGAGGATCTTCACTTAAAAAGCCCAATACAACTTCATCTCCCACTTCAGGCAAAAAGAAAGCTCCTGCTCCGGAAGTAGAATAGAAATTGGCCAAACGAGCCCAAATTCCTTCACCATTTTGGTCAAAAAGCGGAACATCCACTAAAATTCGGTACTGACTGTCCGGATCTTCATACATCTGCTTCACCGTTCCATTAAAAAGTCCTCTCGCCCCTGGTAATAAGCCTGCTGCTGGTGGAGCCATTACATCCGGTTCTTCTGAAAACCAAATGGACGACATTCCTACTGTTGTTTCGGTCAACCAATTTCCTTCACTAAAATCGTGTCGAACTCCTGAAACATAATGGTCGCCATTAAAACGATCTCCCAAGCCTTGAAGGGTAACATAGGTCCCTGGATTGACTAAATTGGTCCCTTGTGTTACTGCGGTTCCAATGATTTTGGAATATTCACTCTTAATCATTTGAGCTTTGGACCAATTGGTTAAGTCATCTGACGTTTGATAAGCTGAAGTTTGTAAGTCAAATTCAGACAATCCAACAACCTCGGATAAAGTCTTTGAAGATAAGTTTCCTGCTCCAGCTACATCGTTTGATGCTTCTCCCGAAATAATGGCTTGTGTTTTATAGTCCCAGGCTTGTGCTTTAACACTTCCTAACTGACTTACGGAATTTAAATCTCCTCTGAATTCATGTAGATTATCTCCATACTTAATAGTCAAAACTGATGAACTATTGGCATCTGGAGCCTCTACACTTACCTTTCCATCCAAGACATTAACAATTAAGCCATTTGCTTCTGATCGCGTCAAAATAAAATCCCAATCGGTAGCATAATACTGTACCTGTTCAGGCCATTCAGTAGTTGTCGCTGTCACATCAGCGCTCAAATCTGAATAGTTCCCAATAATGGTGCTCATGATATCACTATCCTTTTGTTTGGAATACGTGAGACTTTTACGCCCCACTACCATTTTGATAGCAGCATCACGGCATTCAATCTCTAAAGCTGATCCTATCATGGGATCAACTCTTAAACTTTGTCTGGTGATTATCCCTTTAAAAATTTGTTCATTTTTTGTGTCATAACCGGCTTCAATAACTACTTCAGCTCCTGGCACAAAGGTTTCGGAAGAACTGGCTTCAAATGTTTCCGTACTCGCATCACCATCCAAAACAACAATTTTAGCCTCTGGAATTCTATTCGTTGAGCGTTCTATTGTAATCGAATAAATGCGTGATTCGTCCGGAATGGCGCTTCCTCCAACTTTTACAGTATAGGTGGCTATTCCGCCAGTTGTTATGTTATCTGACGCTGCCATTAATTTGGTTGAACAATTGGTGGAAAAATCAATTTAGTTCCTCCCATAAGGTGGCGGAACTTATTTAGGCCGTTGTATTTTGCTACCTGGATATAATAGGAATCATCATTCCAAATTTTTTGGCACAATTGAGGAAGAGTATCACCATCCACTACATCCACCAAGTGACTCACATCTGGAGATTCCTGCCCATCTACTTTTTTAACCGTTGATGGCGATAGGTATTGACTAAAACTTAAGGATACTTTAGCTCTTAAAGGACTTCCATCAGGCTTAAAGAGCGTATAACTGGTGTCAAAAGAGGTTAATACACCTTTAAAGGTGATGTTTTTACCCCATTGAATTTTGACGAAGTTTGGACGGTGAATTTTTCCATTATAGGTAAAAACGATATTCTCAAGAGCCGTTATTTCCTTGTACATGACCGTTCGTTTGGAGTCTACTACTCCGGTACAGTCAATAACAATATCAAAAGACAATTTATCGCTGGGAGTACTCTTGTACTTTTGAGAAGCAGAACTGGAATCGGGAGATTGTTGCTCATTGTATTCAATGGCTCGAGTCCATTTAATGGATTCGGGGTTAATCATTACCGTGTAAGGATCACCACTAAAGGCCGATGAGAATTCCTCATCAGTATATCCCGTAATTTTCATCAATTCTAAACTCGATCCCATTCTTTTATCTCTTGTGTTTTTTTCGATTCATATTTTGTGAAATCAACTTTCGGCATTCATTCACAATTTGAGTTTTTAATTGTCCCAGTTCTTTTTCAGATACTGTTCCTTCGCCATTGGACATAGAAGTCCTAACCTCCGTTCGGATGGTGATTTCTTTTATTTCTACAGGCATACTTTTAGCGTTAGTTGAATAGTTTGGACCACTTCTTTTGAGGCCCTACTTCAAAATAGGTGTAAGCCAGTTCAATGGTTTCAATCAATACACTGTTTTCTGTCGACTTAAAATCGGACAAAGCGTATTTAATTGGATAGGCATTGTGAAAAGTCCAGCTTCTGGATGGAGTTCCCTTTGCGTTGAGCAAAGAGACAGTTACATCGTGTGGCTGAACGGCCTTTGCCAATCCCTGATCCATGGTTGTTGAACACCATCCCAATAATTGAGAGCCCTTGGTAACCACAGCTCGCTTCAGTACTAAATTTTGACCTGAAGCAATGGTGGGAAGACGGTATTTAAAGCGATTCTCCCCACCACAGGTAACTTCTTCAACTGCCAGTTCCTTTGACAAGCCGGACACTTCTTGAAAAGCAGCATCCTCACCTTTAAAAGAAAGCTTGAAATAAAAGCTAACTGGATAATTAAGAGCCATTTGTTATGGTCAGTTTCTCATGAGCAACTTCCAATGTATCTACAGCCACCTCATTTCCGTCCGACTTAAGATCAGTACTGGTAATTTTAGTTGGCCAGGCATTGTCCAATTGCCATTGCATGGTTACTTTTCCACTTTCGTCCAATAATTTTATCAAAACAGTTCGTCGTTTGATCGTATTCATGGAAATTTCCTTGTGCCAGTTCCAAAAGGTATTGTCATTGACAAAAACACCTCTTTTCATGGTAATGTTTCCATACTTTACTATTCCGGGCATTTTTTCTGTAGAAAATTCAGGACTATTACTTTTTCTGTACTCAATAATCTGATTTTCAACATCCATACCGGATACTTCTTGAAAAGCTACACCTTTCATTTCGGTTCCAAGATCTACTTCAAATCGGAACTTCGGCATGGGCCAGGTTGCGCCTTCTTTACTTCCGTCATCTGCCATAATGGTATATTTTAATGGTTTTTATTCGTGATTAAATTTTTGATTAAGATGATTTTGCCATTTGCTGTTCAAACTCAAGAACAATAAATTCAGCCGGATGGACAACTGCTACTTTCACCGCTACTTTCATGAATCCGTTGAGAATATCATCAGAGGTCATCGTAGTCCCTAATCCACATTGAACTGAAAAAGCATCAGCAGCAGTTGCACCTTGTAATCCACCTTCTTTCCAAATAGAAGTCAGGAAACTTGAAATCATAGACTTCACTCCTTCCCATGTATTTTTATCATTTGGCTCAAATACATAAGCATGAGCGGCTAGTTTACAGGATTGTTCTAAGAAGGTCATCGTTCGTCTAACCGGAAGGTATTTCCAGTCTAAACTATTACCGTCTAGTGTTCTTGCACCCCAAACCAAAATTCCTAATCCGTTAAAGAATCGAATGGCATTAATTGACTTTCCAGAAACAGCATCTATATTCAAATCAGCCTGCTGACTTTCTGATAATCGAATTGGTAAACTTACCGTTCCAACAATACTCGTATTAGCCGGTGCATACCAAACTCCTTCTTGATTATCAGTAGTTGTAATAACTCCAGCCATACCTCCACTGGGAGGAAGAATATTGGCATCAGATAAAACATGCTTCACCATTTGGGAATACGTTTTACTTGCATTAATCAATGCATTTTGTCCCTGAGTGGTAGACAATTCACCACTTTCAATTTTAGAGAAAATAGTTGCAACGCTTTGATTTGGATTATCAGCCGGATTCAATAATGGCTCCAATTGTTTTAAATCTCCCCCAAATAAATTGGTAAAATCAATGTCACTATTTTGCATGATTGTAGTACCAATAAAAGGGTAATAAGCTGTTCCATAATTCAGACCATTGGCACCTGTACTATTTCGGAACGTCTCAATATCATTTGTATATAAAATTGGGTCTGGATCACGTCCTCCAATGATGTCAAAAATGCTGACCGCCGTTTGCATCTCTGTGCACTGTAAAAGCATTTCCTGCATCAAGGTTGCGTTATTATCAACCGACATTAAAGTTGCTTCAGGACAGATGTACATCGTTGGTTCTTGCTCGTTTTTGAGTAAAGCCAAACCGTTCATCAAATCATTCAATTGTACATTCGGATTCACAATTTGATCACCCGGAGTCATTGGATTTTTAGAAGGATCTCCGTACGTTCCAACCGATACAATATAAGCATCTCCTCCTCCATTTTCATAAAACAGCTTAATACTGTTATAGAGATAGTAGATGGTATTAGGATCTGGAACAATCGAATAAAAATCACCATCAATTAGCATATAATCGCCTTTTTCTGGTTTACTCTTTTGTTTCACGAAATAATACTCCGGATTGTACTGTTTTGCAGGAGGTGCCGGAGGTGATGGATTCGGATAACAGAAGATTGCCTGAAACTCAGCAAAAGAGGTAATCTTTTGCGGTACATTAGTGTATGACTTTCCTTCATACATTGCCTGAGGGGTATATCCGATAAAGGCCGGAACCGCTGTGGCTACGGGAACCACTGAATTCGGAAAAGCATTTATCTCGTCGATATAAACACCCGGAGATTTAATGGTTGATAAATTCATATTTTGTTTCTGTTTATTTAGTTATTGTATTTATACATAGACATACATTGGAGAAGCCAAATCACCATTGTTAGAGGCATTCTTTATCTCCAAGTTCATGGGGTCAGGATTTGGTAATGCCTGAAAAATTGTTTTCTGAATTTTTCGAGAAGCAGTCAATCTGCCTGTCCCACTTTGATTATTGACCAATTTAAACTTGTATTTGGGACGATAACTCAAAGGAATGAGGGTTAAGCCCGAACTGAATAATAAAGCTGTTTGTTTGTTGGGTAATATTACCTCTTCTGGTCCTTCAAATAAAACCTCTTCTGAACCAGTAATTTCTGGCTCAGAAAGGTCTAAAGAACTCTGATTAATAATGTAATAGTTCCATTGCGTTTTACGAGCAGTAAAGGAAAGATCAAATATCTCCGTGCTTAAAATGTCTTTAAAATAAAGACGAATTATAGCCAACTTTGTATATTCTCCCTGTTCAAATCTCCCCTTCCCTAAATCAATTTGGCCTTCATCAACTTTAGTTCCTTCATTGCTATTAAAAACAAGACGCCCCAGTTCATTTACCGGAACGTCAGTATATTGATAAAAGCTATTTTCTTCAGTTACTAACTCAAATACAAAGGCATTTTCACCAGTAATTTTTTCGACATATTGAAACCGATCCTTTAGATCGCCCGAGTTTTGTGTATATAATCTAATGATATTATCTCTAAAGTATGTAACAGTGAATCCATATTTAGAAACCCATTGCTCAGTAGCTGCAGACAGCTTTAATTGAATGGGATAAGTCATCTCCAAATCAAAATAACTGTGGCTTATTTTCACCTCTGATATTTTTGTATAGCTAATCATTGATTTGGTAAAACTGGATTGGATTGGTTGGTAACCGGAGCGACAAAACCTTGTGTATTTTCTGACTCAATAGTGATTAATCTCATCTTATAAATCACAGAAGGAACATATTTCGCTCCCATTGCACTCCAAAGGTTATGCATCTCGAAATAACTGATTTTCTCTACTTCAAATTCAAGGCGATCAATTCCCTCGGGAAGATTTGAGTACGAAGAAGAATTAACCACTGGATTTATCTGGAAAAACTGAATTCCCGAATTGAGAAACTTGAGTGTTTCTGTATAATCATCAAAACTTGAAGACACTAATAGGTCTATATTATACCTTTCGGGCCGTCTTACATTTGAGAAGCTTCCATCCGACAAGCGTTGGTTACGTACATAAAACTGGCGATTAGTTTCCTGAGCAATATTGATCATAGAAATGACCAACTTATTTTGATTTGGCTTGGGAACCGAACCATCGGCTTCAATAAGGTTATTGATCAACACTTTTGATTCGTTCAAACCAAATTGATTACGTACAAACTGATCCAATGAATTGGCAGTAAACTGTAGCACTGTGTCGATCATCTTTATATAAGGTTTACTTTCTCGTTTTGGGTTTGTGAAAAAAGTCTGATCGTAAAGTTATTAGGAAGCCATTCGGAAAAAGAATTTCAAAATAGACGATCCATAGACAGCTTTTTAAATGATTAAAAAAAGCATAGACAAAACATAGACATGGCGTTTTGGGCAAAAAAACTCCCTCAAACAGAACTCTTTATAAAGGCTGGATTTTAGACTAGATCCGAATAGATTTCACGATTTCCTCTACTCTCCTGAATGGGAGTTGAAGTTCTTGAAGAAAAAGATTGTAAATAGTTTCTCAGGTTTTGATCCTTAGACAAGGCCATTTTCTTTTTGAGGCGGTATTTGTGCGTCCGAACACTTTCGGAATTAATGCTCAACAGACGTTTAATGTCTTCGGTAGACATATTCATCTTTAAATAGCAGCAATATTTTAAATCACGTGAAGTAAGGCCTGGAAATTTTTGGGAGAGCCTTTCGAGGAACTGTGGATTAATACTTTCAAAATAGATTTTAAAGTCATCCCAATGTTTTTCATCCGAAGTAGACACTTTTATTGAATTCATAATGGACATCAACTCTCTGCGGGTTGATTCATCTACATTTGAAATTAAATCACTAATGCGCCTTTTTACCTGGATTAAAGTTTGATTCCGTTTCTCAATTTCCATAACATGCCGGCTAAGATTACGACTGTAATTGGACTGTTGATCAACCAGACTACCTGCAGGAACAAATGATTTTTGTAAGGGTTGTTCCCTTAAACGTGCGAGTTTGAGAATAGATCGGACCTTTAAACAAAAACTATGAGGCTGTTCCAAAATATCTTCTCGTTCAAAAAAGACAATATTATGATCTTCACAACGCACTGGTTGAACATGATGCATTTTATTAATACATAAAACCGGAATGCTAAATTTCCTCCAATGAACATTCAAACCATTTAAAGCACTTTGGTTATCCTCAAAACTCATAAGAAGAAGAGAAGGCTTAATGCTTTTGGTAATGGATAATACCTCAGCATGACGACTTGCTGTGACAAAATCAGCTTCTATTTCAGACCTTAATAATTGCATGATTGCAACTAGTTTATCTGGTCTGTCACAGCAAAGAATTATGCAGGCACGCTTTGTCATAAATGAAATTCAAAGCTTGGCCACTGCAGGCATACACAGAATATAAATATCCATGATGTGAGGATTTTGGGTTAAGCCCGCTTTTCCACATCCTCTTGCCTTTTCAAAAACGGGAAACTAAGGTAGACATCGCAAATCATTATATTATAAGACTTTACACCTATTTTAAAATTATTTTTTTATGCTTTAAGACCTATGAAAGAAGGTAATAAGTAGGATAACACAAGAGAAAATGATTCTTTTAAAGAGTCAGAATCATTACAATTTCAGTACTTTTCGTTTATGTCCTCTCAAGTAAGTTTATTAGTTGGCATTGGCATTTTCGTAATCATTCTTCTTGCCCTTAAATTGGGCTTTAACAAGTTTGACAAAAGCAGAAAAGGTTCATTACATTCTGATGTAGTTGATTTCAAAACAGCTTGCAAACAAAACAATATTTTTGAGGTCAATCGTTTAGGAGCCCGAATCGTGAATAATCCTTATCTCACCCTTGAAATTTTTCGTAAAATTTTACTCGAATATAAAGACTTTAAAAAGGACCAAACTCCACCTAAGAAGGCATTAGAGAAATTCGATGATGCTATTCATACAAGACGCTTTAATTGGGGGCTTTACGCTCATCGTTTTAAAGACCCTGAAGAATACAAAAAAGCAAAAGAGGATATTGTAAATTTTCATGAATAAGAAGGCACGTTATTTGTAGGTTTAATCCAAAATTGAACAGCTTTGAATGCTACCCTGAAAAAACTGCTGAACTGTAGCAAAAATGTTTTCCTTTTTCTGCTTTTAATTCCAGGACCTGGATTTGGACAGTACGATTCTTATACAGACACTTTAGCCGAGATAAAACGGAAAAAAACACATTATGAATATTCCTATTATGATTCAGGCGAATTGTTATCTATTGAGAGAGGACGCTGGAGATCAGACATTCCTATCAAGTCCTATTTTTATAAAAACGGTTATTTAAAAACTGATGTATTTATTGGTGCCACATACCACTACTCTGAGTCTGTCAAAGATCAAATTGTGCAACGTCTTATAGGAAACCCAGATTACCCTGGTGCTCCAACATATGATTATAGGGATGGGGAATTGTATCAAATCACATCCTTAAAAAGAGTTAATAAAGGGATGACTAAAATCCCTTACATGATTTCAAAAGGACAATTTATAAAACAAAGACTTTACGATGGAACCATTAATTTTTATTCAGAAGATGATCAATTCCTTGTATCAAAAAAGGTGAAAAATGGAAAACAACAAGAAGGTTTAATTTATCAGGGAGAAATCTGTAATTTGACTGATAGTACTGGCAAAAGACAAGGTAAATGGGTTGATTTGGGGCTAAAGAGTTATGAAGAGGATCTTTCGTCAGGAGATCTAAAAAACAAGTTTATCCAAAAAATTGAGTTCTATGAAGACGGAATTCCAGTTGACACAACTTTTCGTTTCTACAAGTCTGGGAATCTGCATAGCATCCATATCCACCAAAAAGACAGTATTGCACCATACAGCATTCTTTACCGGGAAGATGGGACACTAAAACAAAAAATAACTTACTCAAAAGACCAAAATGGCCTTTTTTCCATCCTAACTACACATTATTATTCTGACTCAATACAGGATTGTATTGTTAAAAAGACAATTGAACGAAAAGGACAAGCATTTCCTAATTTCACCTATGCATTCAAAGACTGTCAACTCTACTCCAAAACATCTACCCGACGAGAAATTTATCATAATGATGAAACAACAGAAATTGAAGAAATTATTGACGGAAGAACATATACCCGAACAGTAGAAATTGGGTTTGATACTCGGCCAATTCCTTACACCGCGGAAATTGGAACCTTTGATGATGAGGGGGTGAACCTAGTAAATGGGAAAATATGTTACTATTCAGCTAGAGGAGAATTATTACATTGCAAAGAGGTCATTAACGGTTTAATTATTGAATAAATGAATAGGGTAATTCTGGCTACAAGCATTAAACGTTTTTTATTTAGCTTGTTTATCACACTAGCTTTAGTTTCTTGTAAAAATGAAACTGCTGATTCTATTCCCACCTCCAAAAGTGATAGTGAAATACCAGAACAAGATTCTCTGGATAGCTCCTCCAAACCGACTCTTTATACTGGGCAAAGTAGTGATTCTATCTACAGTTGTGATTTATTGATTGAGGGTGACAGTTCCGTTATTTTTGTTGTGAGCCAAAGAGAAGCCTGGATATATACTGAATATCGTGGGGAAATGACTCACTTAAAAGACTCCATTTACAAACTCGATTTGGAATTAGACTATGGCCACTACATCTGCAGAGCCTGGCGACATGACAGTCTTCAACTCTTAAGAAATCCTAACCAATTTCCTGAATTGGATTCTGCCGAAGTATGGTATAAAAATGGAACTGTTTTAAACCAAAAAGTAATCAGTGATGATTATATTTCCTACCCTATTCCAATTGACAGCTTTTATCGAAAACAAAGTATCTATGTTGATCCTCATCACCAAAACCCAATTACCAATGAGGCTTTAATTTTAGGGATTCCCAGTATGTCATCATCCGAATTTATAAGAGGTGAAAAATTAAACTTTGAGCTGTTCTTATCAAAAGATAAGCTATACCCTGTTGACGAAAAAGTACTCCAATTTGGAAACTTTGAACTAACACTAGCTTCTACATTACCTTAAGTTTCTTTCTTAACTATATCCCTTTTTTTGTGTCAGCCGCTCAAGAAAAGTGCCATCCCCTAAGTTATTTTGGACATAAAATAGGGTCTTCTTATTTTCAATGGAAATTATTTAACCCCTATTAAGAGAAAGTAAAACTGCATGAGTATTAAGGCGATCATCATTGAAGATGAAAAATCTTCCAGAATAGTATTAAAAAGTTATATCAATCGGTATTTCCCTGATGTAATTGTTGAGTCAGAACAGGATACGGTAGAAGGGGCTATTAACTATTTGCAAAATCATTCCCCAGACATTATCTTTTTAGACATTCAACTAAGAGATGGAATTGGCCTTGATATTTTTGAACGAATCAATTCTGAAAATCAACGTATCATATTTACAACAGCTAATTCGGAATATACTCTTAAGGCTTTTGAACTAAAGGCATTTGGTTATCTATTAAAGCCTTTTAGTCCTGTCGATTTTAAGAAGATCATGAACAGAATCATTAAGGACATTTCATACGCTGATATTAGTCAAAACAAGATAAAAGTCAATGTTAAACAAGGCATTGTATATCTCAACCCTCAAGACATTATCCGTTGTGAATCACAAAGTAATTACACCGAGATTTTTTGCAAATCATCGCACAAACCCTTTGTAATTGCCAAAACTCTCAAAATGGTTGAATCAATATTAACCAGTAGCCACTTTTTCTTTCGCATTCATCAATCTCATTTGGTGAACTTTTCATACATCACCAAACCAATCATTAAAAACAATAGTATTGAATTAACTACTGGAGAGTTTTTACCCATTTCCAAATCGAGAAAATCTGATTTCACAGAATTTCTTGGGCGACTTAGCTAGACAGATGGTTATTTAAACTGTTCTAAGAAACCGGCCTTACGATAACGGCTAACATTGAACTTTTCTCCATCCGTCATCTGCACTTTGCCACCTACTCCTTTATAATATTTAGTAATGTGTCGTAAATTGACGATGGTACTTTGATGAATTCGATAAAAACCATGTTCATACAACAATTCCTCATACTCTCCAAGCGTGGTACTTGTCATTATTTTACGATTTCCGGTTAAAATGAAATTGGTGTAATTTCCATCTCCCTCCAAACGAATGATATCTTCTACCAAAGAGACATCAAAACCTTTCATATGATTGATGATCAGCTTTTTGATCTTTCGTTCATCTTGATAATTCTCCATCAACACTTTAACCCGATTATTAGCTCCTTCTTTTAAAGCTTGTAAATGATTCTCCAAACGATCTACAACCACCTTAAGTTCATCCAATTTCATGGGTTTAAGCAAATAGCCAAATGCTGAGAACTGAAATGCTTGTATAGCATATTGATTATAAGCCGTTGTAAATACTACTTCAAAATCAACGTTCTCTATCTTTTGCAATAAGTCAAAGCCCGTTCCTTCATGCATTTGTACATCCAAAAAGATAACATCCGGCTTTGTTTTTTGAATGACCTCTACTCCACTATTTACGTCATCTGCCTCGCCGACAACTTTTATGGGACTATTGGGTAAACGATCCAACATCCCCAACAACAGTCTCCTTGCCGGATTTTCATCATCAATTATTACTGTTCGGATCATATTGGCACTTTTACGGTTACTAAGGTTCCTGGAGAAAGGCTTTGTACCTTTACTTTAGTTCCCAAACGTTGTTCGGTTATCTTCATTCCTTTAGATTCATGCGTAGAGGACTTTACAACATTATCTATCCCCACTCCATTATCTTCTATTTCACAAATCAAATGACGAGCATTGTCTTGTATACGCATTCTAACTTTAACCAGGCCCTTTTCTTTTTTTGGTAAAATCCCATGCCAAATTGCATTTTCAACAAAGGGCTGAATAACCATGGGCGGAACCTTTGTTCCCAATTTATCAATCCGATCATCCAAATCAATCTGATACTCCAACATCCCAATATTACGTCCTTTTTCCAAATCAAGATAAAGACGTAACATGCTCATTTCTTCCTTTATAGTAATCTTTTCTTTACCACTATTGTCCAATATTTTACGCATGAGTTTACCAAAGTCGCCCATATAGTCGTTGGCCATGTCTAACTCTCCCGTAATATACAATTGCTGAATAGCTCCTAAACTGTTAAATATAAAGTGAGGATTCATTTGAGCACGAAGAATTTTTTGCTCCATTTCGGCTTTATTTCTTTGCTCTTTGGCTCTTCGTCTACTAACGTAAAAAAGAATTACCATAATAAATGCAATACCTATGACGCTACCAGAAATCAACATAATTTTCCGCCTTTCGGCAATAGCATTTGCCTCAACTTCACGTTTTTCCAATTCAGCAATTTCCTTATCCTTTTGACTTGTTTCATACTTTGTTTGAAGCTCGTTGATTTGGTTTTTGACATCTTCCCCTGCCAAACTATCATCTAATGCATGATATTTAACATGCCACTCATAAGCTTCTTTATAGTCTCCATTAATTCGATAGGCATCTGAAAGGCCCCTATAAGAGAGTATTAACATAGGTAAGGTTCCTATTTGCTGGTTAATGGTTAAACTACTGTCATAATAGGCTATCGCTCTATTGCCATTTTGTAACTCACTCTCAATTCCGCCTAAATTATTGTAAATCATCCCAATTTCTGATTGTTGATTTAAGTGACGATAAATGTTCAATGCATCTGCATAATAAAACTTCGCACTATCCAATTCGTTGGTTTCTTTATAAATAACTCCAATGTTATTATTGAGAATGGCTATGTCATGAGAATTACTTACTTGTTTTGCCACCCTCAACGTTTGTTTGAGTTTATCCAAAGCTTTATTATATTTCTCCTGAGCAATATATACAGCAGAAACAGCATTCATACCTCTAACAATGCTGGCAGAATCACCGAGAGTCTCTCTTATGGATAACGAACGTTGAAAAAAATCCAAGGCCTGATCATTTTGTCCAAGGCTAAAATGTACGTTTCCAACATTATGATAGGACTGTGCCTCTCCCACCTTACTCTCAACTTTCTCATAAATATCTGCTGCAGTCAGATAATAAGCCATTGCTTCGGGATAATTTCCCTGTATGATTTCTACATTACCAAGTCCAGTCATATTACCAGCTACACCAATATAGTGCTCAACAGCGGTGAAGCAATTTCGGCTTTTATGATACATCTGCCTGGATTTGTCATAATCTCCACGAAAATCATAATAGGAACCATAATAATGATATGAGAATCCCTGCCCCTTTTTATAATCTAATTCCTGAGCCAAAGCCAGAGCTTTGTCCAAACACTCTTTTGCTTTTTCGGGTTCTGTTTTTGATTGAAGTTTATACAGTTTATTTAAGGCTATAACTTCATTTGTATCTCTTTTATTTTCGTTGACAAGCTCATATAACTCTTCAATGCTCTCCTGTCCAAAAACGTTCATCCCCACAAAGAAGAACCCCAGAAAAATCCATCCCTTTTTTAAATATCTTGTTAGTTCCTTCATTCAATTACAATTAGCTTAAAAGTATAGCATTAGCTAAATTCATCTCAAATCACAAAGAAAACTACTTTTGAATTAAGATATGGATTCAGACTTAGCGAATTCGTATACATTTTTTAACGAAAAAAGACTAAGTTCTCCTACTTTCAACAGAAAAGTACATTTTTCGTTACCGCTTTGAGAATAGTTTATTTTCTAAAGGAAAAATACAGGATTGTAGATTAACAGTTGCCTGAGAGATGGCAATTGGAGTAATCATTCACCTCTTTTGAAACTTAAATACAGCTCCAACCAACAGTGATGTGGGTCTGGACGATTTTGAAAATTTGATTTCCGGATCGCCATTGGGACCATCTCTTAAATAGTCCTCTTTAATGACAGATGATGCATGTTGCCTTGCTGTTACGCTCAAAGCAAAAAATTTCTTCTTTCCAAACCAATAATAAGCTCCCAAATGAAAACCAGCTGTTACCCTTTCCTGTTTAGCTTCGGAAGTGGCATTCCCTACCGCGAATATTCCGCTGGAGTTATTGATTTGATAGGATGTGCTGCCGGCAAATAAAAAATCGCCATGAATTCCTGCGTGTAAATCAATGGTCTTACTTAATGCCATATTTACTGATAAATTCATTCCTATTGTTCTGCGCTCGAGCAGGTATTTACCCACATCAGACGCAACCGAACGATAATTATCCATGGACAAAAACAAAGTGGGTTCAAATTGAAACTGATCTGTTCGGCCCAAGGAGGTTCCAACACTTCCGTAAACAGATGCTCCTAACAAATTTGGAGCACTCTTGTCAAAAATGAAATTGGGACCTGCAGAGGCTTTAAAAAGCAAAGGTGGTTGTGCCCAAAGATTTGAAAGGCTAAAGAAACATAATATGGTTATAATCAGTCGCACGGATGGATAACGTGATTTTGGGGTAGTTATTTTTTAGGTGGACACTAAGCTGGAACTTTACTTCCCAATACAAAAATTAGAAAAGATATTCCCCAACAAATCATCGGAGGAAATTTGACCGGTAATTTCACCTAAAAGATTGAGCGTTTCCCGAATATCCATGGCCAACAAATCACCTGGTATTTGCATTTCAAGCCCCTCTTCTACTTTCACCAATGATTCTTCACATCTCACTAAAATCTCATAATGACGAATGTTGGTAACAATTAACTGATCTTCGGCACTTTCGTTTTGAACGGTGGCCAACAACTGTTCTACCAATTCATTGAGGTTCTCTTGTTTTTTAGCAGAAATGAACAAACCTTTATCCTTTAGCTTTTTAAAATCCTTTGATTTGGTTTTATCTACTTTATTGAAAAGAGCAATTAGGGTTTGTCCTTCTCCCAAAGTCTTTTGTTCAAAGTTTTCAATCTGCCCCAACACAAACTCTTCGCTAGAAGTGTCCAAATCAAACAATAATAGAACTACCCGGGCTTTTTTGATTTGTTCAAAAGCACGTTCAATTCCCAAGTTTTCAATGGTATCAGAGGTTTCCCGAATTCCAGCAGTATCAATAAATCGGAATTCAATTCCTTCCAATACAATGGTATCTTCAATTACATCTCTTGTGGTTCCAGCAATGTCCGAAACAATGGCCTTATCTTCTTTTAAAAGGGCATTGAGTAAGGTTGACTTTCCAGAATTTGGAGCACCTACAATCGCTACCGGAACTCCATTTTTACTGGCATTTCAATATTGAAAAGATTGACAAAGTGAAGTCACCTTAGCTTTCACCTGACTCACCAATTCTTTTAATTGCGTACGATCAGCAAACTCAACATCCTCCTGAGAAAAATCTAACTCTAATTCAACCAATGAGGCAAAATCCATCAATCCCTGACGCAATTCTGAAATCTCTTTGGAGAATCCTCCTCGCATTTGATGCATGGCCAAACGATGAGCTGCGGAAGAATTCGCAGCAATTAAATCTGCCACCGCCTCTGTTTGAGAAAGATCCATCTTGCCATTCATAAAAGCACGTAACGAAAATTCACCCGCTTGGGCCATTCGTGCTCCTTTTGAAATCAATAACTTCAACAGCTCACTTTGAATGTATTGTGAACCATGACAAGCAATTTCAACTGTGTCCTGTCCTGTAAAAGAATGGGGACCTTTAAATAAAGTAACCACCACTTCATCTAAAATATGATCACCCTTTAAAATTTTACCATAATGTGCTGTATGAGAAGCTGCATTTTCAATCGACTTACTAAAAATAGATTGGGTAATTGAAAAAGCCTTTCCTCCCGACAAACGGATTAAAGAAATGGCTCCAACTCCATTGGCAGTTGAAAGGGCACAAATTGTATCTTCCTGATTTTTAAAGCTCATCTTAATTCTGAGACAAATTTAGCATATCTGAGGATTTATGCCTATAAATTCGATCGAAGAACAATTCAAAAAATTTGTGGTTGAAAAAAGGAATTAATCCCTCAGGCTTTGAAGAATTAATTATTACATTTGAGAACTAAATTAATTAGATTAATATATGTCCGTTTTAGTTAATAAAGATTCCAAAATCATAGTTCAAGGTTTTACAGGTGGTGAAGGTACTTTTCACGCCAGTCAAATGATTGAATATGGTTCAAATGTTGTTGGTGGTGTTACTCCTGGTAAAGGAGGACAAAGTCACCTTGACAGACCTGTTTTTAATACCGTTGAAGAGGCGGTGAAAGCAACCGGAGCTGATGTTTCCATCATTTTTGTTCCACCTGCTTTTGCAGCTGATGCCATTATGGAAGCGGCTAATGCAGGAATTAAAGTAATTATTGCCATTACCGAAGGAATTCCGGTAGCGGACATGGTAAAAGCCAAAGATTATATTTCTTCATACGATTGTCGATTAATCGGACCTAACTGCCCTGGTATTATTACTGCTGGAGAAGCTAAGGTTGGTATTATGCCAGGATTTATCTTCAAAAAAGGAGGAGTTGGAGTTGTTTCTAAGTCAGGAACATTGACTTATGAGGCTGCTGACCAAGTTGTGAAAGCTGGATTGGGAATTACAACTGCCATCGGAATTGGTGGTGACCCAATTATTGGAACAACGACTCAAGAGGCTGTTGAATTGTTGATGGCTGATCCTGAAACTGAAGGAATCGTGATGATTGGTGAAATTGGTGGAAATCTTGAAGCTAAAGCTGCAAGATGGATCAAAGAAAATGGAACCAAGCCTGTTGTAGGATTCATCGCTGGAGAAACTGCTCCTGCAGGACGTACAATGGGACATGCCGGAGCAATTGTTGGAGGTGCTGAAGACACTGCTCAAGCTAAAAAGCAAATTATGAGAGATTGTGGAATTCACGTGGTTGATTCCCCTGCTGAAATTGGAAAGAAAATGGCAGAGGTGTTAGGCGTGAGTGTAGCATAATTTTCAAAATATATTATTGAAAGCGCCTCACGAAAGTTTGGCGCTTTTTTTATTTCAAAAAAATGGATTATTTCAACTTACAAAGCGAACGATTACAATTTAGAAAACTCAGCAGGGAGGATATTCCTAAATGGACGACCTTTTTCAATGCGAAAGGCAATGACAGTCTCCCCTACCTTGGAATTGACATGAGCAAAAGCGCTGAGGAGATTGCGACAGAGTGGATTGAGCTTCAGTTTCCACGTTATGAGAATGTAGGTTTAGGACATTTGGCTATTGAATTAAAATCAACAGGTGAATTTATTGGAGTAAGTGGTATAATCCCCAGAGAAATTAAGGAACAGGATCGATTTGAAATTGCATATACCCTTCACCCCGATTTTTGGGGCAATGGATACGGTTCTGAAGCTGCTCAGCGACTAAAAGAGTTTGGAAAAAATCAACTCAAAATAAAAAAATTCATTTCCATTATTCATATTAATAATGAACGCTCCATCAATGTGGCAAGGAAAAACGGAATGGAGGTACTCTTTCACCTTGAAAACTTTAAAGGAATGCCGGTTGATGTTTACGGCGATTAAGTAACTAATTCAAGCTTATTTAAAAACAGTTTTCTTTTAAAGAATTCTTACGCTTCTCATTACATTTGCCGCAAATTATTGAGACGATGAAATATCTTTTGTGGCTTTTTTTGTTGATTTCTTATTCGGGCTTTTCGCAAATTGTGAACATTGAAAACAAGCGTTTAGAAAAGAAAGAGGGTTTTTCGGGGAATATTGACCTGAACCTAAATTTTATCATGAATACGAAACAACTACTCCAGATTGGAGACAAGTTAAAGGTGGCCTATACCAAACGTAAAAGTCATTTGTTATTAATTACTGACCATAGCTTTATTAAGTCAGAAGGACAAGATTTTGTAAACAGAGGTTATGAGCACGTCCGGTTCAATTACACACTAAAAGATAGTGGGCGAATTGATTATGAAGTTTTTCAGCAGGGCCAATTCAATAAAATTCAGAAAATCAATCTTCGATTGTTATTGGGAACGGGATTTAGACTGAACCTGGTACGACAAAAAAAATACGACATGAATTTTGGTACTGGATTTATGGGAGAATATGAAGAGTTGATTGATAATGGAATTTCACGAGATGTGTTGTCCAGCTCTTACCTTTCTTTTGACGCTCAATTTACACCTAGTTTTGGCTTTAATACCATCACCTATTTTCAACCCAAACTGATTGACTTTGGTAATTATCGTTTGGCGAATGAAAGTTATATACGTCTTAAAATCAATAAATATCTCACTTTTAAAGTGATTTATTCATTGGCACATGATTCACGGAATATACCAGATGTCCGTAAAACCAATTACACCTTAAAAAATACCCTGAGTTTTAAATTTTAACCTCTTTAGCTTAGTTTTGTTTCATGAAGAACATCATCACAACAGACCGTCTCGACTTAAGAGAATTTTCGCTGGAAGAAGCTCCTTTAATGGTTGATCTAAATGCCGATCCTGAAGTCATGAAATACACAGGTGACGTTGCCTTTTCATCCGTTGAAGATGCTGAAAATTTAATTCGAAATTACGACCAATACAAACGATTTGGCTTTGGAAGATGGAGCGTGTACTTAAAAGAAAGTGGCGAATTTATTGGCTGGTGTGGTTTAAAACAGCATGAGGATGGAATGATTGATTTAGGGTATCGTTTTTTTCAGAACCAATGGGGAAAAGGATATGCAACCGAATCGTCAATAGCTTGCATTGATTACGGTTTTAACCAATTAAAAATGGAAGAGATTGTTGGCCGTACAGCGAAAGCTAACATCCCTTCCATTCGAGTTCTTGAAAAAGCAGGCATGGTTTTCTGGAAAGAAGCACCTTGTGAGGGCATTGAAAACTCAGTCTACTATAAAATTGTTAATCCAAATTCTTAGAATTTAAAGAACCACGAGCATTGTGGAACTGGAAAACTAATTACCTGATTTCGTCTTGCAAAAGTGGCTCCTGCTAAAGCTACTTGAAATGCATTTTTATCTGATTTTTGAAAACGCATTCCCGGCATTACAAAAAACATAGCCGTAAATTCCTTTGAAGTTGAAACTTGAATTTGATCTGGCTCTAAGTCTGGATTATTCCATGAATGAGTAACTGTCTTGTATTTTTGATTCGATAAAGAGAACATTGAATCAAAAATAAAGCTCACATTTTTTCCTAATTTTTTTGTTGCAGCTACTTGAAAAATAGGTGAATGCTTTAACTGGGCATCATTAGAATAAATTTCATCCCAGGAATCATAAATTCCATCTTCAGCAACAATTGGTCTTCCAAATACAGAATTGTTCCCTGCATCAAAATATCCATATCCAGCAGATAAACTTACATTATTGGCATGAGATCCATAAGTGAAAGTTCCCCAATGTAAACCTCCGTATCCACTAAACTGATTAAAGTAACCACTAGTTCCGATTAAAGTTCCCAAGGCAAGGTTTACCTTATCATTTTTAGTTTTAAAACTCTTTTTTAAAGCCAAAACAAAAGGACTCGCCCACCAGGTAGTCATAATTCCGGCTGAAAAGCCTTTTCCTAAGGACATATGAACTTCAGGTCCATATAAATGAATCATGGCATAATTATCTCCTTTTTCCAGAGGGAGCGCATTTGTGGTAAAATAATAACGTGTAGCAAATGGACCTTTTGGTTCATATCCTCCATCTTTATTATAGTCCTCATCTCCAACATTTTTTATGGATTTAATGGATGCTTTTGGAATATATATTTTTCCCAACTCTTCTGTCTCCATTAAAATTTCTCTTCCATCATCACTCAAAATAACGCCCATGTATTTGGTTCCATCAGATTTGGTGACAACTTTTATCTCTTTCTTAGTTGTGTCAGATGGTTCGGCCTGGCCAAAGGCTAAACTTCCCGCAAAAATCAGTAACACGCTCAATAATAACGTTTTCATAGCTTTCTTTTTTGTTATTCACCCTTCTTACTTATTTTAAAGATACAATTACTTGGGTGATGTTTACGGTGTAAAATTAGATAGGAAGTACAGAAATTTTAAATTGATTTTCGCATTGTACTTTTAAAATTTGCGGAAAACGCAAATAAGTACTTTTCAGGAATTGCTGATATATTTGTCAAAAGTTGATTTATGTATGATGTTGTTCTACTAACCGAAAAAAAATATATCAATCCTACCGATGTTGATTGGTATGTTGAGCAGGTTTTACAAGAAGATGGATTAGTAAAAGAAGCGCTTGAAGCGGAGGGATTAAAGTGCACCATTAAAGCCTGGTGTGATTCTGATTTTGATTGGGCTTCGACTAAAACGGTTTTGTTTAGAACAATTTGGGATTATTTTCATCGGTTTGATGAATTTTCAAAATGGCTAGAGGAAACCAAACATAAAACCAAAATGATTAATCCTTACGCTCAAATTAAATGGAATGTGGACAAGCATTATTTAGGAGATTTGGAGCAAAAGGGAATTAACATCGTAAAATCACACTTTATTGAAAAAGGAGATTCCAAAAATTTAGCTGATTGGCATCAAGAGTTAGGATGGTCAGAAACTGTTTTAAAACCTTGCGTTTCGGGTGGTGGTCGTCATACTTACCGTCTCAACCCTGATAATTATGCTGAACATGAAGCTGTTTTTAAGGAACTGATTCAGGACGAAGCTATGATGCTTCAGCCTTTTATGAAAAATGTACCTACTAAAGGAGAAGTTTCACATATTGTTATTGGAGGCCAATATTCACACTCCATCTTAAAAATTGCAAAAAAGGGAGATTACCGTGTTCAGGATGATTTTGGAGGAAGTGTTCATGATTATACTGCCAATGAACAGGAAATAAAGTATGCTGAAAGTGTCGCTAAAGCTTGCGAACCCCTTCCCTATTATGCCCGAGTAGATGTTATTTGGGATGATAATGATGAATTGGCCTTAGGAGAGGTAGAGTTAATTGAGCCTGAACTTTGGTTTAGAAATTTCCCGGAAGCAGCAAAAATGCTGGCCCGGGAAATTACATCAAGAGAATTTAGCGTTTAATCAACGTCATACGCTGACAGTGTATATTCACGAATTCCTCCATCCGACATTGGATAGGAAATCTTAATAAAACCAATACCTGGTTTTAAAATCGTTGTTTTAACTGCTTCGACTTCATAATAATTACAATCAGTGAAATCTCCAGCTGGCGTTGAAACTGTTTCACCCATTACATAAGCCGTTAAACTTGTCATAATATCTCCTCCTACAAGAGCATGAGAGTACAGGGTATCACTTCCCAACGGAAAGTAATCTCTATTTTTAAATTTACAACTTGTAAGGTCCGTTTGTAAACCGTAGAGACTATCACCATCAATATGAATATCACTTAATAGGTCACTGAATCGCCACCAAATGTCACCATCAATAGTTCTGGTACCAATTGGTTCAACAGTCACAAAGGAGGTACTAATAACTTCTCCAGAACCACTTCTTAGTGTATCGGCATAAGTCCAACTATAATTTTCTGATAATGGGATTAATCCCTCTTCGGTCAAAGTTGATGAAGTAAGTTCTGATACATCAACACCATAATTGCAAGTGAAATCAGGTTCTGGTTCGGGTACTGGTTCTTCGTCTTTTTTACAAGCTACGAATGCCAACGCCATTAAGACCAAAGACACTCCTATTCTTTTGTGTGTCATTTAAATTTGTATTAATGATGGTCAGCATTTTTCTAAACGGACTAAAAGGTATAAAGGTGAGTTCAATCTCTCATTTTTTTCAAACAAAATCCGTAAAACACTGAATTACAAATAAAAAAAGGAATCGATTCCAATGAGTAAAAAAACAAAAAAGAGGACTTTTATGGCCCTCTTCTTTGTTTATGTGGTTTATGTAAAGCCTATTGGCTTTTTTGCTTATTCTTCGTCATTATCAGAAGAATCAACTTCTTCAGCATTTACATCTTCTACTTTCTTCTTTTTCAAATAATCCGGCAACTCCATTCCAGCCATGTTAAACATTTCCTCTAATGGTGGAACCGATCCATAAAGTCCACTTAAGAAACCAGCCGTAGATGTTTTTCCATCTTTCCCTGATTTTCCGGAATCCCAAACAGTAACTTTATCAATTTTAATATTCTTAATTGCTTCAGCCTGGAATTTAACCATATCTTCCAATTTATCAGCAATAAGTAGTAATGCAGCATCTTTTGAACTACCTCCAGCGGCTTTTACGATTTGATCAAAACCTTGTGCCTGTTTGGTTAGGATTTCATACAACCCTTTCGCCTCTGCCTCTTTTCTTAAGAAAATCGCATCAGCCTCCCCTTTTGCAACACGACGAATGTTCTCCGCTTCTGCTTCCGCATCAATTTCAACCTTTGACTTTTGAATTTGAGCTGGGATAATGATGTTGGCGTATTCTGTAGCCTGATCTCTTTCGGCACGAGCCTGCTCAGCAACCTGCTCAGCGTGATATGATTCCTCGAGTGCTTTTGCCGCCTGAACTTTCTCTGAAGCAATCGCGGTTTTCTCAGCCTCTGCTTGCTTGGTTCTTCTCAATGAATCTGACTCTGCAATGGCAATTTGAGAGGTATTCTCCCCTTCAATCGCTGTTGCATTGGCTGCTGCAATTTTAATACGCTCTGTTTTAGCTGCCTCGGCTTCACCAATTTTAGCTTTAGCCACAGCATCTGCAACTTGAATTCTCTCATCTTGTACTGCATTCGCCTCACCAATAGATCCATCTCTATTCTTTTCAGCAACTGAAGTACGCGCTTCGTTAATTGCATGTGCGGCAGCTTCTTTACCAAGAGCCTCAATATATCCTGACTCATCTTTAATATCCGTTACGTTAACGTTGATGAGTTTAAGACCAATTTTCTTTAGCTCAGCCTCTACGTTGTGAGATACATTTGACAAGAATTTATCACGGTTGTTGTTGATCTCTTCAATGTCCATCGTTGCAATCACCAAACGTAACTGACCAAAAAGGATATCTGTTGCTACTGCTTTGATTTGATCTTTGCTCAATCCTAACAAACGCTCAGCTGCATTATTCATGATAGTTGGCTCTGTTGAGATACCCACCGTAAATCGCGAAGGAACATCCACCCGGATATTTTGTTTCGAAAGGGCATTTGTTAACTCCACTTCAATTGAGATTGGTGTCAAGTCCAAAAATGCGTAATCCTGAATAATGGGCCATATAAACGAAGCTCCACCATGTACACATTTTGCTGTACGACCACCTTCTCCTCCTCCGGAGACCTTACCGTAAACAACTAAGATTCTATCAGAAGGACAACGTTTGTACCTTCTGAACATCGCATAAACGAATATCACGAAGAAGAGTACGCCTGCTGCGATTCCAATAAGGGCAAAAGGAACTCCTCCTATGCCACCTTCCTGTAATAAAACTAAATTCATTCTTTTTCTACTTTTTCAATTTTTCAACCAATAATAACTCTCCACTCACTACTTGAGTGACTTTAATAACATTTCCCTGAACGAGGTCTTCGTCCTCATCTGTAATCGCCTCTAACTCTCTCAAGGTTCCTTGTACTTTAACCTGAATTTTCCCCATTGAACTGCGGTTTTTACCAATGGTTAAATAGACTTCACCAACCTGCCCCAGGGCGTTATTGATTTTAAGCGTTCCGCTTTCAGCTTGCTTGCTCATAAATCGGAACATCCAAGCCAATAAAAACATCATTGCTAAACCACAGATCATAGAGATGACTATGGTCATAGTGTTGGTATTACCACTTTTGATGCTAGCCAAACCTGACCAGGCAAAAACAGTAAAGAACCCAACAAGGTTTTTGAATGTTAAGAATTGAAAACCGATTCCGGTATCCGTATCAACATCCACATCAACAGCATCCAGATCTGTCTCGGCACCGCCACCGATAACTGTACCAATAAGCACAACCAGAAAAAGGATACTTGAGATTAGGGCAATGATCCAGTAAACATGTTCTAACTGGCCCATAGCACCCCACCATTCATTCATAGTTTTTAGTTTAAAATTAGACTTTAACTTTTGTCAGGATAAATATAACATTTTGCCTGAATCAAAAGACAACTATTTTAGTTATTTACTAATAATATTAGTTAAACAGTTTGGATTTTGCAAGTTTTGGGGGATATTTTTTTTTGAACAATAAAGAAACACTCACATTTTACCAGAAATATTAACATTTATTCCGTTCAAAATAGTTGAATGACCGAGGTATTTTTTAATTCACAACTAACTTTAGAGTTTCAACTTGCGATCCACTTTGAACCTTCACAAAATATTGCCCACGATTAACTCCCGAAAAGTCATACTTCTTCCCTATTTCGCTTTTGAACTCCTTAATTAACTTTCCGTCAATAGACAAAATTTGAACATTGCTTCCTTCCGGAACATCTAAATAAAACTCTCCCCTTGATGGATTAGGGTAAAGATTCATCGTGACAGACTCGTGCACTTCTAAACCTGAAGTATTTAAATTCAATTTAACCAAGTAAATATCATAAAGATCAGCCGCATTTACCACAGCTTCACTGATCCCAGGGTCCATATCAATATTCCACCAATAGCCTCCAGTAATATAAATGTTATTTTCATCATCAACATCCAAGCTAGCTCCTGTATTAAACCCTCCACTATTGCTTTCAAAATTTACAGCCCACTTTAACAATCCATCACTAGTAATTTTGAAAACGAAGGAGGTAGAACTGAGCTCATCATCAACATACAAAAGATATTCTTCTTCGGTTGGATCAAAATCTGCAATACCTGTGAAGTTCCCAGTCACAAGAATATTCTCATTTTCATCTAAAATCAGGTCTTTGGGAAGATCAAAACTTACTCCTCCAAATTGGTGAACCCAAACCAAGTTTCCGTCAACATCTAGTTTTTGGACAAAAATGTCATCTTCTCCAAAAGGTGTCATTAACTCTTCATCCTCGGATGGATCAAAATCAATTTCTCCATTAAAATGTCCGGTGATATAGCTGTTACCTTCCGTATCTACAGCAATCCCTTCAGTTTGAGTGGAAGACGCTCCAGCCATTACACTTGCCCACTCAAAATCTCCTGAAGAATTGAGTCTGAGAACGTAAACATCAGTTAATGAGGCTGCTGTATAAGATGCTGTTTCTGATCCTGGATTTAAATCTACCGTTCCATTAAAATACCCCGTTAAGTAAATATCTCCATCATCCGATAAATCAATACCACTTGGAGATACATCTTGATCTCCAATTATTTGTTGAACCCAATCGAAACTTCCATCCTCTGTCAACTTTAGAATAAAACCATCCGAAAAAACATCAGCAATTAAGACTTCTTCTTCGGCAACATCCGCATTGAAATCAACAGTATCCAAAAAGTTTCCCGTTATATAAACATTATCATCGGAATCCAAAACCATTGCTTTTCCTGCAGGACTTCCCATTCCTTCCGTTTCATAAGACCAAAGTAAGGTCCCATCCGAATCATATTTATTGACTCCTAGTTTGTCATCATCTATTAACAACAATACATTTCCCGATTGATCGACAGCTAAATCTACCCCATCATCAAAATCTGCTCCTCCAAGTTGATTTGCCCAAATATAATTTCCTTCGGTGTCAAACTTTACCAGAAATATATCTGATGCCCCGGCTGAACCGAACTCAATCAAATCAGGACCAGGATTCATGTCTATTTCATTAAAGAAAAAACCAGTAACGTATATACAATCATTTGAAGGATCTGATACAATAGCATTGGGTAATTCTGTGCTAACTCCACCCAATGAGATTCCCCAATCAAAATCTTGATTATAGGCAGATATAGAGGCTAAAACAAAGCCTGAAGCAAGTATGGTATTTTTAATCATAAGTTTTAAGGTTTCCTTAAAATTAAGGTGTATGATTAAAACACAACTTGAGTTTTAGCAAAAATCGTATAATTATTTACTAGTCAATTCTGAAAAAAATGAGTGTTTAGTTCAGCTCTTTCTCCAAAAAGCGTGAGGTTTCAGTCTTGAATTTCTTTACGAATTGCTCTGGCGTTCCTGTCCATACAATTTCACCACCTCCAGCTCCACCGTCAGGCCCCATATCAATAATATAATCAGCTACTTTGATGATGTCTAAATTATGC
>JAKSBJ010000198.1 GCA_022361195.1 Flavobacteriales bacterium
TTGTTCCAATTCGGATTAAGCTTTCGAGAATAAACATCTCTCCACATCTTCCAATCTCAAAATGTTCAATGTTTGTCCGTTTGGAGCTACTAAGAAAATGTTACTCAGTTTGAGTGACCTTTTTTTGTTTTTGGTAAGTATCATTTATAACGATAACACAACCCACTTTCTTTAAGCTCTTTTAGTGGTTTTCCCTTACGAATTCCTTTACGTTTTGGAAAATCAACCACTTTCACCAATAGGCCATTGTCTTTGTAAACAAATCTTTTTTCGTCCAGCTCTCCAAAAGTGTCGTTTGGTTTATTATATCGATTACAAAAATGTTTCTCAACAATTAACCTCCCTTTTTCATCATAGACATAGCTTTCTCCTCCATCCAAACAAACAGGCATTGCAATAATCTCATTGGGTACATATAAACTGTCATACACAAATGCTATTTCAGTCAACATGCCTCCAGCATTGTAAGTGTAAAACTCCTGATACATATTCTCCATTTCGGGACTAGCTTCTTTAAACAAAATCATATTTTCGTTGGAATCAAACTGGTAAGTTGAAGTGTACCAGGTCCATCCCTTTTCCTGAAACTGTTGAAGAATTTTTCCATCACCATCGTATTGGTAAGTTACTTTATTCCAGATCTTCTCTCTTGGTGCAATATAATTGCCTCTGAGACTTTTTTTAACCGTAATACAATTGCCAAAATCGTCGTACTCATAATGATAAACAACAGTATCTGCATATTCTGTAATTACCTCTTGCTTCTCTCTAATCTTTCCATTTGACAGATATTTTTCGACCCCGGTATATACTGTGTCCATCTTTCCACTTAAAGAACTGAGACGTGTTTCGGTAATGATCAACGTTTCATGATTGTATTGGTAATGAAAGGAGGCTGTTTTTTTACTCTTTCCGCCATCATAAATTTCGTGAGAAATCAAAAACCCTTTGTCGTCATATTTTTTCCGAGATTTCAAAACTTTTGTTCTACCGTAATAACGATACTCTTTGCAAACTTTAATTCCCAAACTGTCATAAAGCTTGTTTTGCATATCAGCATAGTTCTTTGAAATCTCATACTGAGAAAAAGAAGGAAGAGTTGAAATCAACAAAAATGAAAATAGTATGAAAGAATATCGAATGGTGGGTGTTGGATTAAAGGTTTTCATTTCGTTAAAAACTTCATTGAATTTAGTGATTTTCACACATAAATCGTTCCACATTTTAAAGATTGGATTTTCTTGTCCACTACTCATCAGACAGCACCCATCCTTCTTTTGAAAACCTATCTTAAATAAAGGTAGCAAAAAGGTTATTGCTACAACAAAACAAACTCCACTCCTCAAATAATCGCACAACGGCATCGTTTAATAGAAACTGCTTGAACAAAGCGCAGAATGGTTTGATAAGTTCAACCCCAATACTTAAAATTGATTAAAATTCACTTTTGAGCCAATAAATTGGTTACTAAATACTAAAAGTGACATTATAGAATAAGAAGAGTCAGACACCACGCTGCCAGTTAAGCACCAACAGCTACGATGCTTTAGGCAACTAAATGAGGAGAGGAATAGAGGCCGAGGGATCAGAACAAGCGTGCAAGGGAAGATGAGAAGGGCACAAAGAAACGTCTGAAAAATTCATTTTGCCTGCAAGCTTGTCGCTTGTTGGATGAAATTAGCGTGGTGGAAGGTCCGTCAATTTTGACGGGCCTTCATTTTTTCAACCCCATCACTTCCTTTTTACCCTTTTTGTGGTATTGAAATGCCAACATTGGCTATTTACCTTTGCCTTCTTATTTAGAATGAATCTAAGACAAATCGTATCAGCCTTCCGACAGCTAGAACTCTTTTTCTTCGATCATGAAACATCAAATTAAAGCGGTCATACTGTGGATAATTATTATCATCGGAATGGTTTTACATTTCAATTATCACATTGGAGATATTTTTTATGGAATTGACGTTGTTAGGCCGGAAGCAGATGGTACCGTTCCCAATTCTACTCATATCATCAGAGGTTTATTTTACCACCTTCCAATCATTTGGATTTTGATGATCATTTACCTCCAACACAAAATCGTACAAATTATATTACTCATCATCAGTATTATTTATACAACCGCTCACGGCATGCATTGCTTTGGTGAACTATCCAACCCTAAAACAGACGTTTCGCAACTGTCGTTGCTAACGCTTGTACTGATTGTTTCACTCTTACTAAACTTTGAGCATTTCAAACTTTTAAAAAATGAATCTTAGACAGCTTTGTTCACTCAATCAAAAATCGCTGTTGCGATAAACTGTTTACCCAAACCATACAAGAGTTCTCAGATTTTGGTTTAATTCCCGTACTCGGGGTTCAATTTGACTTTAGATGATACTAATCTTAACCTCCATAACTATTCTCAGCATAGCGGTGATCTTTTTACTCACCAGCCGAAAAGAAGTTGTTCTTTTTGGTATTAAGCAGGGAAATGAAATTTTGAAAAAAGTCAGTATTCTGGCACTGATTCAGTGCATCGGAATCGGATTTTATTACAGCCCAACTTCAGGTATTATTTTAATGGCGGTCGCTGCGTTTTACGCTTGCCTCATTGCCTTTTTTCAAAAACAATTTTTGTGGGTAACACTGGGGACTTTATTCACTACTGTACTCTTAACCATTTAATATGCCAGCGAACAAAAAATACCTCACTCAATCAGCCTGGCACAAGTTTGCCAACATCTTCAATGGCTTAATTGGAGGCTACCTCTTAAGTCAAAGTTTTCATATTTTACTTGGTCTTTTTTTAGAAAAAACTTCGGTGATTATTTTGTCCGTTATCGGTGTTATGATCATCTGGCCAACGTTTATCATTTTAGCCTTTATGATTAAGCCACGTTGGCTGTGTACACTCATTTATTTTGGAGGCTCTATACTAATCTCTTTAATCGCCTATTCATTATGAAACTAAACAATAGGCTACATAACATCAGTTTAAACTTACACACAGTTAGTGGTGTAATTTTATGTGTGGTTTTGTTCGTTATTTTTTACTGTGGAGCCTTTACGCTCTTCAAAAAAGACATCTCTAATTGGGAATCCAGAATTGACTACGGGGATGAAATTCCGGTTGGAGCTCATCTTATTGACAGTGCCTATATCCAATTGGATGAAGAAGGAATTTACCACAAAGCGTCTGTTCTATTTTACGATTTTAAAGAAAAGTCAAATTTCAGAATATTCACTGCTGGTGATAGTGCAAACTCAAGAAAACTATTTAAAGTGATTGATCAGGTTGAAGAAATGCCAGTTCGCAATACCTATAACGACTTACTGTATGACCTGCACTTCTTACGCCCAATTCCAATGATTGGAGTAACCTTGGCAGGACTAGTATCAGTCTTTTTCGTGTTTTCCATTTTTTCAGGAACACTCATTCATTTAAAGAACTTTTTTCGGGATTTCTTTATGCTCCGAAAAAAGAAAAAACCGCTCACTTTTTTCAAGGATTCACACATCGTAATGGGAGTTATTACGCTACCATTTCAATTGATTTATGCCGTAAGTGGGGGTGTTTTTTGCATACTGATTTATTTGGTTCTTCCTCAGGTTTTAGTTCAGTTTAAAGGCGACACCTCACAAATGGAAGCTTATTTTGAAGATGTACAACCGACACTTGAAGTAACCGGTGAACCTTACCATTTTGATGACATCTCTACCCTGATTCTTTCTTTTGAACATGAAAACGATGTTGAACTTACTTATGCCCGATTTTACAACTTTGGAGATGAAAACATGCAGCTTTTATTAAATGGAGAAAAAGATGAAATTAATAGAAGAGTCAGAAGTTTGTATACTGTTAAAACCGGAGAAAGAGCAAGCCATCTCGTATCGACAGAAGCTCCTTTGGTGGATCAAATGAACAATTGGCTTTCGGGTCTTCACTACGCCACTTTTGGTGGTTTTTTAATGAAGCTCGTTTATTTGATTTTAGCCCTGATTTCTTGTATTGTTTTTTACTCGGGAGGACTACTTTGGCTAGAAAGTAGAAAGAAAAAAGTAAGACGACTCAATTTTTATTTTGAGGGGATCATATGGGGCTTGGTCGTATCTACCCTACTCTGCTTTTTAGTTCGGTATTTCACACCAGGTGTATCCATCATATTTTATCCTTTTTGGTTAATCTGGTCAATTTTTGCCTTTTTCGTTTCGCGAGAGAAATTTCTTAAAATCAGCAAGTGGACAGGTGGTATTTTTGTGATTTTATTTATTGGATGGTATTTCTTTTCGGAGGACATTAATCACCTTTCCAAACTAACCCTGCCACTAGTCGTTTTGATTTCTTATTTAGCACTGATTTTGTACAAGCAAACACCTTTGTTAAAACTTAAGAAAACACAAGAGAAGGTCGAATGACGCCTAGTCAATATCCAATAACTCTAACAACTGATCCATTCGTTCAGCAGAGAGAGACACCACAGAATCGTCATCCATCAATAAATATTTACCGTTTCGGCGAACCAGTTGTTTAATGAAAGAAATGTTGGCGATGTACGAACGGTGAGTTCTCAAAAACAGCTCTTTATCCAACAGTTTCTCAAAGGTTTTGAGAGGCTTACTCACAACAATCTTCCCATTGGTTGTATTGAACTCAGTGTACATTCCATCAGCGCGTAGAGAGATGATATTTGACTGTTTTACAAAGAGAATTCCGTCAGTAACCGGTAAGGCAATCTTACCAAATTTATTCGTACTCAACCCCTGCTTTAAACTCTCTAATTGCTCACTTATGCTCTCCTGGCTAATTTGTTTCTCTGCCTTTAAAACAGCCTCTTTCAATTGACCCGGACGAAGTGGTTTAAGCAAATAAGCAATCGCATTCAGTTCAAAAGCCTTAATAGCATATTCATCATAAGCTGTGGTAAAAATGATTTGAAACTGAATTTCTCCGGGACTAAAAAAATCAAGAATCTGTAGGCCAGAGTATGTGGGCATTTCCACATCCAAAAAGACAATATTCGGTTGAGTAGAGCGAATTAAATCTACCCCACTTGGTAAATCAGGAGCCGATCCAACCACCGTAACCTCCGGACAATATTCCGACAAAAGAGAGTCCAATAAATTTCTGGCTTTGCTCTCATCGTCAATTATTACAGCTTTCATCCTTTGCTATTTACCCTTTTAATTAACAAATCCCAAAGTAAAAATAATGTCGTAATTAATAAATCACAAAATCTTTACCCTGGGATTTGGATTTACACTTCATTTCGCCAAAAAATAAGGCGGATTAAAGCCTCGAGTCCAACCTTTCTTCTAGTCCTCTACCAATTATCACCATGTGCCGAAAAAACGGAAACTGGAGATAAAAATGGAATCTCAATTTCTGAAACCACCTTTTCAGTTTCTGAATTTAACTTTTGATGCTAATTTTTACCTCGGTACCATTCGGCTCCAAATCGACATAGGTAATTTCAATTTGAAATGCGGTTGATTGATTCAACAACTCCACTCGTCGTTTAATCGCTGATGTAGCAAAAGAACGATGTGGTCTGTTTTGTGATTTTCTAATCTTGGCAGATGCCTCTCTACCAATTCCATTGTCCTTAACCCGAATGATTAACTCACCGTTTGTTTTGTGAAAACCAACATATAATTTTCGTTCACCACTTTGGTGTAATAAACCATGTTTTATGGCATTTTCTACAAA
>JAKSBJ010000324.1 GCA_022361195.1 Flavobacteriales bacterium
AAAGTCAGGTAAGCACGGAGTCTCAAAAGATTTGAAGCATACAAAACATCTAACTTTGAAGTAGGAAATTTTCATCACAGATAATATTACAAAGCCATCACCTCTTTAAACTGGGTATAATACAATTCGCCCTTAATATTGGAATAGCCCATGTCTTTCAAAATCTTGATATAACCTTGCAATTGTTTTTTGTGAGACGGATTTTTTTGTCCGGTTTTAAAATCCACCACCAAGAGCTCATCATCCTTAAAAATAAGTCGATCAGGAATTTGTTTTTTGCCGTCCAAATCCACAATCTCAACCTCATTACGGGCTTTACCTTCGCGGTAATAACGAGCAAAATTTTCCTCCTCAAATAATTCAGAAATGTCTTTTTGAATGGAATCAACTTCCTCCAAGGTGATTTTACCTTTACGTTCATCAGCTTTAAGGATGGATGCTAATTCATCTTGCTGGTGTAATTTGGCCAAAACGGCATGTACTTTATTGCCATATTCGCGCTTACGATCCAGTTCATGAACATCCCAATTGTCAGAGGCGCGAAAGCTGAGTTGGGGTTTGTCCATCCGTTCTTTGCTATAAACAACGGTGTATTCTGAGCTGTCGTCTCGTTCTTCCTCTTGTTTTGGAGCAAAAGTTCCGTAAGAGAAAGAGTCTCCCTCTTTAACAAATAATGGACTGTCTTCAAAGAAGGGTAATAACCAATCGTGAGTAGGATTGGACTTCCCAAATTTTCCTGAAATGAAGAGTACATTTTCGGCACGGGTAAAGGCTACGTACAAAAGGTTGAGGTTGTCCAACATGAATTTCCCTTTTTCCTTTTCATATAATTCTTCATGATTGGCTTTTTGCAGTCCTTTAGTGATCTTCACAAAATAGGCTGGAATTTCTTCTCCCTGCTTGGATTGTACCCACGAAATTTGTTTTTGCAATTCAAAGGCCCAATCCATATATGGACAAATCACTACCGGGAACTGAAGTCCTTTGGATTTGTGAATGGTCATGATTTGAATAGCATTGGCGTTTTCGGGATTGCTAATTGAAATCTCAGCTCCTTTATCGTTAAACCAATCTAAAAAATCACGCCGGCTGGAATTGTTTCTTTTTTCAAAGAGGTGAACCTGTTCTAAGAGGGTTTGTAAATACACATTCGTACTTACATTTAAATCAAAAGCGTCCATGAGGGCCTCTGTATACTCATACAAGTTATGATACTGCTGATACACCGGTAAAAAATGGTCGAACTCCTTTAATATTCCGCTAATGTTTTTTTGACGAATTAAATCCTGATGATTGGCCAAAAATGCTGCCGGATCCTGATCCAAGATATTAATAGCGTAGTGCTCCAGAGCCTTTACTTTATGATTTTGATTGGACGCATTGCTGTCGGCATTCATGAGTGAAATGATCAGTTTCACCAAACGACTTTTTCCTAAAAATAAACTGTCTGACGAAATCACCTTATACCCCTTTAATGAGAGGTGTTGCCCGACCATTGAGCCCTTTGAATTGTAACGACAAATGATACAAATATCGCGCGATTCATATCCTCGGTCAAAGGCGGCTTCAATAGAGTTAATGATGTATTCTAGTTGTTTAACATCAGTCATATCCTTTTGAAAGAGAGAACTGACGTAAGCCGGATGTTCTAAAACAGCCTTTTGCTCTATATCCTGGAAAATGGGTTTTAAACTCTCATCCAAATGGTTTTGGAGAGCTTTAAATAATTCATTGTTAAAGGTGACAATTTCTTTTCCCGAGCGATAATTGTATTGGAGTGGAAAAAGCTCCCCGCTGTTAGAGAAGGTAGCTTCGGCTTCTTTCAAAGAGGCAATTCCTTCCGGATTGTAAATTCGGTGCGGGAGCCCCATGAATTGCTCCACTTCTCCATTTCGCCAACGGTAAATGGCTTGTTTTCCATCTCCCACAATCAGGTTAGTATTGGCGGATGCCAATGAATTATGAAGGAGCGGGATTAAGTTGATCCACTGTAAATGGGAAGTGTCCTGGAACTCATCCAACAAAAAGTGTTCGTATCTAACACCTAATCGTTCATAGATAAACGGAACGGGTTCTTCGGTAATGATTTCGGCAATTTTTTTGTAGAAATCACTGATGAGAAGTGTATTCTCTTCCTCTTTTACCTCTTCAATAATCTTTAAAAAGTGATTGAGTAGAGAGAGGTTGTTGATGTTTTTGAGTATTTCCTGATTCAAGGCATATTTAGGAAAATCCTTTTCAAAAAAGTCATCCAATTTATAATGTAGAATTCGTAGCTCGGGACCTAATGAATCGGCAATGCCTTTGTTGGGGCTTTTAGGATGTCCCCATTTTTCGGCCTCGACATTTTTGTAAATGGTGTTGCTTGCCTTTTCCATTTTGTCACCTTGCGAAACTTTGTAAAAGAAGGTAAAGATAGAATTGGATAAACCTTGAAAATCGGTTGCCTCCAAGCCATTTTGTTGCATCAAATCCAAAGCTTGTTTGGCAATGTTTTTGGCTTGAGCCTTAAGCTTCTCATTCTCTTCAATCAAATCACTTTGAATACGCAAAAAATCGTCTCCGCTTAGCGAGTTGAGTAATTGAATGGAGTTAATGGCTTCTTCTTTAAATAACTCTTTACTAAAGTCTAACAACTGTTTACTAAAGTCCCACGATTTATCATCTTGTAACTGACGATTAACATAACGCAACATCAGTCGTGTTAATTCTTTATCCCGTCCAATTTTATCAAAGAGTAAATCTGTTACCTCTTTTCGCAAAGAGTGCAAATCCAGCTCCACATCAAAATCCACTGATAAGTTCAGATCCCGTGCAAAAGTTCGGATAATTTTATGGGTGAATTTATCAATGGTCATGATGGAGAAAGCTCCATAATTGTGCAAGATTCGATTCAAGACCTTGGCCGAACGTTCGTGCAAAATTTTAGGACCAATTTTGAGCTGTTTTGAAATATCGTTGAGGTATTTCTTTTGCTTTTCTGTTTGGTCATGTGGAGCCGTTCCCAAGTCTTCCAAAGCCTGCAAAATTCGCTCTTTCATTTCATTAGCTGCCTTATTGGTAAAGGTCATTGCTAATACCCTACGAAACTTGGTGTCATCTTTTGAATGAAGAATAATACGCAGGTACTCCATCACCAGGGTATAGGTTTTCCCACTCCCGGCAGAGGCGTTGTATATTTTTAGAGGCTTTTGGTTCATTGAAATCTGCTTGCAAGATACGGACTAAATTCAGGTTTAATAAAAAGTTCATATTCCAAAGCGCTTCGTCTCGTCCATTATTTGTAATTTCCTTGCCATGAAAAATCTGTTTTTTCTAGGGCTGTTGTTTCTAAGCTTGGGAAGCATGGCACAAGTGTATCCTCAAATTGGTGCTCGATCAAATGGTTTGGGGACCACAGGACTCTGTTTCAATGATGTTTGGTCGGTCTACAACAATCCGGGAGCTTTTGGTGCAATGGAAGAAAATGGAGTAGGAGTATCTTACGAAAATCGTTTTTTACTCAAAGAACTGTCAACGCAATCCTTGGCTTTTGGATATCATACCGAAAAGGCAGGTAACATTGGAATTCATTTTCAACAATATGGTTTTTCTCTTTATCGCGAAATGATTGGAGGAGTGACTTACGGGATGAAGTTGTTTCGCAATTTTTCGGCTGGAGTTCAAATCAATTATCACCGCATTGCTTTAGGTGAAAATTATGGATCAAAAAATAGTTTGTCTGCTGGTCTAGGAATGTTTTATCAACTCAATAAGTCGGTTGATTTAGGGGTGAGAATTACCAATATTTCACGCAGTCGTTTGGCCGAATTTGAAGATGAACGTTTACCTACCGTTTTTGGTTTAGGGATGATGTACACCTTTAGTGAAAAGGTTTTATGGACTTTAGAGGCGGAGAAAACAGTGATTCATCCTATCAATTTTAAAAGTGGATTAGAATTAAAACCACATGAGATTTTGGCTTTGCGAATCGGAATGAACTCTTACCCTTTCCAATCCTCTTTTGGAGTAGGACTGAAGTTGAAAAAGTTCAGTTTTGATTTAGCAACACTTTGGCATTCAAACTTAGGAATCAGTCCTTCGGCTGGATTAAAAGTGAATTTCTAGATGAGAAAATTACTCATCATATTGCCTTTTTTTCTTTGTGGACTTAGTTGGTCACAAACCAATGAAGAGCGTCAAAAAATCATCGAAAAACGAATTGAGTTTATTGGTGAGAATTTGGAAGATTCTGAGCTGGATTTAACGACTTATTTTGATGAGCTCTATTATTTTATGGATAATCCCATCAACCTCAACGAAACACATTTTGAGGAATTGGGACGTTTGCATTTATTGACAGATGTTCAAATGCAGTCTATCATCAATTATCGCTTAAAATATGGTGATTTTATTACCCTTTATGAGCTGGGAGCTATTGAAGAGTTGGATGCTCAGATTATTGATATGATTATGCCATTTGTGGACGTGCAAAAGGTAGAGAAAGATGATTTTAAGTGGAAAAATTCCATCAAATACGGTAAACACGAAATTATTAGTCGATACGAGCGGGTTTTGGAACAAAAAGCAGGATATATTGAACAGCCCGATAGTGTTTTAGCTGTCAATCCTAATAAACAATATTTGGGTAGTCCGGACAAGTTTTATTTGCGTTACCGTAATCAGTACAAAGACCGTTTAAGCTGGGGAGTGACAATGGAAAAGGATCCGGGTGAAGAATTATTTGTAGGTTCTCAAAAACGCGGGTTCGATTACTATTCGGCACATTTGTTTTTAAAGAAACTGTGGAAGTTTAAGGCTGTAGCGATTGGAGATTATCAAGTGAATTTTGGACAGGGCTTAACAGTTTGGTCAGGATTTGCCTTGGGTAAATCAGCCGATGTGATGAGTGCTAAACGATATGGTTATGGGCTGAGACCTTACACTTCGGTAAATGAATCACGATTTATGCGGGGAGCGGGAATTAATTTTGGAAATGATAAAATTGATGCGACCGTATTTGGTTCTTACAAAGGTTTAGATGCAAACATTAATGCGATAGACACCAATGCGATTGATTTTATAGACAATAGTTTTAGTAGTTTTCAAACTTCAGGATATCACCGTTTACAAAGTGAAATTGATGACCGTAAAGCTGTACAGGAGGCTATTGTTGGGGGAGAGGTAGCCTACAAAGGAGACAAAATGCGCATTGGTTTATCGTCCGTTTATACCAATTACGATCAACCATTGGTGCCCAATTCGGCGGCTTATAAAGAGCATAAGTTTGCAAGTGATCAATTACTGACAACGGGATTGAATTATCGTTATTTTTTCAGAAAGGTGTCCTTTTTTGGTGAAACAGCTGTGAGCGATAATGCTAAATGGGCTACGGTTAATGGTTTATCCTGGCATGTTGATCCACGATTGGATTTGATTATGTTGTACCGTAATTATGATAAAGGATTCCAATCGCTCTATTCAGCCTCATTTGGTGAAACCTCGGACAATGCAGGAGAAATGGGAATTTATTTTGGATTGCAGGCACGTATCTCTAAACGAATTAATATCAGTGCTTATTACGACCAATTTAACTACACTTATCTCAAGTATTTGACAGATGATTACAGCGAAGGAAGAGAAATCTTTGCTCAGTTTGATATGAAACTCAATCGTCGATCTAAATTCTATTTCCGATTCCGAAATAAAGTAACACAACGTAATTCACGAGACGAAGTAACAGGTTTAAAACCTCAGGTTAACCTCAACAAAACCAATTTACGTTTTCATTACGAGCAGCAAATTAACTACCGTCTTACCTTAAAGTCCAGAATTGAGTGGGTCAACTACCTTTACGATGATGATAAGAGCAATGGACTTTTATTGTTCCAGGATGTTGTCTATCAATTCCAAAAAATTCCGCTAAAGGTTTATGGTCGTTACGCTCTTTATGATTCGGACAATTATGACTCCCGAATTTATGCTTACGAAAATGACCTTTTGTACGTTTTCAGCATCCCATCTTATTTTTATCGTGGAATGAGAACCTATTTAATGTTGAAATACGACTTGGGTGATAAAATCGATATTTGGGTTCGTTATGGGCTTTGGTCCTACCAAAATCGTGATGTCATTTCCTCTGGTTTAGAGCAAATAGATGGAAATCGAAAATCTGATCTAAAAATTCAGTTGAAAATCAGATTGTAAGCTGTCAAACTTCTTATATTTAAGTTTGAATGAAGCGATACATCCTGCCCCCAAATTTTCAGTTTGAAGACTATCGTACCCAAACCAAGTTCGAGATTACCTGGAGAATGTCGGTCTTCAACTCTATCTTTTTAGGGATTATTTCCATTGTTTATTTCATTTTTGAACGAGGAGCTTTTGGTGAGTCTCTTTATGCCTGGGTGATGGCTACAGGCTTACACGTTTTGTTGTACAAAACAAAGCGGTTTAGGATTATCGGATTTGTGTATACCGTTCATGCTGCCCTGTTTTTAAGTTATACCCTCAACTTTATGCCCGATGTATTGCATGGAATAGAGTTCTTTTGGATGATCCTATTTACGCTCTATACCTTTTTTGCCATTGGTAAACTTCAGGGATATGTCGTTTTGTTCATCAGTTTTATAGGAACAGCCTGTTATTTCATTTTTAGCTTTCAGGAAAATATCCGAACGCTTAGTGAATCATTGGAGACATATAGGGTAACGGCAACCGTACTCAATATTTTAGTGGCCTGTATCCTCATTGCTTATATGGTGAACCAATTCATTCAACTGAATTCTTATGCTGAAACAAAATTTAAGGCGGCAAATTTAGAATTACAAAGTCAAAACAGATTAGTGCAGGCTCAAAATGAGGAAAAAACCATCATGTTAAAAGAAATTCACCATCGGGTAAAAAATAACCTGCAAGTTATTTCGAGTTTGCTCCGTTTACAATCACATGAGATTAGAGATAAGGAACTGAGTAAGCATTTTCAGGATGCGGTGAATCGAGTGGCAGCGATGGCTTTGATTCATGAAAAAATGTATCGAAATCGCGATTTATCTAAGATTGCCTTGGGAGATTATTTAAGGTCATTGGCTGATGAATTGATTGAGGTGTATTCAGAAGATATTGAGGTTCAAATGATCATTGAATCAGACATTCGCTCTTTGGGAAATGATACGTTGGTTCCTGTGGCACTTATTTTTAATGAACTTATCTCAAATTCTTTAAAGCATGCTTTTACGGGAGTTGCTAAGGGTATGATAAAAGTTAAATTGAGACGAATAAGTGGAAGTGACAACTTTGAAATGTGTTACATGGACAGTGGGAATTGGTCCATTAAAAAAGATGAAACATCCTTTGGTTTGGAGCTAATTGAAGCTTTAACGGAACAATTAGAAGGTCAAATGAAAAGAAGTTTTACCAAAGGTACCCGTTACGATTTTATTCTCCGCGATGTAGGATAAATGCTAAGGATTCCCGAATTAACTCTTCCGAAATTTCCTGATCAATGACATAATTTCCAATCGAACTAATTAAAGTAAATCGACTTTGTCCCTGTCGATTTTTTTTGTCGTTTTTAATCAAGTCCAAAAGACGCGCGGTAGCTTCTTCTGCTAATTGCAATTGAGGATAGTGCTTTTGAATGAATGTCTGAATTTGCTCAAAATCTTTTGCTCCAAGCCCTGCTACTTTCGTCGATAAAAATCCTTCGGCTAACATTCCCCAAGCAACGCCGTAACCATGGGGAATAGCTTGTCCGTTTTCTAAAAACCATCCTTCTATGGCATGACCAATAGTGTGTCCAAAGTTCAGCGATTTCCTGCTTCCACTTTCCTTAAAATCTTGTTTTACAATTTCAGCTTTTATAGAAACAGATTGGTGAATGAGATCGGTTAAATCTTCTGGTTTTTCGGGAGTTGTTTCAAGGAGCTGATTCCAGTGGTTTTTATCAGCAATGAGTCCATGTTTTAACATCTCCGCAAAACCAGAGTAAAGTTGCTCTTGATCCAGAGTACTCAAAAAGTTTTGGTCAACAAATACTTTTACTGCATCAGCAAAAACACCAATTTGGTTTTTAAATGGACCTAAGTCAATTCCTGTTTTACCTCCCACAGAGGCGTCAACCTGAGAGAGTAGAGTAGTGGGGATGTTGATGAAATCCATCCCTCGTTTGAAGGTTGAAGCAATGAAACCTCCCATATCACAAATAACCCCTCCACCAATATTAATGATCAGGTCATTCCGATCTATTTCATAGTCAGACAAACTACTCCAAACCTGATAACAAATGTCAAGATTCTTATTTTCCTCACCTGCTGGGAGTTGAATAATCTCCGCTTCACTTAAGGCATCAACCGAACTAATGATCGCTTCCATCCATAAATCAAATACATTCTCATCAGTAATAATAATCTTCTTAGAGTCAGCGTAATTGTCTTGAAGAAAAGTATTTAGCTGACCTTCCAAAATGGGGCCAAAGAGAATTTCGGATGATCGGTATTGAAGCGATGTACTCATTGCTCAAAAATACAGAAGATTTACAGAAACAAAGTAGCTGATCGAATGAAAATTTGAATTGCAAAAATGCTAAATTTGCACCCATGATTTCTTTCGATAACACCAAGATAGCCTTTGCTGGAAAAAACGATAAGGACCTGCAATGGTCGTACAGGCTATTTAAAATGATTGGTAAACCCTGGTTGGTCAGTTTTGGAGAGTTTGCAGTTAAGGTAGCTTTTGCCATTTATTTACCAGTTAAGGGAATGATCCGAAAGACAATCTATAAGCAATTTTGTGGTGGAGAAACCATTGCTGATTGTGGAACAAAAATCAAGGAATTAGGAGACTTTGGAATTGGAACTATTCTCGATTATTCGGTAGAGGGAAAAACTTCAGATGCTGATCTGGATAATACACGTGATGAAATCATTGCCACAATCAAACGTGCAAAAACAGATGTTCACATTCCTTTTTCGGTGTTTAAACCAACCGGAATTGCCCGCACAGATTTGTTGGAGAAAATGAATGACCTACAAATTGAACTGAATGAGCAGGAAAAGAAAGAAATGGCAGAGGCCATGGCTCGGGTAGATTTAATTTGTAAAACGGCTCATGATTTGGATGTACCACTTTTCATTGATGCGGAAGACAGTTGGTATCAAGATGCAATTGACCGAATGGCAACGGCGATGATGTCTAAGTACAACACGGAAAAAACAGTGGTATACAATACCATTCAAATGTACCGTCATGATAGGTTAGCTTTTTTAAAGAAGAGTTTTAAAGAGGCAGAAGAAGGAAATTACTTTATTGGGGTTAAGCTAGTCAGAGGTGCTTATATGGAGAAGGAAAGAGAAAGAGCCAAAGAAAAAGGATACCCTTCACCCATTCAACCAGATAAAGCTTCATCAGATAGGGATTATGACCTGGCACTAGAGTTCATGATTGAGCATTTAGATCGAATTTCGATTTGCGCCGGAACGCACAATGAAAATAGTAGTAAACACTTAGCTGCTTTGATGGATAAGCATGGAATTGAAAAAGGAGATAAACGAGTTTATTTTGCTCAGTTACTCGGAATGAGTGATCACATTTCCTACAATTTGGCTCATGCTGGTTATAATGTTGCCAAATATGTTCCTTACGGTCCGGTTAAAGAGGTAATGCCTTATCTAATTCGTCGGGCAAAGGAAAATACTTCTGTTGCTGGGCAAATGGGACGTGAATTGAGTTTAATTGTCGAAGAAAAGAAACGACGTAAATCAGTCTAAGTCTTCCCCAACAAAGGAGGCATCAAAATTAACCAGGTATAATTTACTTTTTGCTCGGGTAATGGCAGTGTAAAGCCATCGCATGTATTCTTTGTCCCACATTTCGTGTACAAAGTAACCGTGATCTACAAAAACGACTTCCCATTGTCCACCTTGAGCTTTATGGCAAGTGACGGCATAACCAAACTTCACTTGTACAGCTTGAAAGTAAGGATTCTCCATCACCAATTTATTACGTTTTTTCTTATTGCGCTCCAGCGGATATTCTTCTTGGGCAATTCGGTAAAACAGTTCTTTCAATCTAGAACGATCTAAGCTCGGACCTTCATGGTAAATGGACTCTAAGTTTATTTTTAATTCCACATCACCAACTGAGGGGTAGTCAGGCAAACGAGCAATGACATCGGCAAATCGAAAGCCAAAAATCTCTTCTCGACGAACAATTTTTTTAATCTCTAACATTTCACCATTAGCCAAAAATCCAGCTTCTGATTTGGGATCTAACCAATAGTAATTATTATGAACAGCCATGATGATGTCACCTGCATTTAAGTCGTCTTCCTGCCACAAAATTCGGTGTCGAATTTGTTGATTAAAGAGATTGGCTCTTTTGTTGGATCGACTAACCACCATTACCTCATCCTGTCCGTAATTTGAAATGCTGCTTTCTAATTCCTCCTGCAATTCCATACCATTAATGGCGAGGGCATCTACCCGGTTGTGATCTAACATTGGAATGTCATCAGAAAAGTTTCTAAGCTGAAGGGAAATGTCCAAAATTCCTGAGCTTTTATCTTGTCGAACAATCTCACTCAAATTGGCAGATTCAATGTCTAAACCGTAATAGGTACGAATGAAATCTGGACTTAAAGCAGGACTATTTTCCATGCCAATTGGAGGTAATTGTCCAATGTCTCCCACAAAAATGAGTTTGCAGTTATTTGCCGAATAGACATATTCAATCAAGTCTTCCAGTAAGTCACGAGGTGAATAAGAGTCGGCTGTTCCGGTTGAAAGCATGGAGGCTTCATCAATTATAAAAAGTGTATTGATGTTTTGGTTCCGCTCTAAGCGAATATAGACCGAACCGTCTGCCCGAGTGGCGTGCGAATAAATACCCCGATGAATGGTAGAGGCCGGTTTATTACTGTAATTACTCAACACTTTGGCAGCTCTACCTGTTGGGGCCATTAATACCGAATGAACCTTAATTTGTTGCAAGGTTTTAACAAAGGCTGAGATTAAACTTGTTTTTCCCGTTCCAGCATATCCGGTTAAAATAAAAGCTTCAATGGCCGAAATGTTCCACAAAAAGTCAGTGAGCTGATCCATCGCCATCCACTGATCCTGCGTAGGTTCAAACCCTAAATTCTCTTTAAAGTACTGAATGAATGTTGTTTTTTGGAGCTTATTTTTCAAGTGGTAGCAAAGATCAGTAAAACCGTTGAGTTAAATATGTAAAAAATATATTGACCTGCGAGTAGTGCTTGAAAAAAAATTGTAGTTTTGTCTTAGTAGTAAAAACACTTTAAAATTTAAATAAACGAATGAGTTTTTTCGATGATTTAAGCTCCATTGGATACCAGGTAAAGAGATTCCTTTGGCCAGTAATTTTCTTAGTTACAGGAATTGTTCTGCTTAACACAGCTTTGGTTCCTAGAGTTGAGACTTTGAATAATGGGGAAACTTTAGAGGTACCTCAAAGTGCTTTGTTTATGTACGCGGCCCTTTTATTTATGGTGGGAAGTGTAGTATGGTTCTTATACCTCTTTGGTCTAATTAAAACGATGATTGGTTACGGTGTAATGGTACTCATGGTTGGAATTAGTGGATACGTTTTATGGCAGGATTTTTCTACGATTAAAACGGATGTAGATTATAATGACCGCTACGAAAAGGCAGATAAAGATATTCAGGCTCGAATGGGAGATTTGAAATCTGCACAAATAGCTTATAAAGAGTTTAATGGAACTTATACGAACAGTGTTGATGATTTGATTGATTTCGTTAAAAACGGAAAAAAGATGACCATCTTAAAAATGGGATCTGTTCCAGAAAGAAAGATTACTCCTGAAGAAAGAGATTTGATTTATGGGGATGATCGCCCAATTGATAAGTTAATGACTGAAACGGAAGCTCATGCTATTGTAAGAATGTCAGAAACTATCCCTACAGACTTGGAAGGATTTAGAAGAGATACATCTTACGTTCCGGTTATGGAAGCGATTTTCGAGAATGAAAAATACATTGAAAACCGTGAGAAAACTGGATGTTTGTTAGCATTTCACCCAGATTCATTGAAATATGTACCTTATTCAAGTTTAATGGTTGAAATGGATACAGCTTCAGTTGAAAAAGGAGAGTTGAAAGTTCCAACACTTCAAATCAACATGCAGCATCCAATGGATACAGCTAAGATGTATCAAATCGGTGACATCAACGATAATCACCTAAGAGAAAACTGGAAGAAGTAATTTCCGATGTCCGTAACAAAAGAAGAAGCTTATCAGCATGCTTTGTGCATGGATTTAACAACTGATAAACTTCGATGTGCTTTTGTTCATACGTCTACTAAAAAAATTACTTCATCACTTCAATTTGACCTTCATGACTTTAGTCGGGAGGGAATTCAAGACTTTTTAAAGGAAGATTATTTTTCTTTTGACTATTCAACTATTAGTGTATCAGCTGGTTCACGCCGTAATACGCTAATGCCCTTTGATTTGTTTAATCACTCAAAAGCAGAAGATATTTTTGCTTTAAATTATCCAAAGCCTTTTGATGGGGTTGATTATAATCGGATTCCAGAGTTGGGGATAGTCAACATTTATGAATTCCCTGTTTGGATGAAATCACTCTTTGTGATTCGTTTTCCAAGAATAAAATTACTGCATCGTTCTACCGTATTGTTGAAAGCAGTTTTCGACCAGCCTACCTTTAGTGGTAAAGTACATCTGCTCATTGAAAAAGAGCAGTTTTATATGATTATTGTCCATAAATCAAAGCTTCTTTATTTTAATCGTTTTGACATTAAAGCTTTTTCAGACCTGGCATATCATTTACACTTTGTTTTGGAGCAAAAAGAGCTGGATACTAGGGATTTTGATTTTAGACTTTACGGGGTAAATGAAGATTGGGAACATCTCAAGGAATTCACTTCGCTTTGTCCAGGAAAAGTAAAGTTGGACAAAGCTCCTGAAAGCAGTAGCGACCTTATTTTGGCTAAACAACTTCTATGCGTATAGTTGGCGGAAAATATAAAGGAAGAAGATTCAGTCCACCCAAAAAATTTCCATCGCGTCCAACGACTGATTACGCTAAAGAATCCTTGTTTAACATTCTTGAAAACCGATTTTATTTTGAAGACCTAAAGGTTCTGGATCTTTTTGCTGGAACAGGTAACATTGGCATGGAATTTTTGTCACGTGGAGCCCACAATGTACTGAGTATCGATAAACATCCGGTTTCTTTCAAATTCATGCTTAAGAGTTTGGAAGATTTGGGAGACGACAACTGGCAGGTCCTTAGAAAAGATGCCTTTACTTTTCTGGAACAAATTGAGGAAAAGTACGATTTAATTTTTGCCGATCCTCCTTTTGGTTTAAAGCAAATTGAAAAGGTGATATCTCTTGTCTTTGAAAGAGGACTTTTAAATGAAGGTGGTGTTTTGATTATTGAGCACGGGCAGGAAAATGACTTCGGAAATAAAACCCATTTCAAAGAAATCCGTAAATATGGGGGAGTGAATTTTAGTTTTTTTCAGGAAGACTAAAATTAGCCCTAAATTAGCTGTATGAAGCGAATCGGAGTTTTCCCCGGATCTTTTGATCCCTTTACTAAAGGACATGTTGATATTGTACAACGTGCAGTCCCGCTTTTTGATGAAATTATTGTGGCCATAGGTGTCAATTCTAATAAGAAAAGCATGTTTAGTTTGGAGAGTAGAATAGCTCACATTGAGGCCATTTTCGATACCGAGCCAAAAGTGAGTGTTGAAGCTTATCAAGGATTGACTACAATCTTTTGTGAAGAAAAAAAGGCCCGGTATTTGATTCGAGGTATTCGTAATGCGATTGATTCTGAGTACGAAAAGTCGATTGCTCAAATGAATAAAGATCTCACAGGAATTGAAACTATTTTCCTGATGACCAGCCCAGAATACAGTGCCATTAATTCGTCAATTGTACGGGAAATAAAAAAGAATAACGGAGACATCAGCAGCTTTGTAACAAAAGCCAATCAACTCCTTATAAATGATAAATGAGAGGATTTTTATCAACCATATTAATGCTTTTTATCGCTCTTCCTATTCTTGCACAGGAAGAACGGTATATTACTGGATTTGCACCTGATTTTATTGGGAAAGAGGTGAGTTTATATACTTATCAGGATTACATCACCATGAATAAAATTAAGATTGGTGAAGCGACTGTTAATCCAGAGGATAGTTTGTTTAAAATACCATTGCACAACAAGTCCACCATAAAAGGGGTTATTGAAATTGAAAAAACAGAGGCCTATTTGTATTTGGGGCCAGAGTCTAGTTATCAGGTTTATTATCCAAAGCCAGAAGGGCCTGTTTCCTTTCAAAATCAACGTTCCGATATTATTTTTTATGGTTTGGATTCCCTGGACATTAATTCGTTGATATTGGCTTACCATCATGGTTTTGAAACTTTCATTGCTTTTCATGAAAGGGAAATTGCACGAGGACAGTTTTTACCTTATTTGGATACTTTTAAAGTTCATGTGGCAGATGCCTATAAGGATGTGAAGGATACTTATTTCCTTACTTATGTTCGATACAACATTGCTGAGATGGAACAAACTTATGGTGGTTTGGGTGGAAGTGAAGGTCGTTTGCAAATATTCCTGAATTACATTGAGCCCTTTCCTTTGTACTATGAAAATGATCAGTACATGAATTTCTTTAAAGCATTTTACCATCAGGACTTTAGTTATTATTCGCCTGATATCCGTAAAATGATTGACAGTTCATTAACAATGGCAAGTCCAACAATGCTCATGAAAACCCTTAAGTCTGATCTGTTTTTGAGCCGACCGGATATTCGGGAAATGGTGATGATTGAGAAACTGGGAAAGGCCTATTACAATTACTACGATGATTTAGGACGTGATCGTAAACGCCATGTTTTATGGATGTTAGATTCAGTTTCAAATCATGCGAAATATGAAATTAATGCAACCATTTCCAATAATTTAGTGGACTATCTTATTCGACTGGAGCCTGGATATCCTGCCCCCCAAATTGCTTTAAAAGACTCGATAGGAGAAAATATTAATTGGGGAAGATATCAGGGCAAATTTGTGTACTTCAATTTCTTTAATACCTGGGATCCGAAGGCGGTTACGGAAATGAAAATTATTAAGGGTTTAAGGGAGAAATATCAGGAGGATATTGACTTTTTGTCCGTATGTACAGATAAAGATTCTACAGAATTTATTCGTTTTAAAGAAGAGAATCCGGATTTAAATTGGGACATCATTTACGTGGGAGAAGATGAACATTTACTAAAGGATTATAAGGTTACTTCGCTTCCAGCGTATTATTTAATTGATCAGGATGGATTTATTGCCATGGCACCGGCACTAAGGCCAACGCCAGATGGAGAGTACGAGTCCATTGATAAAACCTTCTTTTACATCCAAAAAGCTTTACATCCGGTTGAACATATCAGGGTGGGAGAACCTTAGTTCAATTGCTTTACCATAAGTATTCCAAAAATGCACATTAAACTTACGGCTGCTATTAAAACGGCTGCAGCGGCTATGTCCTTAATTTGACCAATCAAAGGATCAAAATTGGGATGAAATTGATCCATGCTATTCTCTAAAGCAGTGTTGAATAGTTCTGCAATTAGTAAGACAGACATAGGAATGATTAGGGCGATCCAATCGTATATTTCAAGCTGAATAAAAAGTGAAGTTAGAATAATACCTAAACAAAGTAGTATCTCTATTCTAAAGTTGATTTCAGACTTCCAAATCGCATTTAAACCTTTTAAAGCATATCGGAAACTATTCCATCTACTCTTAACACTAAACTTCTGTTCTTTCATTTTTAAGGGGAATTAGTTTAAGAAAGATTGGAGCCAGGATAAGTCCCAACAACCAGCCGGCAATGGAGGTAGCAATGATATCACTGAAGGACTGAACACCTCGCATAATAAGAGTGAGCATCATAATTAAAAATACCATTCCCCAGTATTTTACCTTTTCAAACAAAATAGAATACTGTATGGTGGGAAAAAGGGGAATAGAAATAGCAGTCAAAATAAATAACCCTCCAAATATTGAGCTCAACAACTGCGCAATATGATAATTGGGAATGGGTGAATTTGCAATAAGGGTATTTTGTTGTAGAAAAGGAATCCGTTCGGCAAAGAAACCATGCTCGTGGGTAAAGGCATCCCAAAAAATGTGCGATAAAATTCCCAGAATTGCAGAGTAAATAAGGACATACCAATACTTTTTGGCCCATCCAAACCAATCTAGATTTGTGAATGACTCAAAGCGTTTTCGATAAATCTCTGGAAGGGCATTGATGAGCGAATCTCGAACAAAAGCATGGTAAAGTATACAGAGTAAGATGGTAATGGGAAGTTCAAAATAAAAAAGCCCACCTAGGCTATGGCTGTGTTCGCGATACATTCGCATTCGAATAAAATATTCAAAATCAGGAGCCATACTTCCCATAATCAAGGCGGTTAGAGATAGTTTGTTTTTAGATACTTTGGCTAGCGGTAAAACAATAGCCGGATGGCAAAAAGTAAAAGGCATAGTTTTCGTTTTAGGTTAAAATATTGAGTTGTTTTCGACATAGTTTAAGATCGGTTTGGAGGAAGTTTCGGAAATCAACCGACCGAAATGGGACTGCGGCTTTACCTCTTAAATAGTCTTTTTTGAGTTTGAAAAATTGCTCGGGAACAAACACTAAACAAACGGCTACATAGATGGTACCCATTAAGTTGTGGGATCGATTTCCCATTAGAAAGGCGTGGATATGCAATTCATCAGGCATTTTCATTTCATAGCCCAATAAGATGTGCTTTACATCATGCCTTACCAGATTAGGCTTGTATGAAATTCGGTTTTGAGTTAAATATTCATACAGCTTTCTTCCCAATGAATTAATAGGCATTTTTGCAAAATCTTGTAATTGATAATTCCATTTTCGGTCGCGCAGTAAAAGGGCTGACATATCGGTTGCTTTTAGCGTCAACCAATTCACTAATTTCCATCTCCAATTCATAATTATTTTGTTTTCCAGTATTCTCCTACCGTGATTTTTTGTTTGCTAAATGTGGTTCTGAAAAAGAATTGCCATAGTTCAAACACCCAAACCCTTTTGCCAATATTATTGTACCAAAACATAGCTTTTCTCAATTTTCTGTCAGGATGAAAAAGCCAACGTTTTATAGCTTTTGGCCTCATTTGCATAATAACTTCAATGAGTTTGACATAAAGGATCACTTTCCAAGGTTTGAGGTTTGCAGTTTCCATGATTTGATGCTTGTAATCCCATTTTCGTTGATCGGTTTGAATGATTTTTTTGTCTTTTACTTCGTGGAAGTAAGGTGTCCAATGGTGAGGTGTGACATAAAGCATTTGAATTTGATCGGGATCGTATCGGAGGAGCTGTTTTAAGCTATTGTAAAAGTCTCTACTACGCTCTTCTCCAAATCCAACAACATAAGTTGCCATGGATAAGATGCCATGCTTTCTCAGTAGCTGAATGGCTTCTCGATCCTTGGATTTGGAGCCGGCTTTTTGAATTTTTTCCAAAACAGCTTCATCATAGTTTTCAATTCCCAATAAAAAACGTTCAAAACCAGCTTCTTTGTAAAGGTGCAAATGGTTGGCATCACGAACTATATTATCTGCTCTAATCGATCCCACAAGACAGAGATTGAGATTCTTGGCAATGAGGGCTTCCAAAAACTTTTTCCATTCTCTTTTGTTGGTTGAAGGGTTTTCATCGGCAAAATTGAAGACTTCAATGCCATAATCCTTATGGAGCATCTCCATTTCATCCGCTAACTTTTGAGGATCGCGATTCCGCCATTTTTTCCAAAACAGACTCTGACCACAATAGTTGCAAGGGTAGGGACATCCTCGTGAAAACTGAATGACAACGGCTTTTCGTTTACCCCAATAGGTATAATGATACCCCTCCATTAACTCCCATCCAATTCGGTAATCATCCAGATCATGGAGAATCGCTGCTGCTTTGGTGGTGATAATTTTTTCACCACTCCTAAAGGCAATTCCAGCTACCTTGGTTAAATCATTTTCATTTTGAAGGCAATGTATCAAATCGGTTATCACTTGTTCTCCTTCGCCTCTCACAATAAAGTCAATAGAACGGTTGGACAAGAGAATTTTCTGATAATGATAGGTGGGATAAACTCCTCCAATAACAATCTGTACCCTGGGAATAAAAACGCGGGTTCTGATGGCGATTTCGTCAATAATCGGCTGTGCAGATGTCGAGCCCGAATGTCCCATTAAAAGAACATCAGGTGCCAGTTCACAAAGATTCCGGACAATTTGTTTGATCGGCATGTTGGAGTAATCGGCATCCAACAAAACCACTTCATGTCCAGCATCAATTAATGGTCCTCCAATGGACAAGAGACCAAGAGGTGGCAAATGCTCTTTGGGCATACGACTTCCAATGGCAGGATGGGGTGGGTTTAATAATACTATTTTCATAATTAAAAAGTGCTTTGAAATTCAAAGTAATTGTTTAAAAAAATTTTTACATCTTCTTTAGCAACTGCTCCAATGCGTTAATATGGTCCTGAAAAGCATTTCGACCTTTATGGGTTACCTTATAACTAGTGTTCGTTTTTTTGCCCACAAATCGCTTGCGAACTTCAATATATTCAAGCTTTTCCAGTCCTGCAACGTGAGAGGCTAAATTACCATCGGTGAGCTCTAATTGCTCCTTAATTGACTTATAATCTACCCACTCATTGACCATTAAAATGGACATGATTCCCAGTCGAACCCGACTTTCAAAAGCTTTATTTAAAGCGTCAATTTTTCCCACTAAGCAACTGCTTTTCTGTCGTATTTAAAGTACATTATGGTTCCATAAACAATGTGTAATACACCAAACCCAAAGGCCCAAAAATAAAGTCCTTCTCCATAATGACCATCGCTAATTCTGTACATGCAAATTACCGCCAGGGCCATTTCAGACAAAGCTAAATATTTAATGTCTACATGCACATATTTAGAAGCGTTAAGCAATGCCAAACCGTAAAAGATCAAAGTGGCAGGAGCTACAAGCGTGTATGCTTCCATTTTATACAAACACAAAGTAAAAGCACCTCCAAAGGCCAAAGGAACCATTAAACTAATTGCTAATTTGAATGAGAGTTTTGTAAACAAATTTCTTTTTTGTTTTCGGGCCTTAAGCCAGGTAAACAATACACCGGTAGAAATGGCAGAAACCAAAATTAAAAGTGCTATTAATCCCAATTTTAACTCTAAAGATTCCAATTTGTTATCATAACGTCCCGTGGCGTAATAGTGTAAACTCAAGTTTTCAAATTGTCGAATTTCCATCCACGCCCAAAATGATCCTCCTAAGGCAATTAAACCGGCAAAAACTCCGGATATACCACTCAACGAAAGAAACTTGGTGGATTGCTCCATGATCTTGCGAATTTCTTTCAGATCTTCTATCGGATTTTTTGTTGTCATAAAAAGTGCTTTGAAAAACAAAGTTAAAATATTAAATGAATTAGTCAAGCTCATATTACGGATTTAACATCTCTTAAGAATTGGGGTTGAATTGAAAAAAATGAAGTGTAAAAGTCACTAAATCAAATAAATATGTAGTTTTGATTCGAGAAATTTGTATATTAAGTGTTATTACCTAGAAAATGCCCTCCTTTTTGTAAGGTTTTAGGTGTAAGTGCGTGTTTATCAGATTGTATGTAGAGAAGGGATGCTTATAATAAGATCTAAAGAATGCGATTAGAGAAAAAACTGCCCCAAGCTAAAGGAAGAAACATATTCCTTTTGCTTTTATTTTTGATTTTGGCAAATGATGGATTTAGTCAAACAATTTTTGCCAGAGGGAACGGAGATTGGGATGTTCCGGGAAGATGGTCAACAATTGGAGTTGGAGGCCCTTCTTGTGGATGTACTCCTGCTCCCGGAGATGATGTGTTAATCGATGGGTATGACATTGATATTGATGCTGGAACTGGGGATGTAACAGTAAACAGCGTTAAAATTACCAATGCGAGAAACTCCGATGTTCGTTTACGAATCCAAGACGGTTCAACTTTAACAGTTACCAATGATTTTGAAATTGAATCGGACGATGCCGGAAATGATGCCGAATTAACAGTAGAAGATGCTGGATCAGGTTTGGATATTGGAGGTGATTTCTTGGCTGATCAAAATGCAGGAGATGATTTACTCATTGACATTGATGACGACTGCGTGGTCAATATTAGTGGAGATGCGGACTTTTTGCAGGATGGTGGCGATGATATGCAGCTAAACCTTAATACCAATAGTGGAAATGCAGCTGAGTGGCATGTGACTGGGGATATGACTTTTGATCATGATGGAGGTGATGATATTATTGTGTTGGTCGATGACATAAACAGCTTGTTGGATGTTGATGGAGATCTGACGGTTAGATTGAATACCGGAGATGATGACGATTTTACCTTTAATCTGGACAATGGGGATGTTACTATTGCTGGAGATTTAAATCTTACCAGATCTGATGATTGTGCGCAAATTGATTTGGATATGGAGGAATGTATCCTAACTTGTGATGACATCAATATTAATTCAGGTGGTGATTTGTTTACAGATGGAGCAGTTCGTTTTTTCATCGATGGATCTTCAGAAATTAATTGTGCCAATTTTACTTCTACTTTCACTGGAGGTGATGATTTATACATTCGAATCAATGTCTCTAATGGAACATCTGGAGAGTTAAATGCGAGTGGAAATATGACATTGACCCGTACAGCAGGTGATGACATTGAAATTATGCTGGATGAAGATAATTCCGAATTAAACGTGGGGGGGAATTTTACGTTTACTTCTTCAGGACCAGATTCGGAGGAGTTTGAATTTTATCTGGATAACAATTCCACTGTTGACATTGGTGGGAATTGCACTCTAAACACAATAGATGGCGAGGACGAAGGAGGAAACTTATACCTAATTTGGTTAGAAGGCGGTACTGATGATCCAACTTTTCATGTTGGGGGTAATTTTACATGGACTACCACGATTGACATTGTAGATACTGAAATTGATTTGGACGGAGGGACTTTTGATGTAGATGGTAGTATGACATTGACCCAAAATGCTGGAGGAAATGATTTTGATGTGACAATTGATGAAGATGCGGTTGTAACGGTTGGAGGCAGTTTTTCCATGACCAATAACGGAGGAGACGATATGTCCTTCAGAATGGGAGAAGCTGGAGCTACAACTTCCACTTTTACAGTTACGGGAGCCGCTTCTTTTATTCAAAACAACAGTGGCAGTGGAGCTACCTGGACACAACGAATTTACAATGGAGCACAGCTAATTATTGGAGGTAGTTTGACTGAAACGACCAATTTTGCCAGTTCCCCATTACATCTTTTAGATATTCAGGATAACTCAGAGGTTTCGGTAAGTGGGAATGTGAATTTAAATGCTCCTGCTTCAGGCGAATTGGAGATCAGATTAATAGATAATGCCTTTTTTAGAATTGGAGGAAATTTTGTTAGAGCTGCTGCGCCAAATGCTTTTGGTGAATTTGATTGCTCAACAGGAACACCCACTTGTGAATATATGGGAACCTCAGCTCAGGTGATTGCAGAAGATGCCGGAAGTGGAGGAGATAGTTTTTATTATTACAATCTGGAGATAGATAATTCATTTGGTACCATTCCGCAATTAACCATGGAAGGTTTAGCAACTGTTCATGGAGATTTAACCATGAATGATGGAGTGGTGGAATCTGATGCAACGGACATTTTAGTGGTAGATGATAATGGAACAACTTCCAACGCTTCAGATGCTAGTTATGTAGATGGTTATATGCGTAAAGTAGGGAATGATGCTTTTACATTTCCGTGTGGAAACGGAGGGTTTTATGCTCCATTAGGAATAACTGCACCAACAGGAGCCACTGAGCAGTTTGAATGTCGCTATTTACTTTCTACCCCTCATGATGACGGTTATGATTCAACTGCTATCCCAAGTGGAATTGATCACATTTCAAAAGTAGAGTATTGGCAGGTGAACCGAACAGCAGGTTCTTCTAACCCAACCGTAACTTTATCATGGGATACTCCTCGAAGTGGAGGTGTTACCTCTCCGGCAGACCTTCGGTTTATGCGTTGGGATGGCTCAGCCTGGCAAACTCATGGAGCTGCAGGAGTAGCCGGGACAGCTACGGCGGGTACCCTAAACAATAGTACAGCGGTAACGGTTTTTAACGGAGATCCATTCACGCTTGGTACAGTTACTCCAATTAATCCTTTACCAATTGAACTTTTAGATTTTACCGCTGAGTTGGAAATTGATCATGTCAATTTAAGATGGACCACCAAGTCCGAAAGCGATAACGATTATTTTACCGTTGAAAGAAGTCAAGAGGGGGATCAATGGGAGCCCATTGTAGAAGTAGATGCCGCCGGAAATAGTTCTGTTGAATTAGATTATGAAACTGTCGATTTAAATCCTCTAAATGGTACTTCCTACTATCGTTTAAAGCAAACCGATTTTGATGGTACTTATTCCTATTCGCCAGTAGCGGTAATCAATAGGGAAATTCAGTTAACCATCTATCCAAATCCAACAAATGGAACTGTAAGTGTTGTGGGAGAGTCAACCATTGATGATATTGTTGTTTACAATGCTACCGGACAAGTAGTAGCGGTTGATAGTCAGCAATATGATGGCGAGTGGAAACTGTCAACTGATAATTTGGCCGACGGAACTTACTTTTTACATTTAATCACTCCAGGAGGAGCTGTTGTCGAGAGATTGATAGTTAGACATTAATTTTAATTGTCCTTTTCTCTATCTCCCATTTTTTTATCTTTTCTTTCATTGAAGAAATAGCGGAGATCTATAGTGGCATAACTCCCTCTAATATTTCCAATAGATAGGACATCTCCACCTTCATGTTCGTAAGACATGGCAAAAGTAGCTATTGGTGCAAAAGGTAGATGATAAGAGGCTCCTAAGTAAAAATAACCAAACTTCTTGGTGCGATATTCAAAACCAAGGTTTGCATCCATGGCACCCTGTAGTTTTCCACGATAAGCACCTTCCATTAAAAAGTATGAACTAACACCTTCAATATTGGTGAAAACCTGAACATCTGATGGAAAAAGTACCATACTCGCTCCTAAGGAGGTATTCATATAAAACTGCTCACCTAAACGAATGTAAATTAAACCTGAAACCGGAATAGAGTAAGAAATCATTCTGACGTCATTAGAACCACTCCAACCTGAATCAGGCATTTCGTAAAAAAGGTCAAAATTTCGTTGTGTAAAGTTAATTCCAGTTTCCACTGAAAAATTCTTAGTAAAGCCATGTCTTACCACCATTCCAAACACGTTTCCAAATTTTTGACGTGTGCTGGATAGGAGAGGACCTTCATTGAAATCCTGCTCATAAGTACCAATAAAACGGTTAGGAACAATAGGTTTATACTGAATTCCAAAAGTGGTAATTCCTTTTTGAGAAAAACCATTTCCAGCCAATGTTACCAGCATAAAAAATAAAATAATGTGCTTTTTCATATTCCTAAATTAGTTCATTCTAGCCACAAAAACTTACTCTAAATAAACGATAATCAGCTATTTTTTACATATCCAATAATTCCAAGAGCAAGAATGGCAAAGAAGAAAAGTACCAACGAATAACGTAGAATTTTATTGGGAATAAGAGGTTTTCTATAATTGGCTGAAACCTCAAAGTTAGCCTTTTGAGCTCGGCTAAACTCCTTTTGTGGAACGGCGAAAAGGTAAACAGTTTCTCCTTTCTTTTCTAAGTCAGAAACATCCTTCTCGTACCAAATATTCCATTCAGAAAGCCTTTTTTCAAACAAATCAGCCTCAGCTTCCGAATAGAAATTAAAGACCTTGTAACGGTTATCCGTTGGGTGATCTTTATAATTAACTAATCCTAATGTTCCTATTCTTCTACCCATTCCGTAAAATATTCAATTGGCTTTCGGTGTCCTTTTGGCCATTCATATCCTTCTTTAGGATATCCAATATAAAACAGTGCAAGGCATTTGTCATCTTCTCCCAATCCTAAAAATTCATTCATCTCTGGAGTATAAATGAGCTTAGGTGTTGACCAAAAGCTTCCTAACCCCCAGGCAGTGCAGGTGAGATACATATTTTGAATTGCACAAGCTACTGCTTCAATTTCCTCCAATTCTAAAATGGTGCTTTTAGGATCTCGTTTTAAGGACACAGCTATAACCGCTCCAGCCATTTTGGGACGATTTTTTAGCTTATTGAATTTCGTTTCTAAAAAATCTTCACGAGCTGTCTTCTTTTGATACAGTTCGCACAAAAAGTCGGATAATTGATGTCGTCCATCCTTTAAAAATACCTTAAAGGTCCAAGGTTGAGTAGAACCATGATTAGGAGCCCAAATGGCATTGTTCAGGATACGTTCAACTTGTTCGCGATGAACCAGACGGTCCGAATAGTATTCGGGAGTTACAGTTCTTCGGTCACGAATCAAGTCTGATATTTCACTTAAATTATATTTCATGCTAACAAATGTGTGACAAATTTAGTGCTTTCTGCTCATTCATAACAATCTGATTTAAGTATCTTAGATTACAACTTTTAACGAATGAGATTAATAGGTTTAGGAGTACTAGTGCTTTTTAGCAGTCTTTTTGCAAGAAGTCAAAAAGATGTCGAATTGGTTGTGTCTACCGGTATGGAGTTTGCTTTAGCTGTTGCGGTGAGCCATGACAACAAGATGGTGGCAAAACAAATGGCCGGGAATGTGTCTATTTGGGACGTGGTAACTGGTCGTATGATTAGGAACGTAGCTTTTTCAGATAACAATCAGCAAAGTTGTGATAGCATTTGGTTTTCAGAAGATGATTCAAAGGTGATCATTAACCAAATTATCAATAATGATACTTATGAAGTTGATGTGGAAACCGGGAAATCAACTTTTGTAAAAGGGCCTCCTCGTGATTGGGCAACCTATAAATATACAATGAGCAACTACAGCAAAGCTGCTTCTCATTTGTATTCTGCCGATATGAGTAACCTCGAATTTTCAAGTCCTGATGGACAAAAAAAGGTGGTGTTCAAGAAGATTAAGAACAAAGATGCCATTTACGGAATGATGGAATATATTTATCAGGTAAGGGTTAAGAACGGACGAAAAATGTCCGAACCTTTGGCTGAAACTATGAGCCCATACTATGCCTTTAGCCCTGATTCCCGATTTTTATTCATTGAACAATCTGTGTTTGATTTGGAGAAAATGAGAGAGGTATCTCATTTAAAAGTCAGTCCCTATTCAGGTGTTGAGGTTGGATTTATTCCCGGAACGCATTTACCAGTTACTTGTGGAGTTGAGACAGTTCGTATTTGGGATTTCCCCAATATTGTAGACATTCCGGTTGAGAATTTAACTGATTTCAAATGGGCTCCTGGTTACCGATACATGGTAGCGGAACAAATGAATGAGCAAAAAGATAAAGAATATTCGGTCATTGACATTGTGGATCGGAAGGTGATGAATACCATCAAAGGGAAAAAATTCAAAGGATATTTATTACACGTGGCAAAAGATGCCGAACGTTTTACCTTTTTCGAGCAAGGAAAAACCACTGGAGAAAACTATCAAATTAAATATACCTCCCGAACCATTAACGCCAAGTCGGGAAAAGAAGAAAGAGAAATCGATAATTCATACAAAGGATATTTTACACCAGACCCTAATGTCATGATTGTGGATTCGTCGGCCATGTATTCTTTTAAGTATGATCTCAAAACTAAAAAGAGAAGTCGTTTTCCAAAGATTGATCCAATGAAAGGAACCTACATTTTAGGTATGTCCAACGATCATGAATACATTTTTGGAACTCACGTTACTACAAAAGACAGTTCGTACTATGTGACGATATTGGCCTGGAATTCCTTGAGTGGGGAATTGGAATTTGAGCAAGAGGTAAGAGGAAGTTTTGCACTTGGAATTCAAATCTCGCAAGATCATAAAATGCTGGCTGTTTATTCGTCTTATCAAAATCAGGTGAATGTTTTTGACTTTGAAAGCGGAGAATTATTGCATGAGTTAAGAGGTCATACCAATATGGTAGCCTCTATTGCTTTTAGTGATGATAATAAGCGGCTCATTACCGGATCATATGATGGTTCAAAACGACTTTGGAATTTGGAAACCGGAAAACCAATGGTTTCTCTTATTAGTACAGGAAAAAAGGACTTTGCCATTGTAAACGCCAATCAATACTACTATGCAACCAAGGGCGCGCAAAAGCTCATTCATTTTGTGAAAGGAAAGGAAATTTTTCCGTTTGAGCAATTTGACTTAAAATACAACCGACCTGACATTATTTTAGAAAGTCTAGAAGCGTCGAATCAAGAACTCATTCGACCATTTAATTTAGCTTATCAAAAGCGATTAAGACGTTTAGGATTTACAGAAGAAATGTTGGGAGGAGAGTTTCATTTACCTAAGGTGAGTATTTCTAATAAAAACCAATTGCCTTTGATTGCCGATAAGCCTGAAGTAAGTTTGATGGTACATGGAATTGATTCTAAGTTTAAACTCGATCGTATCTTGATTCGGGTAAACGGAGTACCGTTAAATGGAAAAAGAGGAATTAGTGTCATTGAACGTGATAAGCAATTGATCAAAGAAGAATTTCCAGTTCGTTTGTCTAAGGGTGTTAATCGTATTGCCGTCAGTGTGATGAATGAAAAAGGAGTAGAGTCTATCGCAACCAATTTAGATATTGAGTACAATCCTACCAATGTAGATTTACCTGAATTGTATTTGATTACTCTGGGTGTTTCTAAATATGCTGATAGCAAGTTTGATTTGAATTATGCGGCTAAAGATGCTCAGGATTTAAAGAATTTATATGAAGAACAGCATTTGCCTTTTTCTAAAGTGAATTCTTATCATTTAGCCAATAATGAGGTGAATGTAGAAACTATTAAAGACCTTAAAAATAAACTCAAAGGGAGTAAAGAAGATGACGTGGTTTGCTTGTTCTTTGCGGGACATGGATTGTTGGATGAGGATTTGAATTATTTCCTGGCATCTTACGATGTCGACTTTAAAGATCCGGCTAAAGGAGGAATTCCCTATGATTTGTTTGAGGATTTGGTAGATGGTATCCCAGCCCGAAGAAAATTGGTAATGATTGATGCTTGTCATTCAGGAGAGATTGACAAAGAAGAGGTGGCTTGGGCTGAGGAGGATGTAACGAAAGAAACGGAAGAAGAGAATTTAACTTTTAGGGCAGTAACCACTACAGGTTTTAAACAGGTGGGATTAGAAAATAGTTTTGAGTTGATGAGAGAGTTATTTACCGATATCCGAAAGAGTAGTGGTGCACTCATTATTTCTTCGGCTGGAGGAACGGAGTATGCTATGGAAGGTGGTGAGTGGAACAATGGAGTATTCACCTTTTGTTTACTGGATGGCCTTAAATCCGGAAAGGCTGACCTGAATCAGGATGGTCAAGTCATGGCAGGAGAAGTGAATGAATTTATTCGTGCCGAAGTTTCTCGATTAACCAATGGACGTCAAACTCCAACCAATCGTGCGGAGATTCTAGAAAATGATTGGAGAATGTGGTAATTACCCAAAATGAAAAAAGGAACTCACGCTCAGTTACAAAGGGTTATTCAGGAAGGAAAACCTTGTTTTTTAATAGGAAATGGAATTAATCGTTTTAATCAAAAGAAGAACGAAGAGGATGTTTCCTGGGAAGGACTCTTGTTAGAGATTTACAACACCTTTTCTTCACGACCACGTAATTTTATTCCGGAGGGAATTGCTTTAACTGAGTTTTACGATGTTATTGATCTGCAACATGGAGAGCATTTAAAATCTTCACTTCAAGAAGAATTTGTTCGGCAATTAGATTGGAAACCAAAGTCTCATCATGTGGATATTGTTTCGAAAATTAAGGAGTTAAATGCGCCTATTTTAACCACCAATTTTGATTTTGTATTACAAAAGGCGTCCCAATCACAAATGTTTCGTCATCGTCAAAAGGGATTGAGACTACTATCTGATTATTATCCATGGGATAGCTATTTCTCTAACCAACTACAGGATGATCCTTTTAATTCATTCTCCATTTGGCACATGCATGGTCAAAAAAACTACAAACGTTCTATTAAACTAGGACTCAATCAGTATCTGCTAATGGTAGATAGGGCTAAGCGCCATTTTCCAACGAACAAACAGGATAAAGGCTTGTCGTTATACGGTACCTGGTTAAAACCTTTTTTTGAGCGGGATCTTATTATCATGGGCTTGGGATTACACGAACAAGAAGTATTTATACGATGGTTACTATTGCAGCGAGCGAAATACTTTAAGCGAAATCCTCAGGAGAAACGAGCAGGTTTTTATATCAACCATGATGAATCTGGCCCTCAAAATCTGGGAAAGAAGTTTTTTTTAAAGTCGGTAGGATTTAAATACGTGGACTTTATTGATGATTACAATGGCTTTTATGAAAACTTTTGGGATCAATTTTAAAAGGATTTCAGCTCCTGATAAACTCTGTGTAAGGGAAGTCCCATCACGTTAAAATAAGAACCTTCCAGTTTCTTAATACCTACGTAGCCAATCCACTCCTGCACACCATAAGATCCGGCTTTGTCATAGGGTTGGTAACGGTCAATGTAATACTCGATTTCTTCAGCACTCAGGGATTCAAATTCTACCTTAGTATGATCCGAAAACAAAACTTTTTTGTTTTTTGACCAAATGCACACACCTGTTATAACGGTATGTCTTGAATCAGATAAACGACTCACCATTTCAATGGCTTGCTCTCTGTCTTTTGGTTTTTCAAGGATTTTGTCGTCGTGAATTACAATGGTATCAGAGGTTAGGATAATTTCATCCTCCTTCATTTCATCTTGAAAAGCTTCTGCTTTTAATTCGGCTAAAAAAACGGGAACCTTCTCTTTATCCATGCGAGGATCATAAATTTCCTCTACATCTTTAGTTCTAATTTCAAATGAAACATCTAACCCTTTTAGCAATTCTTGCCGGCGCGGTGATTTAGATGCCAAAATGAGTTTTTTGTTTTCCAAATTGTGTAGCATGTCACAAAAATAAGGGAGAAATCAACCCAAAAAACATCGCTAGTTTTAAAAGGTTAGAGGATAGGATATAAAACTTGCGTTTAGCCGATAATAAAAGGGTAATTAGACTGGCTAAAATAAGGATTGCTGCACCCCAAATAGAAATCCCAAAATAGTTGAAATGAATGGGAGTAATGGGAATTTGATTATCCAGTAACCCCATGGTTGAACCTTCTAGTATATTAAAATTGAAGTAGTGAACATAAAAGAGGTAATAGAGGCACAGAACAAGTAGTGGAATAATTAAGATGATTAAAATGATCTTGGCTTTCTTAATTCCCATTTGAATGGGGATGGTTTTAGCGCCAATGTGCATGTCTCCTCTTACGTCGGCGATGTCTTTAATGATTTCACGAATTAAGTTGCTTAAAAATGCAATTCCCGCAATAATAAGGGTAGTGTAAATGATAAAACTTGATGGGTCAAACAAATAGTTCAGTTCATTGTCAATAGACAAATGGTTTAGGTTGAATACCAAAACGTAAATGGGAACTAAAAAAATCAAAAAGGCGACCATCAAATTTCCACTTAAAAACTTTCGTTTATAAACCGATGAATAAAACCAAAGTAGATTAATGGAAATAAAAGAGATGAGCAAAATCCACCAATTCTTATGCACATAGGCTAAATAGGCGGCAATTAAAATTCCGGATGAATTGAAAAACCAATGCAGCACCATGGCCCATCTTCGTTTAATGTGTTTGCCTACAATGAGTCTTTCAGGTTTATTTACCCGATCGGCTTTTACATCGAAATAGTCATTGATGATATTCCCCGCAGCAGCAATGAGCAAAGTTGAAAGCATTAGCAGTAAAAAGCCAAAATCGGTTAAAATAACATCCTTAAAAAGCTCATAGAGTGAAAAGTTGTCCCATTTGCCTTCAACTGAAACTAGAAGATATTTAGAAATAAAGAGCTGAAAGACCACCATTGTCAAACTAATGACCAATAAATTGGTGCTCCGAATTAGTCTAAAAAAATGGTAAACAGCTTTCATGATTTTGGGTTAAATCAACTCGATTTTATAACATAAACGGTTCTACGGTTTTGTTGGTGTGCCGATTTCTTTTCTTTTTCAGTTGATAAACTATTAATGTAAGCGTCATCCCGAACGATTGTTTCTCCCGCATCATTAATAAATTGGGAGGGTTTCGTCTCTCCAAAACCTTCATGCGTCATTCTGTCTGCCGGAACTCCTTTACCAACTAAATATTCATAAACCGACTTTGCTCTTCGTTTAGACAGGTCCAAGTTATGATCATCATCTCCTTGCGAATCGGTGTGTCCTTGTAATTCAATTTTTAGGTTTTGATGCTTCAATAAGAATGATGCAAACTCATCCAATTCTACATAGGATTCTGGACGAAGTTTATCAGAGTCTAAATCAAAGAGTACATTGGCAAGAATATTTTCAACGCCTACTTCATTTAATGGAACTAGTGGTACATCCTGATGGTAAGGCTCGTCTGAATTTTCAGGGACCGTAAGATTAAAGTTCACTGAGTAGGTATTGTATCCATCTTTTTTCACCAATAAACCATACTCACGATTAATAGGTAGGGTCACTAGGAAGGTTCCATTTACTTTATCTGAAGTTGAGCTCACAACTTCTTTTCCTGTTTCCAAATCGACCAATGAAAACTCAGCTTCTAAACGGGCTTTCGTATTAATGTCAAAAACAGTTCCAGTCATGTAAATGGTCTTAGTTGGACGGATGGATTCTGGCATTTTAAATTCATACAAATCCAGCAATCCTAATCCTCCTTCACGACTCGAACCGAAAAGCGCATATTCACCATTGGCGTAAACAATTAGCGAGTTTTCATCACTGGCAGTATTGATTGGATATCCCAAATTTTTAGGGTCACTCCAGCTACCATCAGGCTGCAGGGTGGTCATGTACAAATCAAATCCTCCCATACCAACATGACCATTGGAAGAGAAGTATAATGTTTTACCATCCGGATGAATGTGAACTGACGATTCCGAATAAGGTGTATTGATGTTATTGGGGAGTTTAACTGCCTCACCCCAACTACCGTCAGCTTGTTTTTTAGAAACGTAAATATCACCATTTCGCATGGCTCTACCTCCCGATGATCTTAAATTTCCTCGGATAAAATAAAGGGTTTTACCATCTGATGAAAGAGATGGTTGTGTCTCCCAATGTCTTGAATTAACCGCCCCGGGAAGGTTGATTGGATCTAACCATTTATCTCCAACCTTTTCAGTAACAAAGAGGTCACAACTTCCATATCCTCTTCGTCCCGGACCGTAACCATAACCTTCAACGGCACAGCCAACAAAAATTAAAGTTCGCCCGTCAGGAGCAAAAGTCGGAGCCCCTTCGTTAAACGGAGTATTAATGTTCTTAGGCATTGGTTCACCCTTTTCCCAATAATCCTGAACGCTTGTACTGACAAAAAAGTCCTCTTGTGAGCCTTCATACTGAGATGTTCTTCGGGTAAAAAGCAATTGTTTTTGATCTACTGTTAATGTTGGAAAATATTCTGCTTCAAAAGTGTTTACTCCAGCTCCAACATTAACGGGTTTAAATGGCAATGGATTTTTCATGGCCTCAATTCCAAATTCACAATTGGCAATCATCCACTCCGTTTGTTTGAGGTAATCCTCATTGGCATTTTTAAAAGTTCGGTACTTCTTTAAGTTTGCCATGGCGTCCTCATATAATCCTTGCGACATTTCCAATACGGCTAAATCAAAAAAGACATAACCTGTTCCACTGTAAAAGTTTGCCGTATTAATGGCCGTTTTATACGACTCAATTGCTTCGGGAATTCGTCCTGCACGCACACAGTAATCTGCTTTTATTTCGTAGGCTTCGGTAAACTCAGGGTCTTTTTCAATGGCTTTGTCACACCATTCAATAGCAGTTCCATAATCTGGTAAACCGGTTTCTTTAAGTAAGATGTAAGTAGCATTTCGTGCTTCTTCAATGTATTTTATTGCCTTTTTGCTCTTGGTACTCCAAGAACCAGGTTGCGCAATTGTACAAGAAACGATTAAGAAAGAAAACAGTAAAAAAAGTACGTTTTTCATAATGAGTTATTTATGGAATGTCCATGTATTTGTGGGTTTGAAGCGAAATGTTCCATTTCGTATTACCTTTAACGTAATCGACAATTAAAGGTAACATCTTTTCACTCTTGTCCCACTCGGTTTGTAGATAAAGTAAACATTGCGGATTTAATTTTGTTCTCAATTCTTCGGCCCATTTAAAGTCATGTTTGTTGAAAATGATGACTTTAAACTCATTGGCTTTGGCAAAATTCTCTTCCAGTGGAAGTTTGAATTTTTTAGGAGAGAGACAAATCCAGTCAAATGTTCCCCTTATAGGATATGCTCCTGACGTTTCCATTGCAATTTCCACACCAGTTTTTTTTAGAGCAGCGGTAAGTTCACTTAAATCGTACATGGCGGGTTCTCCACCAGTAATTACCACAAAGGGCGTTTCTGACTCTTCCACAGCCTTTACAAGTTCGGAGATGTCCATTTTTTGATCATCTGCAACTTCCCAACTTTCTTTAACATCGCACCATACACATCCTACATCACACCCAGCAATACGGATGAAGTAAGCAGCTCGTCCAGAATGAAATCCTTCACCCTGAATGGTATAAAATTGTTCCATTATAGGAAGTTGGCTATTCATCAGTCGTCAGATTTATATTTCGTACATCCATTTCCATGACTCCTTCTTCATTAGGGCCAAAGATAGCTTGGAATTTTTTGTTCCATAGCATGTCGTCTTCAGTATACGATTTGCGGCTGTGAATGTATTGACCAAAAACTTCTGAAAATCCTTTAATCATAACTAAAAACTCTGGTTTCGCTTTCATGAAATCCTCTTCCGTCATTCCGTAAAAAGGACTTTCTTCATCAATACCATGTACTAAAGTCCAGCTAAAAGTCATCATTTCAATGCGATTTAGCTCCAAAGGAAGACGGTAGTATCTTTTTTTGATTTCACCATCTTCAGTCATTTGATCAAAGGTTGCAATGAGCATGGCTTCTACCTCGAGTAAAACACTGTTTCGTTCATTGGCTATTTTTAACATTAGCCCATGACCATCCCGGTATTTGGTATAAAGCAAATTGTCACTGAACATTAACTTGGAAGTAGGTCGTGAAAATCGCCCATAAAGTAAACCGGTTGCCAGTGAAAAGGATAAAAAACCAACAAAGGCTTCTACAGCGGCAACACTTTGTGTGGCAATTCCCATAGGTGCCATCCCTCCATAACCTACCGTGGTAAACGTTTGGATGGAGAAGAAAAAAGTCTGAATGATTGGGTGTCCATTCTCAGGATCAATTCCACTGATATGTTCGGTTCCACAAAGGACATAAAGCAAAGTGAAGATGACATTTAATGCAATGTATCCAAGAAACAAAATAAGAAAGAATTTAAGCCATGAAACAGTTGTCAGATAACGAAAAACGTCCTTAATACCTTTACGGGTACCTAAACGATTGATGTTATAAGTACCATCCGAATTGATAATTCTTTTGGTTCGTTTTGAGAATTTGGTACCAATTCCTAAGTCATCTATTTCCTGGCTCATCTAGTCAAACTTATAACCTCCGACACCACTTTCTTCTGTAGCGACATCAAGGCCTAAAACAATACGATTTACAAAGTTAAAATAAGCAATGATCATGGTGGCATCTAAAATAGCTCTATCATCTAATCCTAGTTCTTTTAACCGTTCCAATTGATCTTTTTTATCTACTGCCGGACTTTTGGTGTGATCAAAAGCATATTTGCATAAAGCTTCTTCCAATTCGGTTAAATCAGCCGTGCGGTAGTCTTTTAAAAAGCGAGCTGCCCGATCATCATCCTTCCAATAATGATTCATGGCCTCAACATGATGCAATTGACAATATTCACAGTCGTTGGCAATGGAAACAGCAGTTCCAATCATTTCACGATGCAATCTTTTTAGTGGACTTTTACCGTATAGTAAAGTCATATAAAGATCCATGTGATCCATCATCGCCTTAGGGTTTAGGCTGTGGATTTTGTGGATAGAAGCTAATTTTCCTCTGCTTGAAATGAGTTCGTCATATGCTTCTCTCAATTCTCCCTGAGATTGTTCGTACTCAATAATATCAATATATGCCATGGGTTAATGCGTTGATGTCATTGTTTCAGAAACACAGACTATGTAGTCTGCAATTCCTTTGTTTTTTTCGTCCAATTCGTGCACGTTTTCCTGCGAAACAGTGGTAATGGTCATTATTTTATCTTCGTCCACATTCTTTTTTAAATAATGGACAATGCCCTGGTAATTGTCAGAGTGATAGGCACCATTATAATGAAGGAAAACACTTTTCGAATCACTGTTTTTAAGGATAAAATGAGCCATAGTAGCATCTTTTAATGCCTGAGCGGTCGCCATGTTTATTCCTCCATGAGCAAAGCCTCTTAATAGATCCTTATAGCAGGTTACTGTCGAATCAAATTCAAATTGATCTAACGGAACGATGTAAGATTTAGCGAGGTCAGAAAGATCCTTGAGCGATTCAAATCCCTTTTTATAAACCATGTTGGCATAACGACGAGGAACATTGGTTGCGATAAATGGAAGTTTATTTTGTTTGGCAAACTCAATCAAAGGTTTGTAATCAGTACTATAATTGGGCCATAGCCGAACTTCATCCTGAAAATTCTTAGGTGAAATAAGACCTTCTAAATACTCATCCAAAATGAATTGATTATCGGCTTCAAACATTTCTGCTCCCAGCACTAAATGCCGTTTATGCATGGCATACATCTCTTTGGTCAACTCAAATTGAAGCCAGTGGCTAATGGGATTATCGTGGTATTCTCCAAAAAAGACATATTGTTTATCTTCCGTCTTTTTTACGATTTTATGTAAATCAGCCTTTTTACCCTTGGCATTGTATAATACGTATGAATGTCGATGACCAGCCAACGCAAAATTCAGAGAAAAAAGGAGGAAACTCAGCAGAAAGATCTTTTTCATAGTTTAAAAATAACGGTTTTTTACGAAGAAGTGGGTAATGAAAATCTACTCAAAAAAACGAAAAAGGTGAAAGATACGATCATTGGAGAAGGTTAAAAAGACGAAGAAGGGAAAAATGATCCAGATGGATACCAGTCTCCAGATGTTAAATCGAAGGGTAGGGCGTTTGAAAACAACCAGTAAAATGGGAGCTAAAAGTACAATGTGGACAAAAGGAAAAACACTGTAAATCGAATCAGAGGAGGTAAATGATTCCAACTCATAAGTTTCAAAAGTGGCGTATTTTTTCATCTTGGCAGAATGCTTGAGGTCTTGCCATTCGTCGTAAGGATCGACAATGATACTTACTGATCGTAAATCATGAAACAGCCAGCTGTAATTTCCACGAATGGGAGAGTAGGGAGGGTGCCAGAAGTCGCGATTGGTAATACCAAAACGTTCTCGTTCTTTTTCTACAAAAATGGAGTGGTTGATTGGGTTGTAAAAAACACCTTCAGGCCGAATGGTTTTATATTCACTGATAGAAAAGGTGTCAATGCATAGCAAGATGGTAAATAAAAGGGTATAAAAGGACGCAATTTTAAAAAGAGTCCACTTCCACCCAAAGGCCACTTTTTTATAATAGACGGCATCTTTAAAGTGTTCATCCGCTTGTTGTTTTTCCCAACGTTCTTTGGCGGCTTTTACCTTTTCGGCAATTATTTCCTCCTTGGTTTTTCGTTTTGGTGGAGTTGAGATGATTTTTGCTTTCCGCTGTCCACTCAATACTTCATAAGCTTCAATTACCTCTATAAACTTTTGATGAGCTTCGGGCGAATCATTCCTATCGGGATGATATTTTAAAGCCATTTGGCGATAGGCTTTTTTAATGACATCCTGATTGTCTGTAGGAGGAATGCCTAAAGCTCTAAAGTATTTTTTTAATGAACTCAAGTGTTTTTGGAAGTAATTGGGAGTGTAATTTAACTATAAACACAGAAATTGTAAAGAAGTAACAGCTTGCAGGGAAATAAAAAAGCCCTCCAAATGGAAGGCTTTCTTTATAAATAACAGAGTGGGGTCAACGACTACTTAACTTGATCTACAACAGCTTTAAAAGCTTCTGGATGATTCATCGCTAAGTCGGCTAAAACTTTTCTGTTTAGTTTAAGCCCTTTTGCATTTACCTGACCCATGAATTGAGAGTAACTCATTCCGTGTTGTCTTGCTCCTGCATTGATTCGTTGAATCCAAAGTGATCTGAATGATCTTTTCTTTTGTTTACGGCCAATATAAGCGTAGACTAATCCTTTTTCTACTGCATTTTTGGCTACTGTCCAAACGTTTTTTCTTCTTCCAAAGTAACCTTTGGAAAGTTTCATTGTTTTTTTTCTTCTTGCTCTTGAGGCAACTGCATTTACCGATCTAGGCATAATTTTTAATTTTTTTGGTAGTTAGTGTCTCGAATCTGAGCTCTTAGGGACTAAATACCGGGTTCATAATTTAACCATTAATCAATTCCCGGAGGAATGGATTAAATGTGCAACTGACTTTTAATGTTAGACTCGTCAGCTTTGTGTACCAACGTAGCTTTCGTCAATTTTGCTTTTCTCTTTTTTGACTTTTTAGTCAAGATGTGGCTTTTAAAAGCGTGTTTTCTTTTAATCTTACCACTTCCAGTCAACTTGAATCGCTTCTTCGCGCTGGATTTTGTTTTTACTTTAGGCATCTTCTTTCTTTTTTCACTTAATCAATAAACGTATATTATTGATCCCCTCTGTTATTTATTCTTTTTCGGATTGATCATCATGATCATCTTCTTTCCTTCTAGTTTTGGCATTTGCTCTAATGTTCCATACTCTTCCAACTCCTGAGCAAATTTCAACAATAGAATTTCACCTCTGTCCTTGAAAACGATTGAACGTCCTTTAAAGAAAACGTAAGCTTTTACCTTAGCTCCATCCTGAAGGAAAGATTTTGCATGCTTCAATTTGAAGTTAAAATCATGTTCCTCTGTATTAGGACCCATTCGGATCTCCTTAATGACAACCTTGGTCTGCTTTGACTTAAGCTCTTTTTGTTTCTTTTTTTGTTCAAACAGGAACTTTTTATAGTCAATTATTTTACAGACGGGTGGTTTTGCATTTGGTGAAATTTCAACCAAATCCAATTCAGCTTCCTGAGCTTTTCTCAAAGCTGCGTCCAGGTTCATGATTTCCGCTCCATCATCAGATACAACTCTCACCTCTCGCGCGGTAATTTTCTCATTAATTTTATGAGCATCTTCCCTTCTACGGAAGTTACGACGGTGGTTATTTCTTCTTTTAATTGCTATAGCTTTGTCCTCCTATACTTTAGTTTAATTCTTTATCAATTTCGTTTTCGATCAATTTAGCGAAATCTTCTATGCTCATTACTCCTAAATCTCCTTCTCCCTGCTTCCGTACTGCCACAGAATTATTTTCCGCTTCCTTCTCTCCAACAATCAGCATAAAAGGGATTTTATTTACTTCGTTATCCCTAATTTTTTTGCCAACTTTCTCATTTCTATCGTCAACGAACCCGCGAATATCGGAATTTTTTAGAAAACTTAAAACTTTTTCCGCGTATTCATTATATTTTTCAGAGATTGGAAGGATACTCACCTGATCAGTTGTTAACCACAAAGGAAATTTTCCTCCACAATGTTCAATCAACACGGCTACAAAGCGTTCCATTGAACCAAATGGTGCTCGGTGAATCATTACCGGACGGTGTTTCTCATTATCACTTCCAACATATTCCAATTCAAATCGTTCTGGTAAGTTGTAGTCAACCTGAATAGTTCCTAATTGCCATTCACGATTTAAGGCATCCCTTACCATAAAGTCCAACTTAGGTCCGTAGAAAGCCGCTTCACCGTACTCAACAACCGTTTGAAGTCCTTTCTCCTCTGTAGCTTCAATGATAGCTCGCTCAGCCTTTTCCCAATTTTCGTCCGAGCCAATGTACTTATCCGGATTGTCTTTATCTCTCAATGAAACCTGAGCTCGGAAGTTCTCAAACTTGAGGGTTTTAAAGATGTAAAGAACCAGGTCAATTACATTTTTAAACTCTTCTTTTACTTGTTCTGGAGTACAGAAAAGGTGGGCATCATCTTGTGTAAAACCTCTAACACGAGTTAAACCATGTAGTTCTCCACTTTGCTCGTAACGATAAACGGTTCCAAACTCAGCATATCTTACAGGTAGATCTTTATAACTCTTAGGACTGCTTTTAAAAATTTCACAGTGGTGAGGACAGTTCATTGGTTTTAACAAAAACTCTTCTCCTTCGTGTGGTGTTGTAATTGGACGGAATGAATCTTCACCATATTTGGCATA
>JAKSBJ010000138.1 GCA_022361195.1 Flavobacteriales bacterium
AAAGTAGAAAGATCAAGGTGAAAGAACCTCTGTAGCCCTGATTTTAGCTTTGGGTGGTTGGAGACTAGAGGTGTGCAAAAAGATAAAGGTAATAATACGACCTCCAGCTTCTAGAGTCTAGCGTCTAGTTTCCATTTACCAGATGCTAGAAGCTAGAGACTGGATGGGTGTATAAAGTAGAAAGATCAAGGTGAAAGAACCTCTGTAGCCCTGATTTTAGCTTTGGGTGGTTGGAGACTAGAGGTGTGCAAAAAGATAAAGGTAATAATACGACCTCCAACTTCTAGAGTCTAGCTTCTAGTTTCCATTTACCAGATGCTGGATGCTAGAAGCTAGAGACTGGATGGGAGTAGAAAAATAAGGCTAATAATACAACCTCCAACTTCTAGAATCTAGATTCCAGCTTCCATTTACCAAATGTTAAAAAATAGAACGAAGAGGTAAAAACCAAGTATCTTCCTACCTAATGCTTGCTACTTATTACTTTTCATCCAGCTTCTAGAACCGATCCACCAAATACCCCCACAAATCAAACATCCTTCTACCCTCTACTTACCACTTTCTACCTTCTACCTCTACTTACTACCTGCTACTTTTTACTTGATACTTACTTAATCTCAATCCTCGTTTTTAAAAAGTCGAGATACTTGGAATCGGCAGCTTCAAAAGCCTCCTCTCCCTCCAGCATATAAGCTCGGGTAAAAGAATCAGCTGCATGATCCAGCTCCTCCAATTCAAAATGACAAAGGCCTTTGTTAAAATGGACGGTGACATTATCCAATTGAATATTCAAACAGTCATAAAGCAAAGAGAGTGCATAGGGATAATTGTTGTTGTCAATTTCTTTTAAAGCAACTTGCAACATTTCCTCAAATTCAGTTGGGCGGACATGCTCTTTAGCGTGTTTTTTAAAGAATTTAAGGTATTCCTGATCCTCAGGATCACTACCAAACACCCTACCCTCTGACTTTTGATTAGCAACAATAAAATGCTGAATAGCCAATGCCTCATTGTTCCGTTTTAATGCAATTTTAGCCGCCAGGTATTCACTTTCACCAAATCTTCGGACGTTAAAATCACTTTCTAAAAACTCACTCAACCATTTTTCACTTTCATCAATCCTCCCTGCCCGGAAGTAGCCAATAGCAATGTATTTAAGCAAATTAAAACTCTCTGAATACTTTGTTCGCGGACTTGGAATTTTGTGATACGCTTCAATCAAAAGATCAATTCCCGGCTGAGGATCCTCCAGGTTAAACACCCCAAAAGCCTCATTGGTTAATCGCTCAATTTCTTGTTTGATATTTTCGTCTATGTCCAAAATCATTTCAAATTCTGTTTTTATTGATTCAACATTAAATCGACCACAATACAAATCGGCTAATAATAATCCCAATTCCTACAAGCAAAATCACCCCACTAACTATTCCACCTATTCTCACCTGCCTGGAAACTTTATAAGGAATGAGATCCTCTTTTCGTTTAATGAGCAACATTCCCAATACGATTCCGGCCACTAAACCACCTGCATGGGCATAATTATCAATCATTCCAACCGCCGAAAGACCCGTTGCTGCAATAAATATAATGGCCAGTACCATGGTTTTAAAAATATTTTGGGGAATACTCTTCAACTTGAAGCTCATTGCGAAAACAAAACCAATTAAGCCCAATATTCCACCGGATGCTCCTACAGAAGTTTCGGCTGTCAAAAAGAGGCTAAAAAGACTTCCTGTTAAGGCAGAAACTAAAAACACAAGGGTAAAATGGTACTTACTACTAATGGCAACCAACAACTGTCCCAAGGCAAAAATGGCCCCTACATTGAAAACGAGATGAAGAAATCCTACATGCATTAAAGTACAGGTCAACAATCTCCAATATTGTCCTTCAAAAGTCTCTGCTTTCACCAAACCAGATAACTCAATTGAATGATTCATTCCAACCAAAAACTGAACAAGGGTAATAGCCACTAAAATTCCGATCACCACATAAATGAAAGGATTCCTTTTTTGATCAATCCACTGAGCAAACTTAATTTTCTGTGTTTCTCTTTGAAAGTTGGATTCATTGATCCTTTTGAGTGCTATAAATTCATAGATTGTATTAAAAAGAGGAAAAACACTAAATGCAAGGATATAAAGTCGGTCAGTTGCAGTTATCCATTCTTCTTCATCATATTTCATGAACATTAATCCTCCCAACAAAAACAGGAAAATAAAGGGGTAAACCAAGCTCTTTAAGAGAGCCTTTCTTCTTTGCTTTAAAAGGGGAACCAATGTTTCGTAATCAAAACCAGGTAAAATAAAGGTATCGTGATTGGGAGTTGCTACGTAGATGACCTCATCATTTTCAATTTTACGGAGCAGTGTACTTTTATCACAGTAAACGGGATCAATCCCCTTTTTAAAGATGTAGCCATATTCCATCTCCGGATCTTTGGCTGGTAACTTTATTTCTTTTTCCCAATTTGTCATTTAACTCAACTAAAGATAATTGAATGGTATGGAAAGGGATGTTGATTGTGATCGTATTGCCAAAAATATTTAGAAAATGGCGTCTTTAAGCATAATGAATATTACTCATTAGATGAATTGGCTAATTCAAAAAACAAATGAAAAACACCATTTCGATTAACCACCCTAAAGCTGGAAGCAGGAAAGTGAGCAGTTTGGACAAGCTTTGCTACTTTCTCTATCATGGTCTCATTTAACTTTATAAGGTCTGAAGAAATGCAATAATAGTAGTCTTGGCTTTGCTTATCTGACGATACGGAAATTCCAAGAGATGTTGTTTGTACAACAATTTCAGAAGAGGATAGATTAGGCTTAAACAAAGACAACAACTCTTTTAGATGCAGGACATGGTAAAACCTCATTCTTTTCATCGAATGAAACAGAATAATGGTGAGCAGTAAAAAAGAAAATAAGAATATTGAAATCACTTTTTGCCATAGGCTAAATGGCCAATTATATTGAATTGAAAAGAGCCAAAAAAAGGCTAATAAAAGTACTATTGTCCACTGTGCCTCTGAAACAGAAAAAAGGAACCTTCTTCCCAAATCTCCGCGAAAGTATTCTAATACAAACCGTAGTAAACCGTAAAGAACTACATATGTGATTAAAACCTGCCCTTCAACGTATTCTGAACTAATCAACAAACTTGTACAATAGGCTACGACAAAAAAAAGTCCCACTGACTCTGCCAGCTGAAGTGGAAATATTTTACTACTTCTATAATATTGGGGAAGTGCAGGTTTACGATTTGTAATTCCCCATCTACTTGGTTTACCATGACAACATCCGACTCTGAAACAACCAATTCTACCAATCATGATTAAAATTCCATAGCCCACAGCAAACAAATCCAAGCCTACCAATTCAGGAGCTCCAAACCACTTTAATACCAGATAGTTTATTATCAAACAAAAGGTAAAATTCCGTAGCATTACATGATCGTTTATACCCGTTAATACCTTGATTAAATAAGCGATAACAATAAATGATGATGCCGAACTCATGAATAGAATAACGACCACCTTGAAGGGAAGATCAAGGTATAAAACCATCAAGAAACAGTAGGCAAGAGCGAATAACACTCCTACTATTCCAAGGATTAAGTAAGGTGATGATTTTTTTATTTGCATTTGATTCTAACCCCTATTTAGTTCTTCCAAAACCGTATCCTGTTGGCTGTTTTCCCTCTTACCTTTATTCGATTTCAACAGCTTAATAATTGGCAGAATCAAAGCATATATAAAGCTTACGACTATCAGATAAAAAACAAGCTTGTACCTCACTTCAAAATCGACAAACAAAGGAAACTTGACAAATAATAAATTGAATAATAAGAAATGTGTTAATCCCAGAAGGGTTCCTATAATGATTAAAACATTGATAAGCGTAAATGATTTCTTAGACCAAAAGAAAAATGCACTTATTGGAATAATGAACAATGAAAAATAGCCTGCCCCAATCAATAGATCCAAATTGGTTGACTGTTGAGAGGATAAAAAATAAAATTTTACCCCATCGTAAAGAGAATAACTGTTTCTCAATGCTAAGTCGGCCGAATCAGAATCAACAAAAAAGGAATTACCCACATAAAGATCTGAATGCGGGAATGAAAACAGTAAAACAACTATCGACAAATGTAAAACAACTAATAATATGCGCTTCAAGTTTTGCTTCATCCCTTCAAACTACTCCTTCCATTCATGATCTTGATAAATGTAATCATCATCATTATAGTGACTTTCTTTCTTTTTAATGAGCACAAACTTATTGTTGACCAGTTGGTAATGTGTAAACAGGCAGCCTACATCTTTCACACCTTCAGTAGATTCCAAATAAAACCGATGAATGATTTCATCTCCCGTAAAAAAGAATGCCTGTGGATAAGGAATACGACTAAGGTCTCCCAATTGAATTGAATCACTATCAACCTCATGAATATACAGTTCGGCTATTTCGGCATTTCCATCTTTCCAGGAAATGTACACTTCCGGCTTTTGATCATTATCCATATCTCTCAAGGCTACCTCTGTAAGAGGAGCAGTAATTTTTTGGTGATCAAAAATGATATGGTCGTTCTTTTGAACCTGCAATTTGAACGTATCCGCATAAAGTTGTCCTCTGTTGACCGAAATAGTATAGGCCCCATATATCTGTTTAAAATTCAATGCGGGATTATTATCCCGACCATTCATCTCTTGTATATAGTGGGCTTCTAATGAATCACAGGCTTCTTGCTGTTCGGCAATGAGCAAACTATCTCTTTCGTTCAACTCTTCAGGAGTAAAAGTCATTTTCCCGGAATCAGAACACCCCATTAAACCAAGGAGAAAAAAGAACGGAAAAACAAATTGGAAATATGGGAATTGTTC
>JAKSBJ010000393.1 GCA_022361195.1 Flavobacteriales bacterium
CTAAAGATCCGGTTAATGAATACTACGTCGGAAAAATCATTGACTTGGAAGATGCCGGGCAATTTGATCGCGAAAAGCCAGTCTCTAAAAAAGCTCTTGAACTCATCGAATACGAAGAGTATACTCAAGTAGATTAGATCTAAACAGCAGATGTTATAAACCTTTAAATGAATTACTCTTTGAAAGAATAAAAATGGACAAGCTGAATATTCATTTAAATTCTCCTCATTAGGGACAGAACTGCAAGAATACCAGATGTCTGTTTTTCCAACTTAAAACCATCGTCTATTATCTGAAACTGGCTTTAACTCGTGAAATTGATCTTTCTTACAAACCAAGCGGCTTGCCTTAACAGCAAATACCAATGGTTCTACTCCCTCAAATGTCAATTCCAGCTTCTTTTCATTCAAAAAATCATGTTTTAGATTCAGATCAACCATTTTTTTGATGGTTGTTTTGAGCTCGGATTTCAAATCAACTGTAGACTCTAAAACCCATTGTATGTCCGTTGCTTCCATTACGCCAGTAATTACGATGAAGTTGTCTTTATTCGCATCGTCTAAAAACGAATTTCCTGCCGAAGTCAAATCTGCCTTTTCAAAGTATTGAATTAGATCACGAGGGTACACTTTTCGGCTTTGGCATCCCGAATAAGAAGCTGTGATTTTTCGATCAATTTTTCCAGAAAGTTCTCCCCCCAAATCACCCAAATTTAGTCTCTCCAATAAAGTGTTTAAAACACTTACACCATGCTTAAATTCAAAATCCTGATGATTAGAGAAATTGATATTCGTTACCCTAGCCGGATGTTCTGTTAACTGATTGTCGATTCCGAAAATTTCCTGAATGTTTCCTTCATAAGGTTCAATTTTCTGAAAGGATTTTTTGCGCCACAATTGCAAGGGTGCAAAGCCTCGTTCGGGACCTTCAACGAGATCATAAGCCTGATCGCGTAAAATCTGCTTTAATTTCATGATTGGAAAAAATTGATTTTCCTTAAAACTAGAGTTTTATCCCTTTTAAATAGTCATTCAACTCTCTTTTTTTTCGGGAACTGTACGGAACTTGTTCTCCATTTTTAAGATGAACACAAGGTTGTTTGGAATCAACAAAATCTAATTGACGAGTATTGATTAAATGGGATTTATGAATCCGCATAAAACCTTGATCGGTCAACATATTATCAAAGACCTTAAGGGTTTTGGAAAGCAGAATTTTATCACCACTTGTTAAATGAACCTGAGTGTAATTCCGATCCGATTCAAGCCGAACAATTTCGGAGACTTTCACCAAAGTAGATCGATCTTTCTCCCGCAACACAATGGTTGGATCGTTTTCTTTTTCTTCGAGATTTTGAAGGAGGTTTTTATAATACTCCATTCTGGCTTTAAAACCACTTTCCATTGAACGATCAATTGCTTTTGACAATTCATCCAATCCAATAGGCTTTAACAAATAATCCAAGGCCGAAAATTTGATCGCCTGAATTGCATAACTATCAAAAGCAGTCGTAAAAACAATGTCAAACTCAATGGTATCAAACTTTCGTAAAAGATCAAATCCCGATTCACGTGGCATCTCAATATCCAAAAAGACCAAATCGGGTTTTTCACTCACAATCAAATCATAAGCCTCAGCTACCGAGGAAACAACTCCCAAAACATCTACCTTTTCGGCAAGTTGTTCCAAAGATTGCTGCATGGCCTCTCTGGCCGATCGTTCATCATCAACTGCTATGACTTTTAGTTTGCTCATTCCTCAAAAAAGGGGTTTCGCAATTATACCATTTTCCATGCTTTTTAAAAAACTGAAAGTATAATTTTACGCAAATGAATGATTACATTCGGCTTGCAAAATAGCTCAACACTAAAACAAACTATAAAATGAAAAGACACATTACCCTTAAGGACTTTATCATTGATGAAGACATTGAGGATTGGAATGAAAGAACCGAACGTTTACAAAGAAATTACGTCAAACAAAACTTTCATGAAGGCAGTTTAGGAAGCCCATTTTCTGACGCACAACGTACTTTTGCCCTGGCTGTAATGGGAAATAGACCGCATCAGGAAGTGCTTGCTTTTTTGACTCAGTCTAAAGATCTTGGAATTGCTCACTTAGTTTTTGGCAATAATCCTGGCAAAGAAGTGGAGCTGAAATTGTTCAATGAAACTTACCATACAACTGGAGTTAACGAAGGTGCTTTTATGAATGTTGCTTTTTGGAACGAAGTTTTGTCCGCAGCAATAATTTGCAGAGATGCTGAAGGAAAAGACTTTTTAAGATCATTGGATAATTCTGTATTTGAAAATGCCAATATCAAACCGGATGAGTTAGATCTTCTTTTTGTTCGTATTCAAAAAGGAATGATTGGTGATGACCCTCAATTAGCGGAGAATTTAGAAAATATGATTACCGCAATACATTCTGGTCAAATGGACAAAGCAAAATTGCCTTATCGTCAAAAAATGGTTTTACCATTTTTAAAACTGTACCAGTCTATTTTAGCTAACGACAGCGATAAATTCAATTCAGATTTAAATTCTGCATTACAAATGCATCAGACATTCTGGAGTACATCAGACAGAGAGTACAAGCCAGATGGATGGGTTTCAATTCCTTTACTCACAACATGTTCACTCGCCTTTGATAAAGGAATAAACATTACGGTTAGCTCTGAATATATCCCTGAATGGCTTTATAGAGCAGAATTTTAGGCAAAATTACTATGAAAACAATCCTGCTTTTAATTCCATGTTTGTTCCTTTTTGCCTGCACTTCTTCTCTTAAGGAAAGTGACTTGGTCGGAATATGGGAAATTTATAGAATTGAGGAAATAAATAAAAAACCAAAAGAGCAGGTAAAGCGGTATATTGAATTTAAGTCGGATGGAAGTATGGCTGGAGGACATATTGGTGAAGAACCCCATAAATTTGGCAAGTGGAAATTGGATAGTAAAACCAATACACTGAACATAAGTTCTGCTGAGGAAAACAAAGATGACGGTGATTACATCGTAGAAAGAGACAGTCAGGAGACACTAATACTTAAGCAAGATTCAGTATCCATTTATTTTCGGCGGATGAACGAATAGAACATATTAGGAAGAAGACCTTTTCTACCTAAAATAAGCTGTTCGTTCGAATCTAGCTAGCGTTAGATAATTATCAAAGTTTACTTTGGACATGAATGCTTATCTTTCCCCTTAATGGGAAAAATCAGCTCCATAATGTGCTTAAATAGGGTGAAAAGGACGTCTTTTTTACTCTTATTTCTCTTTACTGGTCTTTTTCATTCAAAATCGGCCGAAGTTGATTCTATTCTGGTTTGGAAAGTTGATTCGCTCAATCACATCAGCGAAAAAAATGAATTTGAAAATCATCAGTTAGCAAAACAAACTGCTATTGAAGCGCTCAACCTTTCCAAAGCTGCCAATTATCAATACGGCATGGCATATTCGATGAGTTCGTTGGGAAAAGTGTATTTGAATCAAAGTAGTTTTGATACCGCTCACTACCTTTTTGAGCAATGCTTAAGGCTGGATAGTATTTCAAATGATGCTCAAGGATTTTTGGTGGATTATGGAAATATGGCGCTGCTCCATAAATACCAGGGTGACTATGAAAAAGCCGTTTCTTACGATTTAAAAGCCCTCGAAATTGCGGAGGAAAAAGGCTATGATTTGTACGCTGCCTACATTTACAATAACATTGGTAATAGCTACAAATACCTGGAAGATCCGGTAAAAGCTATTGAATCTTATCAATCAGCCATGGATATTTGGTTGGTTCAAAGTGAAGAACAGCAGAATTTGGGAATGGTTTTCATGAACATCAGCATTCTTTACTCTGAAAATCCTGAACTAATTCCTGAAGATGAACCCAACATTGTATTGAGAAGTTTGGATCGGGCTGATGAGTATTTTTCGAATTCCAACGATCAATACAACCTTCACGACTCAAAAATTCACCGAGCTGGAATTTTAATTCGAGAAAATCGTGCTCAAGAGGCCTTAATTCTGGCCAGAGAAAGCGAAGTTTTTTTTACTGAAAACGAAAATACCTACAAACTTTGTGATGCCAAAAACTTTGTAGCTCATGCGCTAAGTGCACTAGGAAAACACGCAAAAGCGATCAAGAAAATAGATGAATCTATCCAAATCATGGAAACTCATGAAATTGGTGGGGAAGTTAAACTTAATGCCTTCTTTGCTAAATCTGATTTTTTGAGAAGAAATGGACAGTTTCAAGCATCTAACACGGTTTTAACAGAGGCCTATTCGTTTAAAGATTCATTAATGGATACCGATTTGAAAAGCAGAATTAATGAAATCCAAGCTCAATACGACCTCAGCCAGGAAAGAGCCAATGTGCTGGAACTGGAAAAACTCAATCAGCAAAAGGAGTTTGAATCCAAACAACTTCAAAACTGGATTATCATTCTCATTTTATCATCCTTATTCATTGTTCTGATAATTGTTGTTTTCTCTCGATACAAGCTTCATAAAAGTAAGCTGCAGCTTAGCGAATATCAAAAAAATCTACTGGAAGAAAAGCAGCAAATTTCGTCCCTGAACTTACGTTTATTGGCTTCACAAATGAATCCCCATTTCACCAAAAATGCCCTTTATGCCATTCAATCTCTGATCAAAAAAAATGAGGTGAAAAAATCGGATGAGTACCTCTCTACTTTTGCCCGTTTACAACGAAATATTCTTGAAAATGCATCCAATAACACTATTTCATTAGGGGATGAACTGCAACTAATTGAAGATTATGTCAAAGTTGAGCAATTGAGGCAAGATCAATCCTTTGATTTAAAGCTGAAAATAGATGATGATCTCGACTCGGAATATGATCGTATTCCCAGCATGATTCTCCAGCCCATTATTGAAAATGCAATTATTCACGGTCTTTTCCATAAAAGAGACCAAGGTCTTTTAAGCATTCATTTGCGTAAAATTACACACGCCAATCAAGAAGGTCTTTACTGCGAAATACAAGACAATGGTGTTGGACGTGATTTTACTTTAAAACTCAAAAACGGAAATCGATCACAAGGAATTGAAATCGTAAAAAAGCGTTTAGAAATTTTAAGCGATTCGAGCGGATTAAAGTGTCAATTAAGCGTAGAAGATTTATATGATTCCGCAGATAATTCAAGCGGAACTCTGGTCAAAATCACCCTTCCTTTTCTTTAAAAAAGTAACGTTAAATAAGTGAAGGTATTCGTTGGATAACAATACCCTTCACCATGCCCTCCAAGCCCTTTGTATTGGCTAGATTCGGAAGAAAAAGCACTATGAAAATTATTCTAAACAGTTTATTTTCTCTGGCGATTTTAATCGGATCTTATGCCACAGCGTTTGATGATTTCGAAAAGTCGTCGGGAATAGAAGTAGCGAATACTTCAAAACCATTTAATCCTTATTTCAAAGCCCCTCAATTTAAACTTCCTCAAACCAATTCGGCATTTCATTCGATACAGAATGATTCTGAAATTCCAGAATATGGAATGGGAAAAGGAGCAACTGTTCTTTCAGCTCTATTTCCTGGAGTTGGACTTTGGCGAGCAAATGGCTCTGCAATCGCTTTGGCTTATCTTCCCATATGCTATGGGTTAGTTGGCGGCGGAAGCGCCTGGTGGGTTTATCATAAATCCCGTGGAGTAAGTAAGTATAATCAGTATCAGGAAACCAAAATCCAAAGTGAAATGGATGCCTTGCTGGAAGAATCCAATATGCATATTGGGAAAGTTCCTACCGGACAGGTGATGGTTGGATTGGGAGCTGCTATATGGCTATTTCAGCTCTATCAAACCTATAAGCACGGCAAGTACAATGATCTGTATCGCAAACGAAACAATACTATTTGGAAAGAGAGTTTGATGAACGCAAGTGGATATTACCACAACGGTACGCAAACCTTGAATTTTTCTACCCGAATCACTTTAAACTTTAACAAATGAAAAAACGAATCGCATTAATCTCAACATCTGCCTTGCTTTTACTTTTTTCATGTGCTAAAGAGATACAGCAAGAGCGAATTAATAAATACGATCAAAAATATGAAGGAAGTCGTAACTATAACATTAGTTACAGCCATACCGTTGTACGAGATGATCACGAAAATGGAAATGGTTTATTGGAAGCCGGCGAAAATAATGTAGAACTCGAAGTTCACTTCCACAATTCGGGTCCTGATGTGTTTTTGATTGAAGATGCCACCGTCAAAACACTATCATCTGCTTTTGAACTGCAACTAACCTTTGAAACCTTTTTTGTTGACTACAACAACTCCTATTCAAAAGTATATATGGGAGATACCCCTAATGGGGTTTATATGGGAAAATCAACTGATACCTTAGAGATTAACTATCTCGAACCAGGAGAAACAGATTATGTTCTTATAAAGGTTGATGCACTAGCCGAAGTTGCTCCGCTAATTGATTTTTCAATCACCTTTTATGAATGGGGAGGAGATCGAAATGCAGTAACTCTCAATTGGGATTTAGAAACACACTAAAAGTTTTAAAACAATGAAAACAATAGTTAAAATAATACTCATGAACCTTTTTTGCTCAATCGGAACTTCAGGATCAGCACAGTTCATGAACAAAGAAGGAATTGAATTGGCCGAATGCGATTGTAAAGAACGCCTCCGTAACCTGGATGTAAATGTTAAACTACCCAACAATTATTACAGCTACGATTTTGTTCAATTTGTTTTGTACGCTAATGGGAAAAGCCTTTCAAGCATTACCAGAAGTACGAAAAAAATCAAAAATGCACTCAACACCTTTAACGTCTTAAACTCCAAAAATGCAGGATACCAATCCCTATTTGGAAAGGAATATGGACTTTACCGAGGTAATGACTTCCGGCAAGCATCTTACAATTCACTTTGCGAAGGAGATGGAATAACCGAATTGCAACTTATTGCCTACGGAATTAGCCAAACCGGAACTGAATACTATACAGAATATGAAAGCGCTGGAGATGGGAAAGTAAGAGCGAAAACACAGGCCGTAAAAGTTTACGATGATGGTGTAAAAATAGCTCAAACCAAAAGTTTAAACATTAAACAAGATGGATTTAAAGAGTTGGTGACCACACATCAAAAAGGAAACAATGTCGCCTTAATCGCCGGTGGAGCTGTACTCTTAGGTTATTTAGGATTCTTGGTAGTAGGGAGCCTGTAGAGGGGCTAACATATCATAGGGAAAGGAAGGTTTTTGCGAGCCTTCCTTTTTTGTGTTTACCACTTAACCTCAACATTTTATACTCTATTCTCACTTTTGTCCGTTGCCCAATAGTAATTTGGTTTACAGCAATTTCTCCTGTAATTTTACAATTCAAATTTGAATCCCATGAAAAAAATCATCTTCCTATTTGCGCTTACAATCTGTTTCCATTCCTCTTTTGCACAGAACAAGATGGACAGCCTTTATTTAGATAAAGTAAAGAGTATTGATGCCATTATTGAAACACTTTACGGTGTTATTTCGGGAGAAAAAGGAGAAGAACGGAACTGGGAATTGTTCCGTTATTTATATCAGGATGGTGCCCAATTAGTACCTTCTGGAACGGCCAAAGATGGCACCTACAAATTGCAATATAATACCCCTGACGATTACATTGAAAAATCGGGAAAATGGTTAATTGAAAATGGCTTTTACGAAAAGGAAATTAATCGTGAGGTTCAGCAATTTGGTAATATTGCCCATGTATTTAGTACTTACGAATGCTTTAAACGGAAAGATGATACCGAACCTTTTATGCGAGGCATTAACAGTATTCAATTACTCTACGACAACAACCGTTGGTGGGTGGTAAACATTTATTGGTCGCAAGAAAGCAAGTCTAACCCCATTCCTGAAGGCTATTTACCCATTGAAGAGGAACAATTAGATATTTCATACAATGCAGAAAAGGCAGCAGAATATGGTGCTGATGATTATGGGATGAAAAAGTATATCATTGCTTATTTGAAAAAAGGACCGAATAGGGATTTGGATTCTGCTGCAGCCATGCAACTGCAAATTGCGCATATGAATAACATTGACCGGATGGCTGATGAAGGAAAATTGGTTTTAGCCGGACCTTTTTTTGGTGATGGTGAGGTTAGAGGAATTTATGTCTTTAACGTTAAGACCATTGAAGAAGCAAAAGCTTTGACAGAAACTGATCCTGCAATTAAAGCCGGAAGTTTAACAATGGAATTGGTTGAATGGTATGGGTCTGCTGCCTTGATGGAAGTAAACGACATTCATAAGAGTCTCATGAAAATGGGGATTACGGAGGAATAGATCAGTAGATTATTTCCACTATTTTCATACCTTTATTCACTCGTAAAGTGTGTATAGCACTTCATTTTACTCCAATGTACTAGTTCATCGAACACATAAAAGTCACTTTTCTCACTCCATTAACTTCTATGGTTAATAGGACTGTATGTTTTATCAAAACCGTGACTACTAAAACTTACTAGTACTTGACTTTAAAGCCATTTTCTGGTTTTGAAAAAGTCAATCATCATTTTAATTTAAATTCAATGAAAACAAATAGATTGTTTTTAGTTCCACTGGTGATTTCAGATTTGGAGCTATTTCATACGATTAATACGAATCCTTTTGTACAGCAGTATTTATGGGATAATGAAACCATTCCCAAAGAATTGTCAAAGCAAATTTTAGAAATAAGTCTAAGTGAATACGCCAACAAAACAGGAGGTTTATGGAAGATAAACGAAATAGACAGTAATACATGTGTTGGATATATTGGTTTCTGGAAATTCTTTGAAGAAGAGCAAAGTCAATTACTATATGCCTTACTACCTAATTATACAGGAAAAGGATATGCCACAGAAGCAGCTAAAAAAGTAATTGAATATGCATTTGACCAACTCAATTTCAACTATTTAGTCGCCAGCATGGATTCTCCAAATGTAAAATCTAAGCGAGTTTGTGAACGATTGGAGATGCAGTTAATTGAGGAGAAAGATGTGGAAGATAAACCAACCGCATTTTATCAAATTAATAAACATTAGTCAGATAGGAGGGGCATTTCAATGTCTCTCCTATTTTAATGAAAGATGCCTACATGTCCCCGTTTTTGATTTGGCACACCAGTGTGAACATCGATATAATCTAACTGCCAAATGTAAATTCCATCTTGAACCAGTCGTCCTCGATAATCTCCATTCCAGGCTTGAAACGGATTTTCAGTTGAGAAAACAACTTCCCCCCAGCGATTAAAAATGTTGAATTGATACCATTCAAACTCACAGTAAAATTCGGGTTTAAAAGTATCATTGATTCCGTTACCATCGGGCGTAAAGGTATTTGGAACGTAGACATAACAATTACAATCTTTTGTAGCAACAATAAGCTCATGCTCCACCGTTGAGCATGCGTTAGTTTCATTGTAAATATAATTGCCAGCTTCAGAAATGATAATCAAATTTGCTGGACCTTCATCACTATACCAAGAACCAGATGGACTGTAAAACAATTGAGAGTCGTCACAAATTACAGTATCTATGACCTGAGGTTGAAGATATTCGACATAATCAATGAAAATAGAATCACTACTTGTACAACCCATTTCACCGACACCACTAATGGAGAGATAAAGATCTTCCGTAATAAAAACATTCACTGAATCAGTATAAACATCTTCCAAAACTGATGAAGGACTCCAAATCGGATCTTCCGCCAAATTATAAATAGAATATGGAACTATAAAATTAGTTCCATTTGTTCCGCACAATAAGCTATCGCTGATAAGAATGTCTACATTCACTGAATCAAAATAAATGGTAAGCGTATCAATTACTACACAACCTTCAACGGCATTACTTGCCTCTGCCCATATCGTTAAAGTCGTATCTACATAAAGCATTGGATTTTCAGCAGTTGGGTCATCAAACAAGGCTGGAGGAAACCATTGCAGATCCCAATCAGCTCCTGAAACTCCGGTTTCCATTTCTAACCATTGACTTTCACACACTACTAAATCTGGTCCCAAAAGAGCATCTTCAAAAATGGAAACTTCCATACTTATGGTATCAGAACAACCTATTGTAGTGTCTGTTACAATCAATTGAACCGTATAAATTCCCGCCTCATCATAATAATGAGAAACGGTACTATTTCCCGCATTATAAACAGCTGAGCCATCACCAAAATCCCAGGTCGCTAATTGAAAACTCCCATCCGTTAAAGAAGGGTCAAAATAAGCCGAATCATCAGGACAAACCGGAGATATCCAACTAAAACTAGCCTCCAATAAACATTCAACAGCCTCACAAATAAACCCTTGATTATCCGTTACATTTTCAGTGCTATATGAAATGGTAGCAGCTGTCCAACCACAATTTTCAGTCGAACTAGAAAAAACCTCAGTAACAATAGGAGCTGCCGCAACATTCAATTCAACCGCAGATGGTACACAAACATCCGAAAAAGTATTTATCTTAAAGAACAACAGATCATCACCTCCAATCTCACTAATTCCTGTTGTAGCAACTCCACAAATACCTAAATCATCATCTAAATTCAGTTGTTTACCCAAACCAGATAAAGCTTCGTCACCTGCAATTTCTAGGGAAGCATAATCAAGCAAATTACCCTCTAGCGTCATTTGTCCAATCACCAATTCCTCATTAGCCGATACTGAACTACTAGTGGCCGTTAAATAAATAATATCATCCCTAATTCTTATTCCTGCGGCCCTTTCATCTCCTGCGCCACCTACCAAATTTGACCAAACCACATTTCCATTCAAATCTGTTTTAAGGAATAACATATCATACCCTCCCATAGACGAACCATTGGTTCTTCCAGCAATGTAGTAATGATCTCCATACGGCACAATATCATAGAAATAAGTATAATTTGAACCCATATGGTATTCTTTAGTCCACAGTAAATTTCCTGAAGCATCTGTCTTCATTAATCGCCCTTTGCGTAAACCGGAAACATAGTCCCGTGAATAGCCAATACTCAAGAGATTACCACTATTATCTTCAGTTAAATTATGAGCAAATTCATTGGACGTACCACCATAGGCCCAACTCCACAAAACAGTCCCCGTCTCTGTTGTTTTGGCCAAATAAAAATCATTAGTTCCTGCTCCAGACGAATTAGTCACACCGGCAAAGACCAAATTACCATCAGCTGTACGAATCATTCTTCGAGGATACGTATTTGAGACTCCAAAGACTTTAGTATCCAGCACATTCCCATCTAAATCTAATCGCATCAAATAGGTCTCATTAATCCCATGATATCCTGCAATAAGCAATTCATCTCCATCCAAATCAATACTTACCGGAATTCCATAAGATGAGGTATTATAAAGTTTTTCCCATAATACCTCTCCGCAATTATCAATGCGACAAATGTAATTTCGAAAGCTACTCGCCGATACTACTTTTCGTCCTAAAATGAGATATCCGTAATCACCTAAATCCTCTACACCCATCGCTATGTCATCGACATCTGTTCCCATATATTTAACCATGGTTGATAAAGATGCATCGCATGGATCCTGAGCTCGGATAGAAAGGGTAAATAGCCAACAGAATAGACTAAGTGTAATGAGAGAAATAGATTTGGGTAAATGAAAGTTCACAACTTGGATAACGGCTTTTATTTTCAAATAGTTTGGTCGTTTTAATGACAAATGTCAGTTTTTTAATTCGTCAAAGCTTCTTGAATTCTACCTACCTTTAGAGTATGAAAAATTACAACCTTTTAATTGCCGGACTTATTCTCTTTACTGCCTGTACAAACGAAACTACAACAGAAGATTCAACTACCGAACCAACGGCAGATAGTACTGCAACGACTCAAGTAAGCGAGGAAGCTGAAGAAGATCCTCTTGCCGGATTACGCTATACCGACGAAGGAGGAAAATGGAAAGTGAATCCAGAAACGCAAAACGGAATGGAAAAAGTAGACTCTTTGGTTAAAGCTTTTGACGGAGGGGATTTTGTACAATTGGGAACGGATGTTAAGTCAACCTTGTCGGACATTATTAGCCAATGTACCATGAAAGGTGAGGATCATGATCAATACCACATTGTTTTGCATGCTAGCATGAAAGAAAGTAAGGCGATGAAAAGAGGTGAAGTGGAAACCACTGAAAATCTGGAGCGATACCTAACGGCTTATTACGAGTATTTTGAATTGCCAGCAGACAGTTTGACTACTCACTAAATTATTCCCATCGTTTGTCCGTGCCGATAACCGTTGTGGGAGTGGAATGCCGAATAAAAACAATAGCATCGTACGATTTTAAACCTTTATCTGTACAGTACCTTTTGCGAAAAGCGCTTCGTTTTGAGTAAATAGAGCCAATGCTATTCACTAAATAATTCCCTTGATTTTGTACTGAATTGGACAGGACAAAAAACAGCTCTTGTTTTGGAGCTAAGGAGCCCAACATTTTTCTGCGATTTTTAAGTTTGAATTGCTGTAAACCATAATAGCCACCTTTTTCTTTGTCAAAACCAATGGCGTTTAGTGTTCCCTTTGCTGTTTCTAAGCCAATAGCCATGTAAGTATCTCCCAACTTTCCCTTTAAAAAGGATCCTGCTCGTTTAAGGGAAGAATTTGGTTTCATAATTCGGATGTGTTCATTATGAGCCCAAAAAATCCCTCTGGTTTCTGGGACATCCTCCAGGTAATTATCAATGTTCACGGCCATGCAACTATCACGATGATTA
>JAKSBJ010000329.1 GCA_022361195.1 Flavobacteriales bacterium
AACGCATTTGCTTTCTCAGGAGATGTGGTTGCTTTTAGATAACCCGCGTTAACTGTTGATTGCACAGCTATATCAAGTTCTGGTTCGACAATATGTATGCCGCCACTATTTATTGTGTCAACGGCATGCTGGTTTACGTCCACGCCTATCACGCTTTTTCTGCGTGACGCAAAAGCTGCTGCTGTTGGAAGGCCTATGTAGCCAAGCCCGATGACAGAAATGCGTTCAAATTCGGTCATTGTGTTACTGTCCTTTTGAGTAATCTTGAAGCGTTTTTACTATTCTTTCGCACGCTTTCCCATCGCCATAAGGGTTGTGTGCTTTGCTCATTGTTTGATAATCGGATTGATTGTCTAGCAGATTGCTGACTTCACCAATGATCTTTTCAATATCCGTACCTACTAGTTTAACAGTTCCTGCATCTACTGCCTCTGGGCGTTCAGTCGTATCTCTCATGACCAATACAGGCTTGCCCAATGATGGAGCTTCTTCTTGTATGCCGCCAGAGTCAGTCAAAATAAGATAAGCATTCATCATTAAGTACACAAAGGGTAGGTAATCTTGTGGTTCGATCAAGTGGATGTTATCAATATTTGCTAATAGGCGATTGACTGGTTCCTGGACGTTGGGGTTTAAGTGCACTGGATACACAATGTTAACGTCAGGGTATTTTTTCGCGATGGTTGCTAGAGACTCGCAGATATTTTCAAACCCTTGGCCAAAGCTCTCGCGACGGTGTCCTGTGACCAATATCATTCTGTTATCACTATCTAGAAAATCATATTTGGACGATAAGGACTCTTTTAGATTGGTGTCTTGTTCAATTTTGTCTCGCACCCAAAGTAGTGCATCAATAACGGTGTTGCCCGTTACGGTGATGTTTTCTGGGGTGGTGTTTTCTTTTAAAAGGTTGTCTTCAGATTTCGGAGTAGGTGCAAAATGAAAGCGGGTAATAGCACCCGTAAGTTTTCGGTTTGCTTCTTCTGGCCATGGAGAATAGATATTTCCTGTTCTAAGGCCTGAGATC
>JAKSBJ010000331.1 GCA_022361195.1 Flavobacteriales bacterium
GACTGTCTTCTTTTTTAGAGGTAGGTTCAATACCTTCAATGAATTGATCGACACTTTTATTGGTCTCCTGAGTTGCTAATCCAGCCATAAGAAATGTTTAAGGGTAACCTATTAAGGAATAAATATAAGGATTGTTTACTACTTACTTTATAATGAACCATCCATGGCTTCCTGCAACAGCTCCCGCCGTTGTAATCAAGCTTAATAGAAGTAAGAACCAATGTGCTCTATGCATGATTTTAAAGGTCTTTTCAGGATTCTGTTCGGCATATTTTCTGAATATTTTGTGAAGCAATAAAGGCTCCAGGACATATAAAACCAAAGAAAAGATAATCCAAACCAGAGTCATGGCATGAATCCACCAAAAACGGTAATCAAAATACCGATCCCATCCATCCAAAGCATAGAGCATATAAAAACCAGTAATTCCGGTAACTAAAGTGGTGATTTTAGCTTGTAAAGAGAAGCGTCCCTCAATTTTTTCAAAGGTTTGAATTTGCTCTTCTTTTGAAACCATTCGTTTAATTGCCGGAATGAGGACAGTGGTGACCATGGCTACTCCTCCAATCCATAAAATTACCGCCAATACGTGTAAAACTCTTGCTAGTGTGTATAGTTCAAAATCGTTCATTGTATCTCAGTTTTAGTTTGTGGACTGATTAATAAACAGCCAATTCCAACCGCCATAGCGGCACTGCCTATGAGTAATAATAGTTGATTGTTATAGAGTCCTAAACCGCTTGTAATTAAAAGACTCTCCGTACTAATGAATCCTAATGTTAGGAAGATATTTCCAGTCTTATTGATACCATTGTTACCTAGCCATTTTAACTCATTCATTAGAGCAATAAAAAAGAAGGTGATGACACCAATTAAGCTCAAATGTAAATAGGCTAAAATGATGGGTTTGTTTTGGAAGGCATAAGCTTTGCAGAAGGGTAAAACGGAGCAAGACTGCAAACTTATTTTAAGCACAAAAGAGACAAGGAAAACCAGCATTAATAAATGAATCCACTTGTTTTTTTGAGTCAGGAATTCTTTGAGCGATCGCCAAATTGACGGAATAAAATAAAGGAGGGAAGCAAGCAGCAAAATTGCCGATAAATAGGCAATAGGAGCAACGTAATTGGAAAAACTCATGCCTAAAAATGACAGGCTAATTGCGGGAATAACTGCGATGGTAAAAAGGCGATAGAAGTTGAAGGCACGTTTTTGATGATACTGAATGGACTTACTTTCGAGTAGCTTGTAAAAAAGGCCTAATGCGACAAATAAGAACCAACCATTGTATTGAAGATGCAGGAAGGTATAGACAAAGGATTGATAAATTTCTGATCCTTGCAACCCTTTGGCAGATAGAACTCCAATGCCAAAAGGAACCAATGTGGACAAGATGCCTAACCACATTCCGGTTTTAATGAAAAGGAGGGGAATGTTGATTTTTGAAGCTTTTTTTAACTTTTTCGTGTCTTTAAAAAAGCGGAAAATAAACCAATAGTTGAGGAATTGAAAAAGGGTAGAGAAGATGATAGAATAAAGCCCATAGCCTTGTAGCGAAAAGGAAATGAGTATGCCTATTATAATGATGATGGTTAAGTAAAACTGGAGAGAATATCGTCCTCTTTGGTATGATTCTTTCTTCAGAAAAAAATGGGTTAAAAACAAGGTCATGATGGTGTAAATCCACCCTTGAAAGGCAAGGTGGGAGTGAGCGTGAACTAGGTGTTCATATTTCAGTGGTATGGAAATAAAAACGTTGGATCGAAGTAAGGTTCCGGCTAAAGCCACAATGAAGAAAAAGAACAAACTGACTTTGCTCGCAAGCGGATAATTGATATGACTGTTTTTAACCAAAACAATAAATGGTCAATGAAAAACAAAGGTCAAGAAATTCAATTAATCCTTACCTGACTGAGGTCAACAATAGGAGCTGATTAATACTTGTTTCTGGAAGCGATATATTCGTAAGCATCGCATTCGTGAAATTCAACGATACTTTCTAGCTGCATTCCATCAAACCATTGCTGATAACCTTCCTGATAGCTTATAGAAAGTAGTTGCTCGCGGCTTTCTTTCATACAAAAAAGAGATGAACCGCCTCTTTCATGTCCCGATAAGGCACAACCAAAACAAGAAGGTATTCGCTGCTTTTGTTGGGCTAAAGTTTGAGAAAGTTGGATAAAGGCATTCTCTAAATCATCTCCAACCGATCGAATTCCTAATTCTTTTATTTCTAATTCAGCAAAGAGCTGATAATCTCTGTTCTCAATAGAAATGGTAAGTTTTATATCGGAAGATCCTTCTTTGCTCAACAGCTTTTTGGGAATACTAAAGGTGATTTTGAGTTCGGCAATTTCGTAGTCCGTTCCGGTAAGCTTAAAACCAAATTTATTTCCTTTGGTGGCATAAGCTTGGTCCGAAATTTCCCAGTTTTGATGAAAGCCGGCGGTTTCTAATTCATAATCGTCTATCCAAATAGAATATCCATTTACTTTATCGTGTTGAAGTAAAGCCTCCAATTGCTGATTGTTGAATTCAAGCTGTACTGGATATTTAAAGGTCATGCGTTTAGTTCGTACGTAGGTAACGAACTTAGTCATTTTAACAATCGTCGCGGTATCTTACTGCGTTTAATTTCTGCCAAATTTTATGCTCTCTATCCTGAGGAGAAAAACGAAAAAGAAGAATACCTGTTTGATTTTCATTCTCAAATTGCTGTTCTATTGTAACGTTCAAGGTCAATGCTTGATCTGAATTAAAGGGTTTGGATAGTCTTACCTCTCCAACAAAATCAGCATTGATACTAGTGTCCTTATTGGTAAGTACAAGTGATGAGGTATTTTCTTGCCTCGTTAAGCCATCAAAATAGGTTTTTAGATGAGTCTCTAAACCAAGAGCATTTAAGGGCTTTTTAAGCCTGATTTGCCAAACAAAAACATAAGACCAAAATTCATCGCTTTTGGGATCGCTCCAGCCTCCAGGGAATCGTGCCTCCTCAACTCCATGAAAATCAATTTCGGGAGCGAATCGCAAGGGAAAAGGGAAAATTTCCTTGCTCCAGCTACTGTCTGCTTGTAAGAGGTTGATGTCTTGAACCGTTTGACTAAAAGAGTTAAAACTGCTTACGAAAAGCAGGGTGGTAATTACAAATGTTTTCATTTCTTATTGGTTTGATTTTTTTATTAATTGAAAAGTGAAGTCCTTTACAGCATCTACCTTATTTAAATAATCATCAATATTCTGTACGACTTCATAATCAGGAAATATCCCTCTGTTATCAGGCAGAGATTTAGCTGAGGTGGAATTACTGTTATTGGCGACATAATACATCAGTTTGGAATTGGATAATCGACAAGTGGCTTGACCAGCTGTACAAAAGTGGTTAGAACCCAATTCTTCTCCAACCGTAATCCCCAAATTAAGCTCCTTAACCATAGACATAAAATGTCCTGTGGTAGAATTTCCTAAACCGTCAATAATGAAGTAGTTGTTGCCTTTAAAAGCATTTTCAAAGGGAATTTGTTGTTGTTTGTTTTCCGCACCAGGATAGTCTGCATTACCGTAATAATGGAATGGTTTTGAGGAGAGATAACGAAGTAAATAAATGCTTGATTCAGGTGATCCACCTCCATTAAAACGTAAGTCAATAACCAGGTTCTTTGTTCCTTTTGAGTTGATTAAAGCAAAACTACTGTCCATAAAATCTTCAAACTCATCCAATGCATTCCAGGCGTAATAATTAAAGGATGAAACGGTTAAAACGGCTGTTTTTTCTTCCTCTAAAAATTCCAGACACAAATTATTACCACAATAAGGAATAGAAGGGTCAAAGAATAAAATCTTCATCTTTTCAGCTTTATTCAATACAATGGAATTCTTTTTTCCTTTAATGGTTATTTCATATTTCTCAGGAAATTCAAGAGTATAAGGGATCATAACTGGTGCCCAACTGTTAAATTCAATTCGCTTTGTGGTTTCAATATGGCCTTGAGAAGGAATGTGTTTGTAGATATCTTCAATCATATCCTTAACTGCTATTCCATTGATGGCAGTAATTTCATCTTTTAAAGCCACTTTATCCTTATTGTTTAATGGATCAACGACATACAAATGATCGTTTACCCATCGTACTTGAATGGGAAACCACAAGTGGGGTGGAAGCATTTCTCTTTGTGGATAAAATCTTCCACTTGAAGTGTGTGAGCAATTTACACTGGCAATAATTTCAGCACAATGCCAACTGAATTCTCCATAGGTGGTCGTCTTGGTAATTGCTGCCTTTTTTTCTTCAATTAAGGCTTTGAAATCTTCTTCTGGAGTGAATTTAAAAGTAGCTGGATGAATTTCAATTAACTTTTGAGCTAACTGGTCCAAATCTTCCCGATACTCTTTAACTGTATAGGTTTTAAAGAATTTATCAGCCGGTTTTTCAGGGATTTTATCCGGGAACTTGATTCGTTCAATCTGATCCTCCGCATTAAAATTATCGGGATTAAGTTCGAGTGACTTTTCATAATTGAGTAAAGAAAGTTCTTCATTTCCCAGAGCCAGATAAGCCTCTCCTAAACTATCATAAGCATTGGAAGAATGAGGGAATTCGGCTACAATCAGCTTAAAAATAGCCAAAGCTTCCTCCGGTCGGTTACTCCAAAGCAGAGAATAGCCGTACATATTCAATTCATCTTCATTCTTAAAATTATATTGGGTAGGACTTTCTTTTTTCAGTTGATAATAAAGTGCGATGCGCTTCTCAATGGGTAGATGTTCATTTTGCTTAAGAGTTTGAGAAATGGATATTTTTTCAATTGAAGTAGAATCCTGTTCTTGTAAAATAACCGTTTGAGAAATGGACGTTTTTTGATGTGAACAAGCAAAAAATAAGCAACAAAAAATGATGTAATAAAAAGATGGGGGTTTTGTCATGCTAAGTGTTTTATTCAAAGCTAAACAATGCATTGTCAGGGAGAAGTTAAGAAATGTAAATTAATGTAAATTCGGTTTAAATGATTTTATTCAGTGACTTTATCGTTTAGTTTTGCAGTATGATCAAATGGTACTTGAAAATAGTGGGAGTTGCAGTTTTTTGTTTCCTTTCTAATGTGGGAATGGGACAGTCTGAAGCAGACAGTAACGAGCGGCATGTTATGGTTACCATGCGTATGATTGGTCATGAAATCTTATTGAAGTCCGGAGATAGTACTTCTCGAATTTTACCTGTTCAAAAGCAGAATGATCGTTACGAAATTCGGTTTGAATCGGAATTTGAATTTGATCCTGTAGAGTTAGTTTTTACTGTAGATAGTGTAATGCTAATGGCCGGAATGGCTGGAGATTATATTGTTGAGGTAGAACAATGTGAGACGGAAGAGGTGGTGTACAGTTATGAAAAAGGGTATTTACTGACACAAGATATGGTTCCTTGTGGAGGAAGGAAACAACCAAAAGACTGTTACACGATATTTATTAGTTTATTGAATAGTGGAGCGGGCTTTCAGACGATTACGGAGTCAACCACAGTTGATTCCAGTACAATTGAAAAAAAGGAAAGTAGTAGTGTCTTTTTTTATCTCTTGATTGGAGCAGTGACTGGAATTGGATTAATCCTTTTTATGCGGCGAAAGAAAACGGAAGAGGTGACTCCTGATTCGGATGTTTTTTTGATTGGAAAATACCGTTTTGATAAAAAGAACATGAAGTTGATCAGTGAGGAGGGAAAGGTGGATTTAACCTCCAAGGAGGCTGACTTGCTTTATATGCTTTACTCTTCAGTGAATGAAACCTTAGAACGCGATCAAATTTTGAGAGTAGTTTGGGGAGATGAAGGTGATTATGTTGGTCGAACCCTGGATGTTTTTATCTCCAAATTGCGTAAAAAACTGGAGGGAGATTCAACGGTTAAAATCATTAATGTTAGGGGAGTAGGATATAAACTGATTCTTGGAGCAGAGGATTAGGTTATTTAATTGTAATCCAGTTGGAGTTGACTGTGCTGTCCTTGATTGTTGAAGGTGTGTAAATGGTGTGGTATTTTCCTATCCGTTTATCGTCTTCAGTCATAAAGATGAATTCCCAATTATTGGTAGTATCACTAATTGATTCCCAATTGTTCATCAAGTCTAATTGTATGATTGTATTTGGGTAGCTTTGGGCTATTTTACCGGTAGTACATTTTGGATTTAAATTATTCGTAGTGGTTAGTTTGGGCGATCCGGCAATAATAAATAAAAGTGTGTCGCTATTCAAAGCCGGAATTAGACTCAAGACAAATTCATTTTTGTCGTAATACAAATAGGCTGGACTCCCTCCTCCAAAACCAAAATGTTCAGCTTCGGAAGTGATTTTTTTTAGTCCTTTTAAGTGTTCATCAGCCTCCTTAATGGTCATTCCTATTTTTACTGGACCTATTGCTCCTTTTTGAATGATGAAATGATCATAGTCAAATGTAACTTCAGTAACCGAAGATATTTCTTCTTTTTCCTGAACCTGGCTAAAGCTCAAAAGCATCCAAAATGTCAAAAAGTAAATTCCTTTTAGTTTCATGTAGTAGACTTTGGGCGTTTTTATTTCCAAATTACGTAAAAAACTATGAGGATATTCAACAATTAAAATTATCGACCTGAGGGGAGTAGGATATAAATTGATTCTTGGGGCAGAGGATTAGCCAAAACTATCGTAGAGCGAGAGTTTTTAACTCTTCAATTGACATTTCTCTACCTTTATAGGTAATCATAAAATTAATTTCTTCCGGCGTGCACTGAGGTTCATATACAAACCAAACAGATCCTTTTACGCTAAAGTCATCTTGAGTTTGAAGCTTTAATCTTTGGGTATAAGTGGTTTTTTCTTTGGCAAAACGAACGTTTTCTTCTAAGGCTTCATCAAACTCTTCAACCGAATTTGGTGATTCGGAAAGGTTCCCATCTGCTATCAGATTCGCGTTATCATCAATAGAAATTTCAAATTTCCCAAGAATAGTGTCCTGCGAAAAAGGAGAAACTACATAGCTACCCTCCTCAGGGTCAATGGTGACGTTTAAGTCATATTCTTCTTCATTTACTTTTGAAATTTCTAGATCTAGTGAATAAGAATTAGTAGTTGTTGGCGTGTCTTCGTTTTGAGCGACTTCAGTTGTTTCTTCACTAACAGAATCTTCATTTTCAGTTGAACAGGCGAGTAGCGTGGCAAATGTTAGTAGTACAAATAGGTTTTTCATTGTGTTAGTTTTAAGTGTTAGGAATAATGACTTCAATTTAGAGGAAATGATTTTTTGATTCTCATGCAATTGTGGTTTTTATTGGAATTCTATCTGCGATATGAAGAATGAAAAATGTCTATTAAATTGGTGTTTTTAAGTTGTAATGTTTGAATCCTGATGGATATGCGTGTGAGGTTGAATGAATAATAGTAGGATTTCAAGAATGTGACAGCTGTCTCGTGCTGTTTATCCTTCATTTAAGGAGTGATTCAGCTTTGCTTAGTTTTTTAACGAGTCCTTTGAAAATAAAACCATGAAAAGGATAAACACTGTACCAATATAATCGTCCGGCTAAACCAACCGGTCTGAAAGTAGCAGTTTGAATGAGTTGATTATTCTCAAACTTAAATTCCAACCAGGCTTCACCGGGGAGTTTCATTTCCGCAAAGAGGAGTAATCGCCCCTCTTCCCGGTTGGCGTAAAGTACCCGCCAAAAATCCAAGGTGTCTCCAGCCGAAATTTTAGTTGGACTTGTACGCCCTCTTCGCAATCCAACCCCTCCAACCATTTTATCTAAAAAGCCTCTTAATCCCCATAAAAAATTACCGTAATACCACCCATTTTTTCCTCCAATTTGCCAAATACGATTAATGCTAGATGTACGATCATTTACGGCAAGGCTTCTTTCGTCTTTAAAACAGCCAAATTCGGGAACCTTAATGAAGTCAGAGATGTTAAAGCTAATTCCGCTACTTGAATAAGAATCTTTCCAGCTTGAGACAATTTCATTATTGTCAATTTTGGTAAAGGCTTTTTCAATTGCATCTAGATATGAAATCGGTGTAATGTCCAATAACTCCATTATTCTCAAATCCCTGCAAACAACTTCTACTTTCATACTATCGACCAACGAAATGGCTAAACGATAAGAGGTGGAGGTGACAAAATACAACCAGTAAGAAGATAAACGGGGAGTCATTACAGGAACAATCAAAATGCTTCGCTTTAATTTTCGGATTCGGGCATAGCCCATCAGCATTTCTTTATAAGAAAGAATGTCATTACAACCAATGTCAAAGCTTTGATCATAAACCTTTTTGTTTAAAAGGGACTTTGTTAAACAGGCAATAACATCCGAAATACCAATGGGCTGACATTTGGTTTTTAACCATTTGGGAGTGATCATCAAAGGCAGTTTTTCAACTAGATCTCGAATAATTTCAAAAGAAGCACTTCCCGATCCAATAATAATTCCCGCTCTAAGACAAGTAAAATGATAATTTCCTTTTCCCAATTCAACTTCTACCGTTTTTCTTGAGTTCAGATGCTTTGAAAGTAATGTCTCATTGACAATTCCACTCAAATAAATGACCTGTTTTACAGCAGTTTGATTCATTGCATTCCTGAAATGAATAGCAGATTGTTTTTCTAATTCGCTGTAGTTTCCTTCAGACGACATGGAATGAACCAGGTAATAAGCTGCATCAATATCCGCCGGAATTTTGGAAAGCGAAGCCGAATCCAGTAAATCAATTTCAACAATTGAAATGTTCTTTCTCAAAGGCTCGGGCGGGTGAAAACGATTCACATCCCTGACACAACATATTACATGATGTCCCTCTTTTACTAATACGGGGAGTAATCGTTTACCAATGTATCCCGTGGCTCCTGTCAACACTATTTTCATAAAACTACATTTTAATGACAGGCTTGAGTGTTCTTTATTAGAACAACTAAAGGGTGATTTGGTTTTTTAGAATGCGATTTTAAGTATAAAAACCTATTTCTTTTTAAGCTTAGGATTAATAACTTGTTGTGCTTCTTTTGGTTGGTTATCAACGAAATAAAAAGAAGAAGATGCGGTTAAACAGCACATACGGTAAAAATGGCAAATCAAAAAATATATCAGGATAAAAAAGGTGGTGGAATTTCCCAATGGGATATGATGGTAAGACGCAAACGGGCTCTTATTCAAATGGAGACTGATGGTTTGTTGGATGAAGACCCGTCTACTATTCCGGCTGAGAAGGAAGCTGATCAGGCTGCGGAGCAAATTGTATCTGGAAATGGGATTGATGCTAGCGAATTAAGCAAGTCCGGAACGCAACTTCAAGGAAAAGCAAAGGATCAAGCCATCCAAATGGAAAATTCTATTTCTGATCCGTTAACATCGAGTAAAGGAAGCGGACAAGTACTGGAAGACAGTATTAAAGATGAAATGGAAGATCAAATGAATACTGATTTGGGAGATGTTCGCGTTCATACTGATACGAAAGCCAATCAAATGTCTGAAGATATTAATGCAAAAGCATTCACTCACGGACGAGACATTTATTTTAATAAAGGAAATTATAATCCAAATTCAGCTGAAGGAAAGAATTTATTGGCGCATGAATTGGCACACACACAGCAGGAGAGAGGGGGAGTTCAGCGAAAAATAGACGAAAAGGGCTCTTGGCGAATTATTCAGGGGTATTTAGGGTTTAATGCACAAATTACAGGAGATCAGAAAACAAAAGATACTCAGGATAGACTAAAAGAAAAGGGATGGACAGATGATAAACTTATTCTTAAGGGAATTTTTGAAAAGGTTGTAGGAAAAAGTATCGAAGAGCAAAAAGACGTTTTAGAGAAAACAAATGTTGACGAAATACTCAAAATGATAAAGATCCCTCTTGATGCCGCGGCTAAATTTGATGTGCAGTGGCAATCAATCTGGGATAAATTGACCAAGATTGATAGTCTTAAAACTCCCTCAGAAAAGGCAAAGGTAGTTTTGGGATTAATTCCTCAAGTCTTTGATATTAATGCCAAATTATTAGGAAAAATTAAAAAGGGGATTCCTGAAGAGGATGTTGAACAAATAGAACTGGAAAATTTTGATTTACCGTTAGAGGAGCTGGAAGAAGTACTTGAAGCTAAAAAAGATTTGCACGAAATAAGTAAAGAAGGAGTTGCTGAGAATCCCAATAATCTGGAACTTCTTGCCAATAAAGTTTCTTCCAAAATGCCTGCTATAGAAAAATTAATACCAGAGGAAATCAAGCTAGTTACAGAAGTAGAAGAGGCAATAAGTGAAGCTCAAAATTGGGAGAAAGATGGAGATTATCTTGAATCTCAAGAAATTAATGCATCCAACATAGGTGATTTTAGTAAACAAATAATTGCAGCAATAACTGATAAAGCGACAAGTTTGAGAAGAAATCTGGATAGGAAAAATAAAAGTGATCAGGTTCGTGAAAACATAGATATACTGGTCTCTTGGCTTGAAGTATACCTCGGAGATTATTTAAATGCTCTTAGCCGATTTGTTTCGGTTAATCAAGGTTTAGCAGAAGCTTATAAAGTTGAATTGGAAAAGACAAAGGAGTTTACTTCAGGATCTTTTGTTGAAGGATTGATTGAGAAAAGAAAAAAACGCTTAGCCAGTTCAGATGAGGTAGCGAGATTTCAGAGTTTAATACAATTGGTAATTGACTATATGGATGTTGATATGGAAGGAGCAAATATAGCTGCGGTTCATTTTGATAAACGAGTGGATACGATTAACTCTACGAATCCAATTGAAAAAGTTTTCCCTCAAGCTAAAGGAGGCGTCGTTAATGGTATTGATAAAATTGAGATTGATAAAAAATTAATGGGGATAGTGGTTTTTGAAGTCGGGAATTTGAAGGTCGTTAAATTAGGTACTGAAGCTTTTGATAGTTGGCAAGCAATGAAGAAGGTGATAGATTTAGCGATCATTGCCAAGCCTCCAAAAGACCTATCATTAAAAGTGTCAGATAAAACTAAAAAATTCAGCAAGTTCGACAAACTTGTTGCAAAAGGTAAATTTTTACCCGATGAGGCCAGTAAAATAAATACTGATCGCCTTAATGATAAGCGTTCGGTAAGAATAATCATGGATATTATTAATGGCCCTGAACAGGAACAGTTTGATCGACAGTCAAGCTATTGGATTTATGATTGGCAATCCAATAAGGATCGATTAGTGACAAAACCCAAACAAGAAGTTGATATCGGCGGAGGAATGTTACAAAATGATCGAGGGGTTATTCGTGAAGAAGATATGAAGGCCTTTTTTAATATTTTGTCAAAAGGAGGAGCAGAGTCGAAAAACGCAATGATTCTTCTTGCGCTTGATTATTATAATCTGGCAGAACAAGTACTTCAGCTCGAAAGTTCAGATTTCCAATTAGAAATGAAACAATATAAGGCCTTGACAAAAGATGAAACTTTTCTTTCAATTCATTATCAAAATGATGTTTTACCTGAACATGATCAGGAGGCAGGAGCAAATTTTGCGAATGTCCACAAAGTTCCAGGGGCAATAAAAATTGGAAATGATTCTTTCCGAAGTTTGACAGGACTTGTTCATACTCTCGCTCATGAATTGACTCATGCTCGTCAAAACCTTGGAGAAAAAACATCGAGTCAAGAACATGAAATTTATGCTTATTGGGCTAATGTTTCAGATGAATTTGGAAAAGGGTTTGAATTACCCAAGCATGAATTATTATCAGATTATACCTGGGCCATGTTAATGGCTTCAGAATACTATGCTTCTTTCAAAGAGGCGAAAGATCTGGTTGCTCATTCAGCAAAAATGGCCGATTTTATTGCGGAAGTCCACAAGAATATGCTACGATTGCATTGGAAGAGTAAGAAGCCATATAATCGTGATAAGTTTATGCAGTTTATAAGGATTTCCAGTTCGCAAGATGATACTAGAATTGGAGATCCAGGAACTTATGAGCCTATTGAGGCCATCGAGACGATGAGCATGTTAGAATCAATGTTAAGTTTTGTAAATGCTTTGGGACAAACTGAGATGAATAAATTGGGTATAACGCCATTATCCATAGAAAAGGTTATTCTCACAGCACAGGCATTTGCAAAACCATCCTATACTCCAAATCCTGATTTGGGGCCGTATAAAGGAAAGCTACCTTCAAATGTCAATAATAATATTCGCTCCCAGTATAGTAATTTTCGAAATTCGATAATGGATCAGGAAGCTATTTTACGACAGAAGGTAGAAGAAAAGTTAAAAACAATGCCTACAGGAAGTGAAAAAACCAAACTCAAAGAAAAATTGGAAGAAATGAAGAAAATATTTACTGTTTAACACTATTCAGCTTCCTATAAACGTTATTACACAGTGAAAAAGTCCTTATTAGTAGTTTTAGCATTCACAGTTTTTTTTACCTCCTTTGGTCAGACTCCCTGCAAAGGTGATTCTTCAATGGTTCACAGGTATGGGAGCTTTAATGTGACTGAAGAAGTTCAGGACCCTTCGGTAATGAGGGCTTTGGATATACGGCTTAAGAGTCCGAATGATCTTAAAGGAATTGAAAAACTAAAATGTCTAAAAAAACTTCGGCTTGAGGGGGAATCTGGTGACCCGACTTATGTGAATATCGATGAATTCTCTGCTCAACTAGCACAATTAGACAATTTAGAAGATTTAGAATTGGTTAATGTTCGCTTTTCAAATATGGTTAAGTGCGGAGAGGTGATACAAAATCAGCATCAATTAAAAAGACTTGTTTTAATTAATACTAATCTGGCAAAGACAATTTCAGATATTCAGTTACCCAAAAGTATAGAAGAACTTAAGGTTTCAGTTGATGAACTTGAGGCAATTCCCTTGAGTTTATTTGAACTCAAAGAGCTAAAAAATCTTGATTTGGGATTCAATAAAATTAAGGAACTCCCAAAAGAAATTGGAAAGTTGAATAAACTAGTGCATTTAAGTTTAAATGCGAATGAAATCGAATACTTAGCCGAAGAAATATCAGCTTTATCTCATCTTGAAACCTTAATCTTATCTGATAATCGGCTTAAAGAACTACCTAAAAACATAGGTTCATTAACTGACTTAAAAGTTTTGGAACTCAAAAGGAATTCAATTACGACTATTCCTGTTAGTATGGGAACTTTAATTGCATTGGAAAGATTGAATTTATCAGAGAATCAATTAAAAGAAATTCCTGTTGAAATGGGTTCTCTTGAATCACTGAGTTATTTGAATTTAGATAAGAATGAAATGGTTGGATTACCAAATCAGTTGTGCCAATTACTTGAATTGAGGTATCTAATTGTATCAAATAATCGGCTTAAGGACCTGCCTTTAGAACTTAAACAGCTCTTACAATTTAAGACAGAGGGAAATGATTTTACCAAGGAGCCAGCACTATTTACATTTTACAAAAAGAAAGTCGATGATGCTATTCAACGTGAAAATGAAAAAAGGGAATTGTATCAAGAACTTGCACCTCAAATGAAAATTTTTGAAGAGGCAAATGCAAAATTTTTGAATGAAGAATTCATTGAAAATGAAGATAGTTTGATTAATGCGTACAAGGAGCTTGCTCCTAAAATTGCGAGGTATAATGATGTAGACTATGTTCCTCCTTCAAATTTGGGAGATGTTCAGTTTTTAAAGCCAGTTTTAAGAGCAAAGGACATTATACAATTTTCTCAAGATGTAGATAAGACACATGTTTCTTTTGTGAAAAGCCTTTAATTGAAGGAGGGAGAGATAATCTAAGTTGTCAAATCGCAGATTAAAAAAGACATGACACCAATGTCATAATCTGAGTTCCATTCAAAAGATTTCTTTTTACAAGCAAATAAGCTGGTTGTAAGTAAGGCTACTATGGTCAATAAGCCAACTGAAATTATGAAGCAAGTGGTAAAAGGGTTGCATGAAAAGAAAAAGCCAACTCCGTTTAGAGTTGGCTTTTGTCATAACCCTTAAATCTATAGTTTCATCGAACGATGTGCAAGTAATAGATTTATTTTCCTGAACCACCTTTGGCGGTAAACAGTTTTTTGTAAAGAATTTCGCTAATAGCAACTATTAGTGTAATACGAAAAATCAAATGTTTGTCAGTTGTTTTTTGCTAAGATCGTACAAATGAAAATACCTTAATAGCAGAATTAACTATAGGTAGTTTTTATTTGACAGCTGGTTAAAAATTCCAAAATGTGGAAAGCTTAAAATCCTGAAAAGAGCAATATGGAAACTCTATACGGAATCAAAAGGAGAGTTTATCCTCTAACTCTTCTTTGTTCACTATCCGAACCTGAGCTGTTGTATTTCTTTTTGGTAGAACCTGTCTTTCCGAAGCGTAATGAAAATGTTGCTGTAATACTTCTTGAATCGTATTTACTGTTCCAATCGGCCTCTGTCTGATGAAGGTTATTAATGACTCCATCTCCTCTTTGGGTGTAGAACAAATCATTGGCCGAAAGTTTAATGCTTCCTTTTCCATCCAAAATCACCTTTTGTATTCCCATACTAACCATGGCGTATCCTCTAATCAAAAGCTGAGAAGCTACCTGATCAGTCATGTATCTCCCACTAATGTCCATTCTCCACCCTTTCTTAAATCTGAAGATATTACTGGCTTGGGTATATACATTAATTCCGCTGGAATTTAACTGTTCGGTATACAATTGACTGTCGAATTGGACATAAGCTGCTTCGGCGTAAGCATTAATACTATACCATTTGGTTATAGGTAGTGAAGCATCAACCGAAAGGGCTAAATATTGGCTCGTTGCAATGTTTCCTGGGCGGCTGTAATAAATGCCATCCTGAATTTCGAGGGTTTCTCTAATTCCATTGGTGGTGATAGAATAGGAGAGGGAAGTGTTAATTTTATTGTTGTAAGAATAAGTTAGAGATAGGTTGTGTGAAAAGGTGGGTAGTAAGTTTGGATTTCCGGTATAAAAGGTAAATTTATCCAAAGGACTAATGAATGGATTTAAATCCTGGAAATAAGGACGATCAACGCGACGGCCATAAGAAAAATTAAGCCCGTGTTTTCCCAAAGAGTCCAAAGCTGTCTGTGCATAAAAGGTCGGGAATAAAGATCCATAAGTTCGGCTAAAACTGGTATCGGGTTTTTCAATATTCCCCAGCTGATTTCCTTCTAAGTGCGTTACTTCTCCCCTTAATCCAAACTGTAAACCAACTTTACCTAAAGTGGTTCCAAAATTCAGGTAGGCGGCATTAATCCATTCATCATAAATGAATCGATTGCTGAGGTCATAATTCGGATTGGTTTCATCGTCAATGGTGGTAGAATAAATGGCCTCATTATCTGTTTTGGTAAAGGCTGATTTTAAACCGAGATCCAATTTTGATTTTGCTTTAATAGGTTTTGTATAGTCAGCTTTTACGGCAGCAATATTGATCTCAGATGGAATCTCACCATTAATTTGATCTTGGTAAATCAATAAATCAGTAGCATCGTATTGAAAATTTTGAAAGGTTTGATCATTGGTAGATTTGTATTGAACATAATCAGCATCAAAAGAAATTGCGCTTCCCAAAGTGTCCAAATCTTTTCGGAAATAGGCATTAACCAAATTGTTCCTAAATCCGGTTTCACTTAGGTTATCAGCAACCACTCTTTGTAATAAATTACCATTTGCATTTGAGACCAAAGAGGTATTGTCAACACTTCGTTCTCCTGGCGAAGTAGATCGTTTATAGGAAAAACCAAAGGTTGCTTTGTCAGTAGGGTACAAATCCAATCCAATTCTGCCATCAAGGTATTTTCCTTTGTTGTGATTAAATGAATTTTGAGCGAATGAAGATTGAAGAGCGTCATCCTCATCCAAATAATAACGGTTGATGTTCAAATCTTGAAAACTTTCCCAAAATCCAGCATAAACATTGGTGTATAGACTGACTTTATTTTTGTTATAATTTAGGTTGAAACTATTATTACTACCGTTGTATCTACTTCTTCGGTAGCTCACAGCCGTATTTCCGTATAAACCTTTAACGGATCCTCTTTTGAGTTTAATGTTTATGATTCCCGAATTTCCGGCAGCTTCATATTTGGCCGGAGGATTTTCCATGATTTCAATGGTCTTAATGGATCCTGCAGGTAAGGATTTTAAATAATTTTCTAATTCGGAACCTGAGAGGTAAGAAGGCTTATCATTAATGAACACCTGAACTCCCGATCGTCCTTTGAGCAAAATGGCTCCATTAGGGTCAACAGAAACTCCCGGGGCTCTTTCCAAAACTTCAAGAGCATTGCTTCCGGCATTGGCAATCATTGCTTCGGGGTTAATAACGGTTCTGTCTATTTTCCGAACTACAAAGGGAACGTTAGCCTGAACGGTGACCTTGTCTAATACGGTTTCATTTGTTTCGAGCTTAATATCTGGCAATTCAAGGTTTTGATTCACCTCAATAGTATCTGTATAATCTAAAAAACCTAGTTGTTTTAATCGAATAATGTATTTTCCTTCATTGATATTGGAAAGTAAAAAAGATCCATCCTGATCGGTAAATTCTGATTTCACAAAGGAAGAGTCAGTGTAGTGATAAAGTGATACCATGGTTAGATCAATCGCTTTATCATTAGCATCTTTAACTGTTCCTTTAATTTGATAAGTACTTTGTGAAAATGAAGCGTAGGTGCAAAAGAATAGAATGACTTGAAATAGGTGTTTCATAGTTAGGGTTTGACAGGCCAATAAATTTGTTTCGATGCTAATGTATGTCCTCTCTTTTAATGTAGTAACTTACATTTTGTTAAATAAGCGTAAATTAGTGTAAAAGGATTTTAACCCTGACAATAGGGGTAGGCTTGAAAGAGCTATTTGATGAACGGTTTTGAACGAAGGTTAAGGAATAAAACCATTGGTGGTCTTTGAAAACCGATTGTAATGTGAAAAGCTCGGTTGATCGATAAAAACAAAAAATCTACTCTATTGGTTGTTGGATTTTGTTGATTTGTCGATATCAAAAACATCCAAAACGAATAATGACTTAGCGAGTAAGTTTAATTGAACGAAACGACCTTCTTCTACTTTGGCGAAATGTTTAGCTTTTACTTCGTAAGACTCTTGATTAATTCTCAAAATATAGGTGACCGTAGAGAGTGATTTTTTTTTAGATAATACACCTGCATCACCGACATGAGAGATTTTGGATCTCCCAAGTTTTATTTTACGTTCTAGTTTACCGCGAATTTCAGAGACCTCTCCGTTTTTCAGGTCTTTGTATAATAAATACCATTTAAGGGTGAATATGACAATTACTCCACCAATAATAAGGAAAGCAGCTATTCTTGCTGCAATTGGTAAATTGTTTGCATGAATTAACACATAAATGATAAGTGTTGCGATTAAACCTACTGGAATGATCAGCCAATAAAAACGCAAAGCTATCTTTCGTTCCTCTTGACGTATTGGACGAATATTCATATCAATTTGGAATTTACAACACTTACTTTTTTAAGCCATTGTATTTGGTTTGAATCTAGAACTTAAATGACAGGCTTAAAATCCGTAAATTCCCGTATTTTGATCAGGATAGAAAAAGTTGCTTTTAAGTGTTCTAATTAGCGTCAGCTGTATCACTCCCTTCTTCTCTTCGATAATGTTCCTTTAAATATAAGAGCAGGCGATCCAGGTAAATGAGCATAATAGTCGTTAGTGGTAA
>JAKSBJ010000303.1 GCA_022361195.1 Flavobacteriales bacterium
TATGAGAATTTATAATCGTTAAGATTTATTAGGTCCCAGTTTGTTTGTTGCACCAATTTATTCGCCAGGGCTACAGTATCTCCATTATTTCTCGAGCTGCCAACAATAATAACTTTTTTCATTTGCCTTGAATTATATCTAATTAAGGATGTAGAAATTCGGCTTCCTCAATTCCCACAATCATAAACTGATCATTATTTTTTAGTTCAACCCTTAGATGGTACATTTCACCATTACCGCACCACAGTTCATAAATAACCAAATTGTCTTTGCAGCCACAACGGTTGAATTTATGGCCATGACGTAAGATTTCTTTTTCGTTTAAAAGCTGACTTTCTGCCTCTTCGGACATCTTTTCAGAAATGTCGTTATAGACGAAGTTGATCATGGTGGTTTCTACCTCTTTTTGCTTGATTTGATTACATGCGTCACAATCGTAATCAAGTTCTTCCTTATTACATCCTGCTAAAAATAAAGAAATTATAAGGACGATTTGACCAATGGATTTAAAAAGAATATTTGATTTCATAATCGCCTAATTTTTATCTTCAAATTCAATGATCTCATCAATTTTAGGGATTAATGGTCGGAATTGATCTTTGAGTTTATTAAATGCTTCTGGGGTTGCTGAATAGGTGTTCAGGGAATCAATAGGCCTTTTGCCCACTGAATTGAGTTGGTGTAAGTCCGCTTTACAGGCTAACAGCTCCTCAAGAATTTCCAATAGAACCGGATTAATGTTTTCCTCCTGGTTTTGAATCATACCATCAATTGCATAATCAAATAATTCATGCAGGGCAGTATGTGGTCCTTTATTGACATCGGCACCCCAGGTGGTAAGACATCCGACAATTTCTGCTTGTTCACCATTAATAGCAGCAAGTAGAGGAGTTGTACCATGTTCATCCACACAATCAGCAATCATGTAATTATCCAAAGCTTCCTGAACGGCTTCGTAATTACCTTCGTAACAATCATCAATAAAACGGTTTATATCCTCTTTACTAATCATTATCCCCGAACAATTTTTAAGCTTAAGCCTTCCAGTTTTGCTTCTGAAGCCAGTTTTTCCAATGCTTCAAGCTGGTTGGATGGCATCCAATCTTGTTGGGCAGATTTAATCAGCTTCATAGATTCAATAAAATCTGATGATGAAAGATCGTATCCATCATAATCCCAGCAATCCACCCATCCTTTCGATACGTTCCATTCAACAATAAAGGTAGGAAGTGTTCTTTTTTTTAGTTGATCTAGATTAGCGGAGATTGTATCTTCAATAGCCATATCGAGATACGAGCCGTCAAAAATTATAGCCTTTCTTTTTCCCTCTTTTTCAAACCATAAAATATCTTCTTTTCCACAAGCTGGAACTCCACATTGCGGGCAGGGTTCTGTAAAATTGTAGATGGCATGAAAGATATATTTCTTTCCATCAGACTCTATTTCGTGAAGCTTCATTAGAGTTTTTTATAAGCAGTTATAGGATAAAGACTAATCATCTTAAATTCATCGGTAATTTCAAATTGATCGAATTCTTTCATCAAAGAAGAATCACAATAAATACGATAGTCAAATCTACCGTTTGAATCGTAGCCTCTACGCTGTAAACTAAATTGATCTGGACTGAATTTTTGCTGAAGTTGATTGAGAACAAATTGTCTGGTTGAATCTTTATCTCGTGGGTGAGGACTATTTAGGCTAAAGCAAAAGTATCCCGGATGTTTTTCCCAAAGACGTTGAGTGTCATACGGAATGAAATAAGAAGTGTCTTTCCTAAGTGCATTTAATTTAGTAGATGCTTCATCCCTTTCAGTAAAATGCTCCGAATAACAGTTAAGCTTTTTGGTTTTACCAAATAAGAAGGACAAGCTATCTTTTGAGAAGGTATAGTTTGCTTTATCGCTTACCAGGCTTGAACAATGAATATTGAGGTCGAATTCCTCAACAACAGAATTTCCTTTGGTTAAATAGAAGGTGTAATCGTATCCACATTCATAGAGATCATTGCTTTCGCTAAAATGCCAATTGGCTTGAAGTTGAGAAAGTATTTTTGGATCATTAATGTAGAACATTCCCAGGCTATCAGCCATTTCGTTTCTAACACCTTCATTGATCCAAAAAGTACCATAAAGTGTGTAATCTCCACTTGTAAAGTCATATTCTCCAAAAACGGCTTTGGGAGGTAGGTTTGGAGGCTCGGAATGTGAAGTTGTTAAAACAATATCTTTCTTAGCTGCACAGCTCAGCAAATTACCAAAGAGAACTACTAAGGATATGAAATTAAGATAGACTTTCAATGCTACTTAAGGATTAAACGGACCCCAACTAAGTCCAATGTATTCAAAATAAGGTAATACGGCATCAAAAGGGTACTCGTACATGTCGTTTTCAATGCCGACCATCTTTATTTTTTGTCCTCCTTTTTCGGCTGAAAATTCGTAATAATTATCTCCTCCCATCAATGCCTTTTGGAGTGTTTTAATTTCGGATAAGCCGCTTCTTTGAAGGCTTTCTATGACAGCCTTTTCATTGCTGCCTTCCAGTGATTTGTCGTAATTATCGGCATTAGTGGTGTAAAAGGCGATGTACCATCCCGTATAGCGGATGTACAAATCTTCATAGGAAACTTTTGATAAATCGATGTAAAAAAAGCTCCAGCTAATTGGTCCTGTAAAGCCAATATATTCTTTGTCATCTACAGTATATTTTAAAAGGTAGCAGTCCTCATTTTTACGTGATGGCCAAAAGAGTGATCTTTGGTCCACAATTTCAATTGAGTCAGGCTTCTTCCCAAATTCCATTGGATGCTCAATCCAATCTACCATCTTTTTAATGATGGGGTTACTTAAATCTAATTGGTGATTTTTGTCTGCTTTGTTTTTCTTAGATCGGTTAAATAATCCCATAAGTTTTCGGTTTGATTAAGTGCATTTCCTAAATATACTTCTTCTCTTTAGCATTTGAAAAGAATGGATCACTGAACTTTAATCATTTTTAAGGGATGGTTCATTTCATTTATCCATTGGGGGGATTCCCAATTCTAACTAAATCAATTTATGCTTTAATTACCCCGTTTCGATACAAATCCAAAGCCTCTTTTAGAAGTTCATAGACAACTTCGATAGGGATGTCTTTGTTGGGATTAATTCTCAAAATTTTCATTCTGGCCCTATTGCCTTCTTCTAAAAGAGGATGATTTAGGTGCTTTCCTTCTACAAAGAGGATATAAGGTTCATTGTTTTTTTTGTCTGTCCAGAGGTAGCAGAACATTTTTTTATTGTAGCAAAAGCAAGGCATTCCCCATTTTCGGGTTTCAGAAACTTTTGGGTCTTGTTGTAGGATGATGGCACGTAAAGCCAACAAACAGCTTTGGTTTGGTTCTTCTTTGTTGAGATAGTAATTGTCCAGTTGATCTTGCATCATGAGGTAAAGTTAAGAGGAGCTAGTGACAAAGGTATGGCAGGGGAGGGAGAGTAGTGAGCAAGAGTGTGAGTGAGGAGTGAAGAGGAGATTTAGAGAAAGAGATAAGATAGCTTCGCTCAAAGACAAAAGACAGTTAGATCGTTGTGTTTAAAGATGAAAGATTGGGTGTAGAGTAGAAAGATGTTAGACTTGAAGTGCATTTACAGAGCATGAAGTATTTTAAGTTGTTACGGAAAGTCTAGCTTCCAACTAAGCCACTAGCTTGCTACTCAATCCTTCATTTTAAAACTAAAAGCCTCAAAAATGACTGCTGCGTTCTGCCCATTCATTTTTAGGAACACCTCCACCTTTTAACCAAAAAATGATGAGTAGAATTAGCATACTGAATGCAAAGCCTCCTAAAGGGAAGAAGATGCCTTGGTACCAGAAAAGGTGAAAATTGTATTGACCCCATTGGGTAACGATAATCCAACAGCTTGATTCATGAATGAGAAAGAGAGAGAATAAAACCAGGAAACAACGCCTTTTATGTGTAAATAGACTTTTTTTTGCTAGGTCTAAATCAATTCTGATTTTTTCCTTTTTTGCATTGGGATGATTAAGAGTTCCTTTAAGGCTTGAAATTCGTTGAGTCGTTTGTGATAGCCGTCAGCACGCCAGGAAAGTAGTACTAAATAAAGGCAATAAAAGACGATATGTAAAATCATTGTGGAGCTATTTTTTCTTTTTGTATTGCTCTATTGCCTCAATCTCGTTTGAGTTCATTCTTGTTGTTCGGGTACAAATGTTTGTCCAGATGATGTTTTCTCGCTCCAAAGTGGTGGGTTTTGAGTTGAAGTGGTTAAAATGGGATTTGTTTTCGCCATAAACAATGTACTCTTCTCCTTCCATAAAACGCACTCCGCAATCTCCTCCTCCAATGCCCGTATAGATGGTAATGGTATCTGATGTGAATTTGCCTTTGTAGACAGTATTAACCATGAGTTGATATTTTGCAATGGCCATTTCCATTACAAAAGCGTCAGCGCTATCACCAGAAGTCATTAAAGTGTCGCTAAGCAGGATTAATTCTTTTGAAATGATGGTCCCGGTTAATACGGCATCTGATCGTTTAATTTCATCTTTTACTTCACTCTCACCGATACAAGAACATGCGTATGTCTCATTTGAAGTGAAAAACAATGATAATAGCAGTATCCAAAATACCTTGTCCATTTGCTCTAAAATAATCAATTTACTTCCTTTAAGAAGGGGCCAATTTAACATTGGTAGCTTTTAATTAAGAATAGGAGAGACTATTGCATAGCAGGAAAGAGTAAAAAAATCCAACTCATCCAATTAGAAGTGCGTTATCAAAATTGAAACTAAACTATATCATATGAAAAAAACTTACTTACTACTTACAGCTTTTATTTCTTTTTCAATAACGCTTTTTGCTCAGGATTATTTGCCTTTTCCTACCCAAAATGCTACCTGGAGTAATGCACTTTATACGGTCGAATTCTTTGATGACGGAGGAGGGGCAGCTTACTATGAACTTTCCAGTTTGGATTATTATTGTACTGCAAATGCTGATACCATTATAGGAGGTGAAACTTATGCGATCATTCAACTTTGTGAGGGATGGTATAAAGGAGCGTTAAGAGATGAGGATGGAAAAGTCTATTTTGTTCCAAAAGATTCTACCGAAGAATTTTTGTTGTATGATTTTACCGTAATGCCGGGGGATATTGTGACTGGTGTTTATACCGATGGGGGAATTACTGAAGGATTAGATGATTTAACGGTTGAGAGTGTTTCAACTGTTGAGGTGGGAGGAATTAGCCGAAGAGTTATTCAGTTTGATGGTGAGCAGTGGATAGAGGGAATTGGATGCACTAAAGGTTTGTTTAAAGACATTTATACCGAAGCATCTGAGTATGGAAGGGCACTTTATTGCATGAGCGCGAATGACACTACTTTTTATGCAGAGGGAACAGGAGTAACTTACACTGAAGGAAATTGTGTTTTAAATGTGGGATTGGAAGAAACAATTTCAACGAATGATGTTTTAGTGTTTCCAAATCCAGCAAAAGAGGTAGTTTATTTAGATTTTGCTTCTGAATTTAAGGTCGAAGATGTTCAGTTGATGAATATGGAAGGAAAGCTATTTACCACAGATTGGTCTAAGACAAATAATGGGATTAGCGTATCAGTGCACGATTTGCCAAAAGGTGTTTATTCCATAAGTATGATGTCGGGAAAACACAGTTTGACAAAGACGGTACTGGTTGATTAAGCTGACTGATAAAACTCATCCGGGCCAGCAAATCCGGGAACTTTATCTGCCTCAATTAAACCAGCTTCAATTTCTTTAGAAAGTCCCTGTAAGGCTAAATAAACTTCTGGAATCCAATCATCGGAAGAAGCAAATTTGGCTGTTTCCGCTTTTAAGTCCAGTTCAGAAAGCATCACATTTTCTGATTGGAAATCGAGACATCGGGCAATGTATTGAGCAATCCAACGGGCATGCATCACTTGCTGGTTGAACTCACTTTTAGGTCTGATTTTGACGCTGAGATAATTGTGCATACCCCTAATGTGTGGCGTTTTATACGTTGCATCTTCCCATCGAATCGCCGGACATCCGCTCACACAACTTGCCTGTTCCCATGATTGAGGGTTTGGATCTACAAAATGGGTGATTTCTGTGTCTATGGGAAAGAGTTCATTTATCCTCTTAGTTAGGGCATCTACCAAACCAAAATCAGGTAGCCAGGTTCTTCCTCTTCCCCAATTTTTAACGTCTTCATCCCCAGTTATGACGCATTGAATAAAGTGGCGAATGTGGTCATGATTATCTAGAGTCGTTAGGAATTGAAGCACGAATATGGGAAGCACTGGATGATCTATTTCCTTGAGCCATGAGATGAATTTTTCGGGTATTTCATTCAAATCATCAATACTGTGCTTATCCTCTTCGGGAAAAGTATAACCAGTAGCTTTTGTAAAATGATTCAGGTATTCTTCTCTCACGACTTAACTGGTTTTATTCTTTAATCCATAAGGCTCTTCCACCTTCAAATTCAGCTTTTCCTTTAATGAGAATGTTGCATTGGGGGAGACGTTTTGACAATTCTTCGACTGCTCCAAAATCCTTACCCTTAAAATCAAACATCAGGTTTTCCAGCTTAGGAAGCTTCAGTTGATTCAGACCATCAATGGTTACACTGGTTTCATGAAGTTGTAGATCAATTAAATCATGGCATAAATTAAAGCTGGGAACGCATTTATTGGTCAATTGCCGATTTTCTTTTAAACGAAGGTACTTCAGCTGTTTGAGCTGAGTTAGGTATTTAATTCCATCGTCAGATATTTTGGTGTTCTGTAAGCTAAGATTATCAATGTTTGGGGCATTTTCAACCAAATATTTTATGCCTGTATCATTGAAGTTAGTGGTATCAAAACTGGCAATTTGAAGATTTCTGAATTCTTTTAATTTTTGGAGTTCCTCCATGTCACTAATCTTAAAATGCGTATCGAAGGTGAAATAGGAGAGATCTTCATCAAATTCCTGATTACAAATGGAGATTTTTTTCATCATTGTCTGTTTTTTCGTTCAAAGAAGCGTTCAATTTCTTTTTTGACTGTTAGCGTTAACCCACAAAATCGATCCGTTCTAAAAAAATTATGGGCTTGCCAAAGTAGAAAGTCACTGTTATCATCCAAAATGGCGAAATCGTGATAGCTCTTCCACTCACAACCCAATATGACTTCATTGTCCATGCACCATTTTAAAATCTCATTTCCTCGAATGACAAAATCTTGATTTCTTCTTAAGTCGGGCGTAAAACCAACAATCTCAATTTTGAGACCGGCTGCTTTCAAAATCTGCTTTAAGTCTTCTTGCGAATGGTTGTTTCGCCAGGTGGAGGTGATCACCACTTTAGCTTCTGTTTTCTTTACCAAATTGTTCAGAATACTCACATTTTTAGGATCAAAATGATTGAGCGGTTCTTGCTGTTTTTTGCATTGTTCGGATTTGTACCAAAGGTCTGAGTTTAAAACGCCATCAATATCCAGAAATAGTAATCTCATTTGTTTGTTTTTAATGATAGTTGGTGCTAAAACACTAAAGTAGTTTTTCTATTTCAGCTTGTTTAGTCATTCGTTCAAAAGACATGGTTTGGGAATTCTCATTTGCAATTTCAAGTAGTTCAATTGCTTTTTGGAAGTACATTTTTGATTTTCCTCCTTCATTTAGTTCAAGTTCAGCTATTCCGGCTTCTTTCAAATAATCTGATAAGGTTTCAAGATGTTCGGGAGTGTGTTGGCGATTGGCAAAGAAGTTTTTTAATTCCTCTTTTGTAAAGTTGAGGAGCTGATGAATGTCAATGTCCAACTCTGTCTGCAAACGATAATTGGTACTTTCAATGCCTTCGGATAGTTTGCCTTCTGATTTTAAACCCAAAAAGTCGGATAACATTTTAGCCAACACTTTTCCCAATTGCTCTATTTGATCTTTTATTAAGTCTCTCTGCTCCATGTTTTGAATATACGAATTGTCCTCAATCCTTAATTACTCAACAAATTCTTCCCAGTTATTTTTAGTCCTGGCATCTTTCCAGGGGGCATATTTATCGTCCATATTGAATTTAAGTGCGTGATTAGGACCAATATGCTCACATAAAAATTCGGCGAGATATTGATAATTCCGAATGGTTCCCAGTTTATTCTCTTGATGGTCGATGGGAACAAATTGTTGACAGCTAGTACAGCCCATTTCAAAGAGTTGTGATGATTCTATTGTATCTCCAAAGGAATCGTAAATAGGATTGTCTCTTTCATTGGCTTGAAAATCCAGGAAATTTTGAAAGCATTTGTCATCACAGAACCACAAAAACTTTCCTCGTCTCAGGTTCTTATTTTGTTTTCGGATATTTTCATCTTCACTTAGTTTGGCTTGGCAATCATAATGTGCACATTTTAAACCTTCTTCGCTATAAGAATCAAAGCAATAAGTACGTGATAAAATGTCTTCTTTCCACTCATGTTCCGTTTCCTCTTCTTCCCACGGAACAATTGCTGTTCCGTCATTTATTAAAAGAAAATTTCCATGGGATTCTTTGCAATTGGCATGAAGAGAAAGGAAGCGCTTGAGATTTTCAACAGGGATTTGAAAACCTTCCCATTTATATGGTTTTTGTGATCCTAACCAAATATGCACTTTACATTTTGTACATCCAATGTCCCATTCTACTCCCATTTCCTAAAGGCGTTTCGTACTAAATTCTAATATCGGAATTAATACCAACTTGAGGCGGTCTTTTAAACAAAAGCTTATGGTTTTAGTCAGAAAATTTAGCAATTGGTAGAGTAGGAGGTAGAATTGGCTATTTTTTCGTTAATCGAACAGGAGAATAACCAATTTGGGTTAAATAATTAAAACTAGCCTGGTTTACCCAAATTTCGATGTGTTGGGAATCTTGTACTTGCAGAAAGGTGTCATTCAACGCCCAACCAGTTGTAAGGAAGTTAGACATGTCCAGAATTCCTTTGGGTTTTGATTTGAGCTCGATCATTTTTTTGTCCAGGACTTCCATTTCGTTGGAGGTGATGCCTCCTATAATTTTTAAGCGATAGGGATCTTCGTCAAATTCTTTGGCTGGGAATGAATCAAAAAAGTACTGGTCTAAAAGCTCCATATAGTTGACACATATTGGATCTTTAATTCCTTCATCAATCAATTGAAAAACCAATTCCATGAATCGATATTCTCTACTACCTTCATCCGGACTCCAAAAGTTCTTTTCGGTCTCTTTTCCTTCTCGGCTTAATAGAATTCGGCTAGTGACACCGTCTAAACCAAAGGACGTTCGGGGGATCTCCCGATCAACTATATCACAGGCCAGTTCAAAAACTTTATCGGCTATGGAGGTGTCAACCGTATTTGCTTTCCAAAATCCACCGGGATCTTTCATAAAATCATAGGCTTCCTTACAAAAGATGAGTTCCCAACCTTCAGGACTTTTTTTGAGTTCAAAAGTGGACTTATTGATGAATGATGGCCAGATTTCTAATTTGAGCATGAGAGGAAGGTAGTAATAATTCAGTTTTATTCTTTGATACAGCGAATTTGAAAACCATAATTTTCTACCGTTCCGTCTTCGTCTTTTTCCAAAATAAAGTGCTTGGCCAAATGAATATCGTCAATCCCTAAACAACGATCTTCAAAAATACTGCTCCAGGCCTGAGGAACACGTCCGGCCGATTTGGACCACCAATAACCATAAGAGCCAACAGCATTGAATTGACCATCTTTGCCACTTATGTAACCGTAGGGTTGATTAGAAAAAGATAAGCCTTCTATATCACTGGTCCAACAATCAATCGGATTTTTCCGAATGTGCATAGTATCACTGTTTGGAAGTAGTATCCCATTGCCAACTATAAAATCGGAATTTACTTCATGAGCGTACTCTTCTAAAATTCTCCAGTCGGTACTATCCGGAATTTTGAATCCAGTAGGGCATACCCCAGCTTCGTTTATCACAACCTGATAATTATAGTAGTAAAATGTTTTGTTGAAATAGGTATGAGTGGAATAAGCATCATGCTCATTGTTAATCCATGCTGAACTATCCTGAACCAATGGAATAGGAGTTCCGTCATTGTATTTTGAGGTTTGAAGATTATCTTCCATCCAAATTTGGTCACCTAACTTCACTAAATGGTAATAGTTACCTTCGATATCTTTTACAGAGTCATTTAACCGGATATACCACTTATTGAAAAAGTCAAAGTCAGGCAAATCCTGAACAATAACGTAAGAGGAATCTTGCGAAATTGCTTGAAAGCTTGTGAGAGTTAGAATAATACCCAAAAGATATTTGTAGGCAGAGTGCATAGAGAGAGTTTAATATTCGTAGGGAAATTCAACACTTTCCTCCATGACATTACCCTCAGAATCGAAAGATGTGTAGGTGTTTATCTTGTAATTAATGGTTCCTTTCAAATCACCAGATTCATAATAGACATTGTGAATTCCAACAGGCTCTTTATTCTCAAAAAGTCCTTCGTACCATAGCTTTTTGTTGGGATGATGCACCTCCACATAAACGGCAGAATCTACCTCTACAGATATTGGCTTTATGGGAATAATATGTTGTTGATTGGCAATATAAGGTGCGTGCCATATAGCTGAATCATTTTCATAGTGAGTGATTAGGAGGATGGTTCCATTAGCATAGTACCAGTTAAAATTTCCATGCTTTTTACCATTTTTATAAAAACCATCCTTTTGCATACCGTCCCAATAACGGTAATAACCTACAATGGTATCATTCACATAAGTGGCTTCTTCCAACACTTTACCAGCTGTATTTTCGTCGATGTGTTTTCCCTGTTTCCAACCATTTCCATCAATATAATTGAGAGAGTCTTCATAGTTAGGGATAGGTTGACTAATAGCAGAGTCTGCTTTTAATATTGAATCAGTACTATTGGGAACCGTTGAAGTACTGCTCACTGAATTTTGATCTTCAGCCACAGATTGACATGCAGTTAGCAGAACCAGAAAACCAATAAAAAGTAACCTCCTTTTCATGATTCTATAATACGGATAATTAAGGAAGTAACGAACTAATTTACTTTGTCCATTTAATTTTAACCGCCGATATTTTATCCAATTCCAGACGAACATCCGAAATAATATCAAATCCGTTTTTGGTATAAAACTCCAAAGGTGATTGGTAGCGTTCTCCGTTGGACTTAAGGTCATTGTTGTGATCAATTACCCAACCATTTAACTCCCTTTCGCTGGATTTTATACGATCCATGATTTGACTTCCATACCCTTTTCCCTGAATATCAGAATTGAGAATGAGGGCAAACCATTTTTCTCCCTCCCGGGAAAAGTCAAAATACCAACCTTTTATTTCATTATCAATGAGCAATAAAAGGTGGTTTTGATCACCCAAACCATGTAGGTAGGAGCTAAAATCATCTAGACTTTCATGCTGCAGTTTTGCTGGATACTCATTGTTCCAGAGTTCTTTTATTGCCTGTTTTTGCTCCTTATCTAGGGCTAAACATTCAATGATGTTTAATGCAGCCATCAGTTTTTATAGGCCTTCACCACTTGATTAATTTTACCAAAAATTGATTTCTCATTTTGATCTTTCATCTCAATTTCAATTCGATCACCAAATTGCATAAAAGGGGTAGATGCTTTTCCGTCTTTGATAATTTCCAAACATCTTACTTCTGCCAAACAGCTCGAACCATTGGGACTTCCTTGATTAGCTACCGTCCCCGAACCAATTACCGTTCCGGCCATTAGTGATCTACTTTTAGCTGCATGAGCAATGAGTTGACCAAAATCAAACGTCATGTCAACTCCTGCGTTTGGAGAACCAATTAGGTTTCCGTTCAAAGTAGAAAGGAGAGGAAGGTGAAGTTTTCCATCTTTCCATGAATCCTCTAATTCGTCTGGAGTAACTACTACCGGAGCAAAGGCTGTCCATGGCTTTGATTGGTAAAAACCAAATTGTTTAGACAATTCACCTGGAATAAGATTTCTTAGTGAAACATCGTTAATAATAGTAACTAGCTTAATATGCTCCAAAGCCTTTTTTGCATCCGTTCCAGCCGGAACATCATCTGTGATTACAGCAACTTCTGACTCAAAGTCAATTCCCCATTCCTCGGTTTCAATTTCAATATCATCATTGGCTCCAATAAAAGCGTCTGAAGCTCCCATGTACATTAAAGGATCTGTCCAAAATGATTCAGGCAACTCTGCATTTCTGGCTTTTCGTACCAATTCAACGTGCGTAACATAAGCACTACCATCTGCCCAGTGATAAGCTCTTGGAATAGGTGCTAAAACACGTACTGATGAAAAATCAATAGCGTTTGAAAGTTCATTGGCGTTAAGTTGGTTATAAACTTCAGTCAAAGGACCTTCAGTTTCAGTCCATCTGTCAATAGCCGATTGCATGGTTTCCGCAATTTCGGCTACGGTAACTGCTTTAGTCATTTCTCTATTAACAACAACTAATTGTCCGTCTCTTGTTTTATTATCGATTGAAGCTAGTTTCATTTATTCTTTTTTTCGGTATTGAATAGTTTATTAAATGCATTATAGACCGCTAAATGTAGCACATCTCCGTGATTTTGTTCTTCAAAAAACTCAAAATAAAGCTGAGAATTTTCTTTTTTGAGCAAATTCAGTTTTTCGTACAATTCTTTGGCGGTTCTTTCCATCACTTTTCCCTCTTTTCCAACAGCTACATAAATGGATTTTGGAGCAGTGTAAGATTTGGGATCAACTTTAAGTAAAGATTCATCATCCCACCATAAGCTCGGACTAACAATAACATAATTATCAAACAGCTGGGGTCTTTTAAAGAGAATTTCTGTTGCTAACAAACCACCTAAAGATTGACCTATAATGGTACTAACCGAATCAACCTTGTAATTCTGTTCAATGAGTGGTTGTAATTCCTTTTCGATAAAGTCCATGAACTTGGCCGATTCGCCGGTTGTAGGAAAGTCTTTCTTATCCTTTTTATTGTTTGTGGGAAAAGTAAAATCCCGCTTTCGGTCAACATTGGATATTCCGATTACAATGGATTCGGGCAGCATGTTGATCCATGGAAAAGAACCAAATTGAACAAGGCCTGAAATGTGAATGAAGTCTTCGTCGATAGAACCATCCAGCAAATAAATAACCGGATATGTTTTAGCCGAATCAGCTGAGTAGCCCTGTGGTAAATAAATATTTAGTTTTCTGTTTTCTCCTAAAGTTTCGGACCAAAAATCAACTTTTTCTCCAATTACTAAATCCGATTTTTGTTTAATGTTTGGAGTAGATTGAGCAGATAAAAGTTGAAAGAAGCCAATGGCAAAAAGAGTCAGTGCAAATTGAAGGTTTTTCATTGTTTGTGGGTTATTAATTGAGAGAGTTGGTTAATGATTTTTGGTAGGCTAGTGGGATCAATCTCAAATTCAATTTTTAAATCATCATGGTAGGTATGATCTACAGACGATTCTTTTTTGATGTGAAGCACGACAGCTAAATGTCCCAGTTTATCTATGTTTTTAAATCCCAGGTGAAATTCACCTGGACTCATGCTATTCAGCGTTTCTTGTCCATTTCTGCTTTCGTCTAATTTTTGAAGACCGTTTATAAAGCTTTCCACATCTGCTTCCGAAATCCAAATGTTACGATCAAAATTTCCCTCAAATTCTTCTGTTATTAAATGAATTTGAATACGAAAACTGGGATAGTGATCCAGAGCCGATTCGAGAACGGAGAGTTCAATAGATCGGCTTTTTATTTCGTTTTGGATGAGCATGCGTCCCGAAGATAGCTATTAATAGAGTTTGGTAAGAGTATGAGATTGTGAAATGTATATCTTTAAAGTAATTAAGTTGAGGATGGAGAAGAAAATGACCTTGTTGTCGCTTTTAATGATAAGTGGTTTAACTGTTAAAGCGGATGTTGATACTAGCGGTGTAGGTGTTGTTTTGACAGCGGTTCCAATTGCCTTTGTTTGTATTATTGTTTTGTTATTTGCTAGCGTCAGACGTTTTGGACTTAAAAATCAAAAGGTCAATTTGACTTTAAATATTTCGGCAATTCTCTTAATAGCTTGTTGCCTCATCTCTATTATAGCAATAGGGTTAACTGGTATTGACCCTGGATTTTTAGGAACATGTATTGGTTTGATTGTGATTTCAGTTTTGCTGATGGTTTTTAATATGAGGGGGTGGAATAGGTAGTTTGGGAGTGGTATCACCTGATAAGATGTATCTTTATTCAGACGTTATGATGAATTTGAAAACAATGCGCAGATGATAAAGAATAGAATAAGAATTCTTCCTGTTAACAAAGGAGTAATGCCTTTCACGTTTGATGACAAAGGAAATTTCTACAACATTGAAGAAAAAGAAATTAGTTCCGAAGAACTTATCAATATGGATCTAAATGATTTCAAAAAGGTTCGAAATCTTGTTGTCTACAATCCTTCTTTGGAAAGAATCAACACTATTCCTCTTTTAGAAGTGGACGACCACATCAGAAAGATTCATAACGACAACATGCCAAATGAAAATCCTAGATTTCTATTTTTGCAAGGTGGTGATATAATTATAACTACGGACTATAATAGATGCTACACTATTAATCCTAAAGGAGAAATAATTAATTTCCTGGGAACCGAAGAAAAAAACGATCTTAATTTTTTCAGTTCATTTTTCCCGATCAGTAATGGTCAAATTCTTTGTCTTACAAAAGGGGCAAAAAATCGAAATCGTTATATACTTGCCATAAGTAAGGAAATGTCGCCCACGTTTCTATCCGAGTCTTACTTTGAAACCTCCTATTTACAGGATTGTTGGACCTACAATGGACTTATTGAAGGGAACGAAAACAAGGAATTATTCCCCCTTGAAATGGAGCTGACAAATGAGACGAATAATTGTAAGTTACTTACTTTTATTAAAGAACGTGAAAAAGAACTAATAAACAATTGGGACTTAAACCTCGGATTTCGCTCAATTCCTAGTAACCTTCAATTATTACAAGCTTTTGAACTTTCTAATAATCAAATTTTACTCTCTGCGTACACGGATGCTGAGAGTAAGTCTGACTATCCCGACAAACATACACTTTACTTCTTTTTTGTCCTAAGTAAGTCAACAGGTGAGGTACTGGACGAAATAGCTCCTTATGACACTAGTGTTTACAAAAATACAGACTACTTAATTATTGAAGACCAGGCCAATAATCGATTTCTATTTAAAAGCGAGAAAGCTCTTTATGAAATATCTAAAAATGGTGTGTTAAGCCAATTAATATCTCTCGAAGGTAGGCAATACGCTAAGTTCAGACAGCTCAATTTAGTTGGAAATATAGGGGAGTATACTTATTTCCATTACCGAGATAAATCTGACTATAACAACTATGAAATGCTTGCTATTAAACTTGGAAAATCGGCTAACGAGATAAACGAAAATATTCTGGAATTTTCGAAAAACTGGCAAAAACCATCATAACAAAACCTAAACTGCA